>NZ_DBUF01000015.1:0-60222 GCF_002307755.1 Acinetobacter sp. UBA1297
AAGGCCGCTTAATCATTAAGCGGCCTTCTTGTATTCATTCACAAAGCAGAAATTATTTTTCTACAATTGCTGTAACACCCTGTCCACCCGCTGCACAGATTGAAATCAGTACCCGGCCAGAACCTTTTTGATTAATCAGTTTTGCAGCAGTAGCCAAAATACGGCCGCCAGTCGCTGCAAATGGATGCCCTGCTGCCAGTGAGGAACCATTAACATTCAATTTAGAGCGATCAATTGACCCAAGTGGCGCTTCCAGTGCTAAACGCTCTTTACAGAAAGTTGGGTCTTCCCATGCTTTCAAGGTGGAAAGTACCTGGGAAGCAAAAGCTTCATGAATTTCATAATAATCAAAATCCTGAAGTTTCAGACCGGCACGTTCAAGCATACGTGGAACTGCATAAGCAGGTGCCATTAGCAGTCCCTCTTTCTTGTTAACGAAATCGACAGCAGCAGTTTCAGTAAAGGTCAAATAAGCCAGCACTTCATGACCGTTAGCTTTTGCCCATTCTTCAGATGCCAGCAATACAACAGATGCACCGTCAGTTAGGGGAGTCGAATTGCCTGCGGTCATAGTAGCTGTCTCACCTTTACCAAAAACAGGTTTCAGTTTTGACAGTTTCTCGACAGATGAATCCGGACGAAGGTTCTGGTCACGTTCAACACCGAGAAAAGGAGTAATCAGGTCATCAAAAAAACCTGCTTCATAGGCTGCAGCCAGCTTATGATGGCTTGATGCAGCCAGTTCATCTTGTGCAGTACGGGAAATTCCCCATTCGAGCGCAGTAATCGCCTGATGTTCACCCATAGACAAGCCGGTACGTGGTTCACCATTTTTAGGCGCATCCAGTAGGTTTTTAACATTAATTTTAGTTAAGGCTTTTAGCCGGTCTTTTGCAGTTTTGGCAATATTGAGTTCGAGTAAGGCCTTACGCAAGCCATCCCCAAAAGCGATTGGCGCGTCGGAAGTGGTATCCACACCGCCAGCAATACCTACATCAATCTGGCCCAGGGCAATTTTATTTGCAACCAAAAAGGCAGCCTGTAAACCAGTACCACATGCCTGCTGGATGTCGTAAGCAGGTGTTTCAGGTGCAAGTTGAGTATTAAGTACACATTCGCGTGTCATATTAAAGTCACGGCTATGTTTCAGAACAGCACCAGCAACAACTTCACCAATGCGTTGTCCCTGCAGATTAAAACGCTCAACAAGGCCATTTAATGCTGCGGTTAACATATCAGTATTGGATGCAGTAAAGTAAGGACCATTTGAACGTGCAAATGGAATACGGTTACCACCAATAATTGCAACGCGGCGAACTGTGTTTTGACTCATGTTTTGATCCTGTTGAACAGAAGATGGATTAGACGAAGTAACTTTAGCTGCAGTAGAGACAGTTTTTTTGCTACGGCTAGAAGTGGATTTTACTGCTTTGGGAGATTCGGTCGTACTTTTAGCAGTACGCGATGCTGTTTTTGATGTATTTGACACGTTCTCCCGAGCAGAATTCTCGACCGCCTGATTTTCTTGAGTTGTTTTAGTCATAAGGCTTTTCCAAGCACGTTTACGATATTCTGATGTGTTACATTAACATATTATAGAATAGCCTGAATTGACTACAATGACATTGCATGGAGCTTTCAGGTCAAGACATCAAAACAGTAACTCAAGTATTATTTTGCTAGAATCCGGTGGACCCTTTGAAATATAACTGTTTGAGATTACTTCTAAAGTCAACAGAACTCCAGGTTCATTCAAATTAAATTGTATGAGAGATAATAAACATGACTGATCAATACCAGGTATTTGCAAAATCTCCAATTGGTAAATTTGTCATCAAGAATCTAGGTTTACCATCGCCAATCCAGCTGGACCGTTTTGAGTCAGCTGCGCCTGTTATTAAAGGAGCAGTACTTTTAGGTGCAGCACCCTCAAGTACATTGTCTGGTGAAATTGCACAGGTTTTAAACAATATCCATGCAAATAGCTATGCAGGTAATAATGCTGAACTACAGCAGGCAGCAGCCCAGACCGGCTTGAACCTCAGTGCTTTTAATGCTGGCGATAAAGAGTCCAAGTTTAAGGCAGTGGTATTTGATGCTTCCGGAATCCAGAACTCTGAGCAGTTAAATGAACTGTATAAATTTTTTAATCCGGTTGCCCGCCAGATTCAGACTTCTGGCAGAGTGATTGTAGTAGGCATTACACCTGAGCATGCCAAAACAGTAAAACAGGCAATTGCCCAGCGCGCATTAGAAGGCTTTGTTAAGTCAGTTGGCAAAGAATTCAAAAAAGGTATTACCGCTCAAGTTGTATATGTAGATGAAGGCGCTGAAGCGAATATTGAATCTACTCTACGTTTCCTGCTTTCACCTCGCTCAGCTTATGTATCTGGTCAGGTAATCCGTGTATCTAAAGCTGAAGTGGTTAATGTTGACTGGGCTAAACCTTTAGATGGCAAAATGGCATTGGTAACTGGCGCCAGCCGTGGTATTGGCGAGGCGATTGCACAGGTACTGGCACGTGATGGTGCTCATGTGATTTGTCTTGATGTGCCACAGCAGCAAGCTGACCTTGACCGGGTTGCAGCAAGTATTGGTGGTTCAGTTTTGGCACTGGATATTACCGCAGCTGATGCAGGTGAAAAAATTAAGGCAGCTTCCTCAGAAAAAGGTGGTCTGGATATTATTGTGCATAATGCCGGTGTGACCCGTGACAAGACACTGGCCAATATGAAGCCTGAACTTTGGGACATGGTACTAAATATCAACCTGTCTGCGGCAGAGCGTATTAATGATTATCTGCTGGAAAATGATGGCTTAAATAACAATGGCCGTATTGTATGCGTATCTTCCATATCAGGTATTGCTGGTAATCTGGGCCAAACTAACTATGCTGCCTCTAAAGCAGGCGTAATCGGTCTGGTTAAATTTACCGCACCACTTCTGAAAAATGGGATTACCATTAATGCAGTTGCCCCGGGTTTTATTGAAACTCAAATGACCGCAGCCATACCATTTGCAATCCGTGAAGCCGGACGCCGTATGAACTCTATGAGTCAGGGTGGTTTACCGGTAGATGTTGCTGAAACGATAGCATGGTTTGCCTCAACTGCATCTACAGGCCTAAATGGCAACGTTGTGCGTGTCTGTGGACAAAGCCTGTTAGGCGCGTAAATTTTTCATAAAAACTCTTTTCCATTAAAGGGAAGAGCAGTATAAAAGGAGAGGTGGATTTAAACCTCTCTGGCCCTCTTCCTGAGCAAGGGAGAGGGAATTTTATTTATAAAAAAGATATTGATGAAGGTTGAGTATGCACACACGTCATTTTAGCCAGTTGCCTAAGCCTTATCTGGCTTATCCAAAAGTTATTCAGGGACTGATTTTTAAAAAGCCTAAAGCTGAGAAAGTATTGCCACAAGTTGAATATGTTGTGGACTCTCTTAAGATCGATCAGAAACATCTGAAAGCCTACAATGAAGTGTGCGGCTTTAAAAATAATGGAGAGGTTCCTGCAATTTATCTGGCAGTACTTTCACAAAGTCTGCAAATGCATATGATGACGCAGGAAGCTTTCCCGTTTGCAATTCTGGGGCTGGTACATATTCGCAATATGGTACGTCAAACCCGTAGCATCAAAACCAGTGAAGAGCTGACGTTGTCTTGCAGGTTTGGTGAACTTAAACCCCATGATAAAGGTATACAATTCGATTTTATCACTACTGCTAAAGCTGGTAAACAGGTCGTGATGGAAGGACTGACTACCTACCTGGTTCGTCAGAAAAGTACAGTAAAAGCGGCAGAAAAGGTAAAGGCTGAACAGGAACCCGAATATCAGTTGAAAGAAAAATGGGATATTTCTGAAAATACCGGACGCCGCTATGCTTTAGTCTCAGGAGACTTCAATCTGATCCATATTCATGCTGTTACAGCCAAAGCATTTGGTTTCAAGCAGGCAATAGCACATGGTATGTGGAGTAAGGCTCGAGCACTGGCAAGTCTTGAACTACCAGAAGCTTATGAAGCCGATGTGAATTTTAAATTACCTATGTATTTACCTTCCCGGGTGGAGCTTCTCTCTGCCGAGCAAGGCCAAGATACAGTATTCCTGATTTGTAATGCCAAATCGCATAAACCCCATGTTGCGGGTTGTATTAAAGCGTTGTAAGTTTTAAGCCTGAGTTTCATAACTCAGGCTTTTTTATAGTAAGTATTGAATTAAAACATTTAGATTAAAAATAAGAGTAATGATATGTCAGCCATTCAAGAATGGATTCTTCATGGACACCAGCATTATCAGGGTGAATGTCAATCTGAATTCAGAGATTTAGCAAAGCTGTTTAGCCGATTGCAGTCTAGCCGTTTAAATAGCGGAGGGGCTGGGTTAGCAGTTTATTTTAAAGGAAAAAAAGTTGTTGATATTTATAATGGCAAAAAATCTGTAACTGAAAACTGGCAAGCCGATACGCTGGCAGTATGCTATTCAACCGGTAAAGGCGTATTGGCCACTTTAGTTCATATTCTGGTAAGTGAAGGCTTTCTGGACTATGACACACCCATTGGTCGATATTGGCCTGAATTTGCACAGCAAGGGAAAGACAAGCTGACGCTACGACATATATTGTCTCATCAAAGCGGTTTATATGATATCCGCAACCTGATTAATGACGCTGCAGAAATGCTCGAGTGGCAGCATATGTTAACAGTGTTCGAGCAGGCTAAACCACGTTTTTCAGCAGGAGAGGGCGTTGCTTATCAGGCTTTAACTTTTGGCTGGCTGGTCGGCGGGCTACTTGAGAAAGTTACCGGTCAAACTTTATCTCAGTTAATGCAACAATATCTGGTAGAACCACTTGGGTTAGATGGTGCATATTTTGGTCTTCCCTTGACTGAACTGGAGCGTGTAGCTCGTCCTTTTGCTGCCTCTAAACCAGTCCGGAAGAAACATAACAATCAAATATCAAAGAAAACAAAAAGAAAAACATCATTTAGTGAAAAGCTGTTTTACTGGAGTGGACAGAACCCTCAAGATTTCCAAGATGCTATGGTTCCTAAAGGAATGAAAAACTTTAGCTTCTTTAATGAGGCCGGCCTGCAGGCCTTGGTTCCCGCAGCCAATGGTGTGTTTAATGCGCATAGTCTGGCAAAAATTTATGCCATGTTGGCTAATCATGGACAGTGGAAAGGTAAGGTCTTGATTAAACCAGAAGTTTTTCAGGAGCTCAGCAGTATTCAGAGTTTTGCTCGCGACCGGGTTATGCCTGTACCCATGAACTGGCGTTTGGGCTATCATCGGATTTTTACGCTGGGTAAGGCCGCCCAACAAGGTTTTGGGCACATGGGTTATAACAGTTCAGCGGCCTGGTGTGATCCTGAGCGTAATTTGAGTTTTGCCTATACTCATAATTTCCAGATGGGTTCCATGACTGGAGATTACCGTCTGTGGGCACTCACTCAAGAAGCTTTACGCTGTGCAGATGGTGTACTTACTGGCAGGAAAGGATGGTTCTCTTGAATTAAAATAATATAAAAGGACATATATGGACATAGAGCTTTCAGATTTACAAACCAAGAAGCAGGCTTTACTAGATCTGTTAAAACATCTTAAAGCTAATGCTTATCAATTTATCAGTGTAACGCCAGAAACGCATTCACGGGTCTTAAGACATGCGGCGGTAGGAGAAACTTTAGCAGATATTTTTGGCTGGAATCGCTGGTTCTATGCAGCAGATCTCAAGGCACCTTTATTTGAACTATTGAAATATCATGATTTGCTTGAGCAGCAGGAGCAACTGTTTCGTTGTAAATTTCGTGTTTCAAGTTTAAATGATGAGATTTTTATCCATAGCAGTTACCCTACAACTAGCCAGAATGCTGTTTTTTTAGGACCTGATACCTACCGTTTTAATTTGCATTTAGACTGTTTCCTAAAACAACAGCAGTTCTCTGTGAACAGTATTCTGGAAATGGGCTCGGGTACGGCAGCCACTGCGATTCTAACAACCAAAAAATTTAACCCTCAGCCAGAACTTACATTGGTAGACATTAATCCACACGCTCTATTATTAAGTGAACTTCATGCAGAATTCTCGGGCATTGAAAAGTTTCGTGCAGTAAATAGTCATTTATATCAGGAAATTCATGAGCAATATGATTTGATTATTGCCAATCCTCCTTACCTGGTAGACTCGGAGCGGCGTCAGTACCGGCATGGTGGCTATAAAATGGATGGTGCACAGCTGGCTTTTGATATTGTGCAGCAAGGAGTTACTCATCTTTACAGAAATGGACACTTGTTTTTATATACAGGGGTTGCCATCCGTAATGGTCAAAGCATATTACAGGAACGAATTGAAGAGTGGTTTAAAGGACAATCAAAATTTACATGGCACTGGCAGGAAATCGATCCGGACATTTTTGGTGAAGAACTCGAACAGCCATATTATTCAGGTGTGGAGCGAATTGCAGCCATTATTCTATGTGTTCACAAGATTGCCTGATAGTTTAAAAGCACAGAAATTTTAAATATACATAAATGTAAAAGCGTATCTGGTTTTAAAAATTATTTTCATATTCAAACGCAAAGTAGTGACTTGTCGTTTTAAAAGCAATTGATGACAACGGCTCATTCACTAAGCTGCAAAAAAACAGTATGCTTATACAGGCAAAAAGGAGCATACATGTATCAAGTACTTGCGCGAAAATATCGTCCACGCAACTTTAATGAGCTGGTCGGGCAAAGCCATGTGTCACGGGCGCTGACCAATGCGTTAGAACGTGGCCGTCTGCATCATGCTTATTTATTTACAGGTACACGTGGCGTAGGCAAAACAACAATTGCGCGTATTTTAGCAAAGTGCTTAAACTGTGAAACCGGTGTTACTTCTACACCATGCGAAGTATGTGCTACCTGTAAAGCCGTCAATGAAGGCCGTTTCATTGATCTGATTGAAATTGATGCCGCTTCAAGAACCAAAGTTGAAGATACCCGCGAACTGCTCGACAATGTACCTTATGCACCGACTCAGGGACGCTTTAAGGTTTATCTGATCGATGAAGTGCATATGCTCTCTACTCACTCTTTTAATGCACTCCTGAAAACGCTCGAAGAGCCGCCAGAGCATGTAAAATTTTTATTCGCTACCACAGATCCGCAGAAATTACCTATTACGGTTATTTCACGATGCCTGCAATTTACCTTGCGACCATTAGCAGTTGATGAGATTACTGAACATTTAACCCGAATTTTACAAAAAGAAGAGATTAATGCCGATAGTGACGCCATCTGGCAAATTGGTGAGTCTGCCCAAGGCTCCCTACGTGATGCATTGTCCCTGACAGATCAGGCTATTGCTTATGGTCAGGGTGAGGTACACCATCAGGATGTCAAAGAGATGCTGGGGCTCATTGACCGCACTATCATATATGACCTGATCTTGGCTATTCATCAGAATAATCAGGCCCGGGTCAGCCAGCTTTTATTACAGTTTAGACATCAGGCACTGGATGTTTCACTTGTTCTGGATCAGCTGATTTCGACCTTACACGAATTGGCTCTATTACAATATTTGCCTGACCTAGGCCTTAAATACAGTGATGAGATTAACCGTAAAATTTTACAGCTCTCACGCCTGATTTCAGCGCAAGACCTGCAACTGTATTATCAAATTGCCTGTAAGGGACGAGCTGACCTGCAACTGTCTGTTACGCAAGAGCAGGGCTTTGAAATGTGTATTTTACGGCTGTTAGCTTTTCGGCCTTTGGCACCTGATGAAATATCAATAGACAATTCTGGACCGGCAGTTTCTGATAGTAGCTCCTCAGCATCGGCAGAAGTTAATACAGCACCTCATCTGTCTGAACCACAGGTAACAGTTTTAGCAGAGAAACTTGAGCCTGAGACAAATTTTATTTCTGAAGAGTTATTACTCGCTGGAGCAGAGCCAGACACTGTGTCTAAAACTACAGCAGACTCTTCTGAACCTTTTGAGAAAAAACCGCTAGAACCAGCTGTTCCGGACAGTAATACTGAGGAAAGTTCAGCAGCAAATGAAATGCTGAGCTTTAATTTAAACTCGGCTGATGGGCTGGTCGGGTTTGATGAGGCAGGTTTAAATGTTCAGCCTAAACCGGTAGTGCCTTCTGCTGATCTTTTGGATACTAAATTTCTTGAGCCTGATGCTCTAGTCATTTCAGAACTGGCAATAAACACCCAATCCGATATACCAAAAGATCTTAGCCAGAGTGAAACAGCGCCTACCATATCTGCGGAAGATTTATTTGTTGAGTTACCTGTAGCCGAGTCCTTTAAAACCGGGGGAAAGAGTGAGCAGGTATCTCATAGTTTTTCTAGTGAAAAATTGTCTGATACTAAGCTGGAAAAAGCTGGTATTAGCGCTCAGCAATATGAAAACTCTGGTCACTTGATGCCTCAGGATATTCTAACACTAGCACCTCAGCAGTTAGAGCATGAATGGACTGTAGACAAATGGGAATACTGGTTTAGGAATAGCGAGTTATCACCTGCCGTTCAAGAGCTGGCCCAGCATGGACTGATGACAGGCACGATTAATGGCCTGTCAGTTTTTCAAATTCCACAACAATATGAAGGAATGCTGTCTCAGCTCCAGCATGCTTTAGAGCAAGCCATGAAAGAGCAATGGCCCGATACACAGTTTCAAGTGGAATACAAAGAAATTGAGCAGATCACACCATATATCATGCAAACGGTACGCAAGGAAAAAGCGTACCAGCGTGCAAAAGAATTACTACAGCAAGAGCCTGCAATTCAGAGTTTAATTCATCTTTTTGATGCCGAGCTGCAAAATATCCAGTTAAAATCATGATTGTTTTATAAACAATAAGTGGCTAGATCCTCCCGCATCTGTTGAGATATGGGAGTACTTTTTCGCGTTTCACGATTTACAAACACATGAACAAAGTGACCTTGTGCAGATGCCTGCTGCTGACCCTGTTTAAAAATCGCTAAACGATATGTTAAAGAAGATTGGCCGATCCGTTCAATTGCTACGCCAACCTCAATTATTTCAGGAAAAGACAGTTCCTGAAAAAAGCTGCAAGCAGAATCAACTACCAGCCCAATTACAGGGGATTGATGAATGTTAAACCCTGCTTTCTGAATCAGCAGCGAATTAGCCGCCGTGTCAAAATAGCTATAATAGATTACGTTATTGACGTGCCCGTATATATCGTTATCTGCCCAGCGAGTCTGAATCGGCAAGAAAAATTTAAAATGCTTGCGTTCGGTAATTATAGGCTTATTCATGAATAAATGGCTCGATATATATTGAGGGCATCCTCATAACCCAGCTCACGGGGGTTATTCTGTAATAGCCGGGTTTGTAATATTGCATCTTGTGCCAGCTGTTCTAAAGCCTGCTCAGGTATGGCGAGTGATTGCAAAGTCAAGGGTAAACCAGTGATGTCCAGATAATTTTGCATATGATCAATAAACAGATCACTGAGGCCTTCTACTGAGCCACTACTTTTAGGTTCAATATGTAACATCAATTCAGCATAGTGCTGCTTGGCATGAGTCAGGTTAAATTTTAAGACTTCAGTAAAAACCAGAGCATTGCTATGCCCATGTGAAATATGGAAGTGTCCAC
The DNA here is from genome assembly GCF_002307755.1 of Acinetobacter sp. UBA1297. Lineage (NCBI taxonomy): Bacteria > Pseudomonadati > Pseudomonadota > Gammaproteobacteria > Moraxellales > Moraxellaceae > Acinetobacter > Acinetobacter sp. UBA1297. The sequence continues at coordinate 9,627 of NZ_DBUF01000015.1, forward strand.
CAAGCGGATAAGCCAGCGCATGTACCGCACCTACTGGCGAGTTGGCAAAGGCCTGCCCGGCAAGCATAGAACCGACCAGCATATTCTGCCGGGCTTCCATATTGTGGCCATCTTCAAGTACCGGTCTTAAATTTGTATAAAGAATCTGGAGCGCTTTAACTGCGAGTAAATCCGCATAGAAGTTTTTTTTAATTTTAGATGTATAGGCTTCGACAGCATGCACCATCGCATCAATACCGGTCGCTGCAGTAATATGACGTGGTAAATTTCGGGTGAAATTTGCATCGAGTATAGTAGTATCTGCAAAAAGCACAGGTGATACTATTCCACTTTTTGTTGTTTCCCCAGTGGTTACTATCGAAATAGGCGTGACTTCGGAGCCGGTACCAGCAGTGGTAGGAATTAAAATTAATTTCAATCGTGCGCCTTGGACCTGATTTACACCATACGTCTCCTGGAGCTTTTGCTGTTGTTCAGGATGCGCAAGCAGGGCAATAATCTTGGCAACGTCCATAGAGCTGCCGCCACCAAAGCCTAAAATAATGTCTGCTTTTTCTTCTCGGGCAAAACGGGCGGCTGCCAGGACTACGTCTTCTGGTGGATCAGCCTGTACATCAGCATAAATACTATATTCAAGTCCAATGCTATGTAAAATATCTAAAACAGGTTGATGAAGCTGCTGAGCCAGCATTCCCGGATCGGTAACCAATAACAGTTTTTTGGACTTCTGCTCTATCAAGATTTGCTTGAGTCTCTCAATTGAGCCTAGCCCAGCAATAATATTGGGAACGGTTTGAAACTGAAATTGGCCCATACATTTTCCTTAATTCTTTAAAAAATTGAACATTATTGTTTTGCAGTTCTATAGGATTCATCCTGTAAATAATTTAACATAAGACTCTTCAAAAGAAAGCTGTACTTGAGGTCGTTATGTCGTCCAAAGCGCCGTATAAGGTGTTGTGTGTCTGTTTAGGAAATATTTGCCGCTCTCCCACAGCGGAAATTGTCCTGAGGCATTATTGTGACGAGTATCAGTTAAATGTAATCGTTGATTCAGCTGGCACCAGTAATTATCATCCAGGTAAAGCACCTGACCAACGGAGTCAGAACCATGCCAAAAAACGTGGTTATGATCTCTCAATGTTAAGAGCTCGTCAGTTAAAGATTCAGGATTTTCTTGATTTTGACTTGATTCTGGCAATGGATCATCAGAATCTTGAAGATATACAAGCAGTAATGCATCAAGCTGGTCTTGAATATGGCGAAACATGCCTGCGTGCAAAAGTTGCTCTGATGAGTGAGCATGACCCTGAATATTCCAAGCAGGCTTTACCCGATCCGTATTATGGCGGACTTGATGGTTTTGAGCGGGTATTGGATCAGTGTGAATCAAGCAGTCGTGCCTGGATAAATGTATTTAAAAATCAGTTTGGTCAGTAATTTAAAAGGTTTAGATGTGATTCAGATTCAAAATAATATTCAACTTAAACCTTTTAACAGTTTAAAGCTTAACAGTGTCGCTTCCCATTACATTCACATTGAACAGACTCGGCAGATTCCGGCTGCGGTTCAATATGCTGTCCAGAATCAGCTAAATATTCTTGTGCTTTCTGGTGGCAGTAACCTGCTTTTACCTGAAAAGCTTAATGCACTGGTCATGCATATTGATATTCAAGGTATTGAGTATTTAGATGAAGATGAACAAAGCCGCAGCCTGAGGGTGGGTGCCGGTCAGGTCTGGCATGAGTTTGTACTTTATACCACCACAAAACGCTTGTATGGCTTACAGAACCTGGCTTTAATTCCAGGACGAGTTGGCGCGTCACCTGTACAGAATATTGGTGCTTATGGGGTAGAAGCTGGAGATTTTATTGAATCGGTACAAGTATATGACCATGAAACTGGCCAGTTTGACTCGATCTGTGCTAAAGATTGCGGTTTTTCATACCGGCACAGTATTTTTAAAGATCAGCCAAATCGCTACATTATTACCCATGTAACATTCAGGTTATTAAAAACACCGCAGCTCAAGCTGAACTATGGCGATCTGAAACTGGCTATGGCAGGTGATCAGAGTGCCGAAAACCTGCAACAGCAGGTTATTCATATTCGACAAAGTAAGTTACCTGATCCGGCACAATATCCTAATGCCGGCAGTTTTTTTAAAAATCCTGTGATTAGTAATGAGGCTTATCAAAAACTGGCAGTGCGATTCCCGAGACTACCGCATTACCCCCAGTTGACTGGTCAGGCCAAGATTGCAGCCGGCTGGCTGATTGAGCAGGCAGGATGGAAGGGCAAGCGTCTGGGTCAGGTAGGCATGTTTGAAAAACAGGCACTGGTCTTGGTCAACTATGCTGAAGCGTCATTAGAAGATATCAAAGCTACATACTGCGCGGTACAGCACGATGTTTATCAGAAATTTAACATCATGCTCGAGCCGGAACCGGTACTCTATAATGAAATAGCCCAGATTTGCTCACATACGGAATAAACAGTTTATGGCTCAGTATCATTGGATGGTGCGTTTAGTACAGCTTGCCGCAGGCATATTTGTACTGCTCGGCTGTCTGATGGTTTTTATCTATACTCCTTTTTATTCGCAGCTGGTGGTCAAGGCTCTTAATACTTTTGTGCCAGTAGAAGTCAACCAGGTGGCAGCAAAAAGTCAGGAAATGGCCGCCCTGAGCGAATATGAGGAACTAGAGCCTGGTTCAAATCTCTGGATTGCCCGTCAGGCATATTTAAAACTGATGGAGCAGTCTATGCAAAACCAGAATGCACAGGATTTGCCTACGCTACAGGCCCGTTATAAAGCATTGCAAAAAATTATTATTGAAGAACAGGAAAAAGAAGAAAACGATAAGGACGACCAGCCGGTTATTCCATTACTGGTTCCATCTGTTGATAAAAAAGGACAGGAACAAGAACAGCCAGTCTCCGATTCGGTTGAAGACATGCGTGAGCTTCTGCAATTGAATAGCGCAGAGAATAAGGTGTTAATGGAGCAATATATAGATTTCCTGATGACACATCCGGTTGAACAGCAAGAGGCAGTAGAAAGCGAAATTTATCAGGATATTGCCCAAATACAAAAAGAAAAAAATGAACCAGTCTATCCGGCAAGTTCCAGCAAACCTTATGCAATTGTTGTTTTAGGTGGCGGATTGACTTTAGCTGATAACCAGAAAGATATTGTAGTGAATAAATATACCCGCTTGCGGCTCGAGAAAACCCTGGAAGTCGAAAAACAATACCATTTACCCATTGTTTTAAGCGGGGTAGAAGCCCCTTATATGCAGGCTTGGCTAAAAGAAAGAAATGTAGAAGCAAAATTACTGGAAAACCGCAGTATGAATACTTGTGAGAATTCACGGTTCAGTTCATTGCTTTTACAGAAAAAAGGTGGGGCACCTACAGTAATCTTGATCACGGATGTTTATCATATGCCACGTACACGCCGTTTATTTGCACTAAACGGTATAGAAACCATACCGGTTGAAGCGCCTATGCCTTCAAAATTAACAGACTGGCGTCCAAGCCGGCAGAATTATGATCACAGTCGCCGTGCCAATTACGAAATGCTGGCCACAATTCGCGATATCCTATTTGGCTCAAGTGGCTGCCGGGAGGTACCTTAATGTCAGATATCCCATTTTTAAATCCGAATGTACTTACCCAACTTGACTTGCCTATACCTAGCCGTGAAATTACTTCACAGCTTCTAGAACCATTAAATCTGAACCGCTCCTATGAACCCTCAGTTGATATTTTAGCTTATCGCAAACTTTATGGTTTAAATCTGCTGGACTGTGACCAATGGCAGGGTTACGTTCCCATGCCACTTTTTCGATTACATGTACAGGTTTTTAAACCGAGAAGTGCTGAAATTAAAGGTACAGTCTGCTTGCTGCATGGTTATCTTGAACACAGCGGCATTTACCAGCCAATCATCCGTGAAATACTTGAACAGGGCTTCAGCGTAATAACATATGACTTGCCGGGGCATGGCTTAAGTGACGGTTCGCCGGCCAATATCCAGAATTTTGATCATTATCAGCAGGTTTTACTGGCTGTATATCAGTATGTCCGTCAGGCTGACCAGTTGCCGCAACCATGGTTAGGTATTGGACAGAGTACGGGTGGCGCAATCTGGATGCATCATTTGCTCGAATATGCTGAGCAGCGCCGTAATCCGATTGTTGATCGTATTTTGCTTTTATCTCCACTCATTCGACCTGCAAAAACAGCATGGTGGCATAACCCGGTTGGCCTCGGTATTATCCGGCGTATCAAGCGGCAAGTGCCTCGACATTTCCGGCGTAATAACCATAATCCGGAATTTCTGCGCTTTATTCGCTTAAAAGATCCTTTACAGCCCCGTATGATGGGTATGGACTGGATTCTGGCGATGTCGCGGTGGATGCAGGAAATGGAGCAGAGACCGGCTTGCCGAATACCAGTCTGGCTTGCTCAGGGAGCACTGGACCAGACGGTAGACTGGCGTTATAACATTGAATTTATCCGGCGAAAATTCCGGTTACAGACCCTGCTTATGCTTGAAGAGGGTTCGCATCAACTCATTAATGAGCGGGCCGATATTCGGGCTGCACTTACCGGGCTGATTCCGGCATTTCTACATGCCAGACCTTCAAAATACTATTATGAATAAATAAGCTCATGATCTGGCATTAAGTACTAATAAAACTTAGCGCCATATAATCTTCTGAAAAAGCCAGAGTAATGATCTGGCTTTGTAGTTTTTAGTGAATAGTATGCTTTTATATTCAAGCCTGTTTTTTTGCCAGTAATGTAGCAAAACGCAATTTTATCCGGCGACCATGCTCATCGAGCCGATGTAGCTCACCAACATCTTCATTATATTGTAAGATATTCCAACCCGTATAATAACGAATGAGCTCTCCTTCTTTAAAGGTGAAGGGGAAATCAACATTACATGGATAGTCTGGTGTATCCATAGCCGCAACAATCAGATTATAACCTTCAGGCAGAGTTGCTTTTTGCATTTCTTCTATAAGTCGGGGAATAGTAGGGGGCTGTAAAAACATCAGCACAACCGTTGAAAAGATAAAGTTATAGCGTTTTTCAATAATGGGATTCTGGTTCAGGTCACGTATTTCAGTGTGAATATGATCAATTTTCTCTGCACCAATAATTTCATTAAGCTTATTGATGCTAGCTTCATTAATATCCCATGCATCGACCTCAAAACCTTTTTCACTGAGAAAAAGTGTATTGCGGCCACTACCACAACCAAGATCAAGTGCGGTACCTGCACTGTGCAGAATTTTACTCGCCATACGTATTTCGGAATGCGTTGGTACTAGTCCATATTTTTTTTCAAAGTAACGCTCAGGCTCACAGAAAAATTCAAGTTGGCAGGCAATATCGGAACTGGTAGAGACAATTTTGTGCCATGCTTGAGGTGAGACTAAGGAAGGTTGATGATTAGCATTAAAAGTTTCTTCAGAAATTATTTCACCATTTTCTGATAGCATGGCAAATACCAGTTCGCCCTGCAATATTGTCAATTTAGCCCAAGTCCCTTCTTGAGTATTATGTTTCTCGCGGAAATTCTGAGGAAGGTTTTCATTAGACCATACAGGCATTTGTTTATAACAGCGTAAGTTATTCATCGTATTTTCCTCAGATAGAATTTTATGGTGATCAAGTTAGCCAAGTTAAGAATGTATGTACTCAGCTTTTTACAGATCAGAATTTTTGAGCATTGGCCATTTGCCACATGCGGTAATAAAAATTTTCTTTATCCTGAAGCTGGTTGTTAATAAGGGCATTTTCTTCCATAAAATAATGCAACTGGGCATAATTTTTAATTTCCCGGTCATTAATCCGTTGTGCCAGATGGTGTGCATCCAGTTCCGAAGGATGACGCAAGCCTGCTGCTGCTATCATATCTGCCAGGGCATGCAAAGTGTTTTTATGGAAATTAAAAACTCGCTCAGCTTTGGTGGGCACATGTAAAGCTTTTTGTCGGTCACGGTCCTGTGTAGCTACCCCAACCGGGCACTGATTGGTATGGCAGCTTTGTGCCTGTATACAGCCAATTGCAAACATAAACCCCCGACCTGAATTCACCCAGTCTGCGCCCAGTGCAAATGTACTGGCAATATCAAATGCACTGACGATTTTACCCGCTGCTCCAATCTTGATCTGATCACGTAAACCGGTACCCACCAAGGTATTATGTACAAAGCGTAAGCCTTCACGCAGAGGTGTACCAATGTAGTCACTAAATTCAATTGGTGCTGCACCTGTACCACCCTCAGAGCCATCGACTACAATAAAATCCGGTACAATTTTGGTTTCCAGCATAGCTTTTACAATACTCATAAATTGCCATGGATGCCCAATACACAACTTAAAGCCTACTGGTTTACCACCAGAAAGATCACGTAATTTTTGCAGAAAGTGCATCATCTGGATCGGTGTACGAAAAGCAGAGTGGGTAGCAGGAGAGATGCAGTCACGATCACGACTTACTCCCCGAATCAGGGCAATTTCTTCAGAAATTTTATGCTTTGGCAAAATACCGCCATGACCCGGTTTGGCGCCTTGGGAAAGTTTGAGTTCAATCATTTTAACCTGTTCAAGTTGTGTCTGTTTAGCAAACTTTCCTTCATCAAACTGTCCGTCAAGCGTCCGGCAGCCAAAATAACCACTGGCAATTTGCCAGACCAAATCGCCACCATTTTCCAGATGATAAGGGCTGATACTGCCTTCTCCTGTGTCATGGTAAAAGTTACCCATCTTGGCACCCTGATTTAACGCCAGAATTGCATTGGCGCTGAGACTGCCAAAACTCATGCCAGAGATATTGAAAATTGAAGCGCTATAGGGCTGAGTACATTGCTCATTACCAATCTGAATACGAAAAGTGGCCGGATCTGCTGGTGAGCAAGGTGCCAGGGAGTGAGTAATAAAACGATAATCTGCCTGATAGACATCTAAAATTGAGCCAAAGGGTTTATCTGAATTTTCATTTTTCGCACGCTGATATACCAGACTGCGCTGTACCCGTGAAAATGGCAGTGCATCATGATCCGATTCAATAAAATACTGCCGGATCTCTGGACGAAAATCTTCAAAGATATAGCGAAAGTGGCCCATAATCGGATAGTTTTTTAAGATCGAGTGACGATTCTGCAAAACATCATAGAGACCCAGCAGGCTGAGCAAAGCTGTGATTAGCCAGACACTGTTAAGCAAGGTATCTGAAACGAAGTAATAAATATAATGTGGCTCATAGAATAGCCTAAGCATGGTAATACCTAATGCGATTAGAATGCACAGGAACCAGACCGAATGTCTTGAGAAAAATGTATTGAGGAGCTTATGACGTATTGTTTGTGCTGGGCTTGCCATTATATTCAGCTTTCCTTTTAATATTTTTCAATAGATTCAACTTGCCAAGCCGGGCTATATTTCTCAATGAGAGTTTTGTTCATTCTCAGTCACATAAGAAGATAACTGAGATAATTTTTCAGATAAAAAAATAACCAGAACAGGTCTGGCTATTTTTTATAAATAAATATTAGTTCTGCTCTTCTTCTGGTGGAAGCAGCATCAAAATAGAGTCAGTTAATAGTTGTGCGATATCTTCAAGTATTTCTTCATCATTTAAATTCTGATCAAGAACCAGAATTTCACCATCAGCAAGGCGCTTTAAATAGGCTGCAAAGCTTTCAGAAATATATAGTGCTTCACCATTTGCCCAAAAAAGTAGCTGGTTGTCTTCATCTGTATAAAGCAGGCGTGAAGCAGGTTCCAGCATTAGCATGTAGCCCTGATCCAAAGCTTCTTCCAGATCACCTGTACCGATCTCTTCCGCTTCAGGAATATTCTCCGGATACTTCGGTTCTGACATCAAGCTGATAATAGCATCATCAAGTACAGTAGAGTTTTGCAGACGGGCAAGCAGTTCTGTTTTAAGGTACTCAAGTTCAACAGGTGTAATCTCGCCTGCTGCTGTAGCCTGGCCACGCAGAATATCGGTTAGCGGATTTCTGAGTAACTGATCTTCAGAAAATTTATCACTCACACGATCCATCATATCTGCAATATTAGGCATGCGAAAACCAAAGGAAAAGGTCAGGCAGTCATCTTCTGCTACGCCATAGTGAGACAGACCGGGTGGAACATATAACAGATCACCTGGAGCCAGTACTTCATCAAAATTTACCTCCATGTCTGGTAGCAGTTTAAGAGGCTGACCTGGAACAAAAGCCGTGTCTGCATCGCACATCTGCCCAAGCTGCCAGCGACGGTGACCGTAACCTTGCACCAGGAATACATCATAAAAGTCAAAATGCTTGCCAACTGAACCGCCTTTAGGCGCATAAGACACCATAATATCATCACGGCGCCACTGTGGAATAAAGGGAAATTTTTTCCATAGGGCTGCGAGGTCAAATGAATAATGGTCAACCGCCTGAACCAGCAAGGTCCATAGTTTTGGCATTTTCTGGAAATCGCCTTTAATCAGGGGAGAAGATTTCACTGACCACTGGTTAGAATCTTTATCTTTTTGCTTGATTAAACGGGCAGTAATATTTTCTTCAAGCGCAAGTTCTTTAACATCGTTCGGTTCAAGAATATTGATAATTTCGGGCAGGGCATTACGGACCAGTAGCGGTTTTTTTTGCCAATATTCACTTAAAAATTGTTCGGCAGTTATACCGCCTAAGACAGCTAGAGGTTGGGACATAGAAAAAACCTGTAAATATTAAAAAAATTAGCTAGGGAATCTGGAAGTCGAGTTGGCGCAAAATCTGGCATAGCTGAATCATGGGTAGGCCCATTAAAGTTGTCTGGTCATTACCCGTCATCTTTTCAAACAGACTAATGCCCAGACTTTCACATTTAAAGCTACCTGCACAGTGAAGTGGTTGATCCAGTTCGATGTATCGCTCAATTTCGGCCAGATTTAATGTGCGGAATTTTACCTGATAATGCTCTACCAGTGTGTGCTGAAAACCTGTGGAATGCTGCTGTACACTCAGCCCCGTACTAAAATAGACCGTTTTCCCGGAATTGACCTGCAACTGTTGCACTGCCTTTTCAACTGTTAAGGGCTTACCTATAAAATCATCGGGTGTATGTTCCCGCCATGCTACCTGATCGGAACCAATCACTACTGCTTCAGGGTAAAGTCTGGCAACAATATGAGCTTTGTCAAAAGCCAGTCTCCTTGCAAGTTCATCTGCATGTGTCTCACCCTGGGGTAATTCATCAATATCTGGTGAAATACATCGATACTGCAAGCCTAAACGATTCAACAGCGCTTTACGGGTCTCACTACTGGAGGCCAGAATAAGAGGAGGCTGCTTCATCAAATTGCATAATCCATTAAAATATCTAAAGGTACATAACTGAGTACTGCCTGATGGCAGGCATGAATTTTTACAGGCGGAGCCATATCAGCCTGATAGGCTTCAACCCAGCGCGTTACGCAGATACACCAGAAGTCACCAGGTTTTAGTCCGGGAAAACCCACTTCCGGTAAGGGCGTAATCAGATCATTACCCAGTTTTTGAGAAAAACTTAGAAATTCAGATGTCATCTGTGCACAAACAGTATGCTGGCCCAGATCAGTAGCAGCAGTATGGCAAAAACCATTACGGAAATATCCGGTAATAGGGTCATAGCAACAGCTTGCCAAGGGTTCACCTAATACATTTAAGCGGTTAATCTTCGGATCAGGATGAAAAGACATAAGTACTCGGAAATAGACAGGCTTTATCTATCATAACAAATCTTTGGCAAACGTTAGCTTTTATGCAAAAGAAGCTAACCTTTTTAAGCATAATCATTTAAAATCGATGGCATTTTTAAATACATAAAGAGAGTATTACATGAACTTTCAGCGTATGACTGACCTTGACCTGACAGGCAAACGTGTCCTTATTCGTGAAGACTTAAACGTTCCTGTAAAAAATGGTGAGATTACGAGCGATGCACGTCTACGCGCTGCATTACCGACAATTCAGGCTGCGCTGGAAAAAGGTGCAGCAGTGATAGTGTGTTCTCATCTGGGTCGTCCGGTAGAGGGTGAACCTAAACCGGAACAGTCACTCGCTCCTGTTGCGGCTTATCTGTCTCAGGCACTGGGTCAGGAAGTCCAGTTGGTTACAGAGTACTTGGATGGCGTTCAAGTTCAGGCCGGCCAGGTAGTTTTACTGGAAAATGTACGTTTCAATGCAGGTGAAAAGAAGAATAATCCTGAGCTGGCACAAAAATACGCTGCATTGTGTGATGTCTTTGTTATGGATGCATTTGGTACTGCGCATCGTGCGGAAGCATCTACAGAAGGTGTAGCACGCTTTGCCAAGGTTGCAGCAGCAGGACCGCTGCTTGCAGCAGAACTGGATGCGCTGGGCCGTGCACTAAAAACACCTGAAAAGCCAATGGTAGCAATTGTTGCAGGTTCTAAAGTCTCTACTAAACTCGACGTTTTAAATTCTTTATCCACACTTTGTGACCAGTTAATTGTTGGCGGCGGTATTGCCAATACTTTCTTGGCAGCCGCCGGTTATAACGTGGGTAAATCGCTTTTTGAAGCAGACCTGGTCGACACTGCAAAAGCGATTGCTGCGAAAGTTTCTGTCCCTTTGCCAATTGACGTGGTTGTTGCTAATGCATCTGAAATTAACTTTGAAGATTTCTTGGGTTCATTGGCAAAAGCTCAAGCTGTAGTCAAAAAAGTATCAGAAGTTTCGGAAAATGACATGATTCTGGATGTTGGTCCAGAAACAGCTCAGGCATTTGCAGAGATTCTTAAAAATTCAAAAACTATTTTATGGAATGGTCCGGTCGGTGTATTTGAAGTTGACCAGTTTGGAGAGGGTACCGAAACGCTTTCTCAGGCAATTGCAGAGTCTGCCGGTTTCTCGATAGCAGGCGGTGGAGATACATTGGCAGCTATTGATAAATATGAAGTCGCTGACAAAATTGGCTATATCTCGACTGGTGGTGGGGCTTTCCTTGAGTTTGTAGAAGGCAAAACCTTGCCAGCAGTAGCCGTGCTACTAGAGCGTGCCTAATACATTCTTCTGATTCTATAATTTTTTAAGTTTAAACAGGTTGGCTTGGACCAGCCTGTTTTCATTTTAGATTCATATAACTGTCATATTTGTGCAATAACATAATCTGCATTAGATCTTCTTTGTTTGGATAAAGGTAATGAAGTTAAAATTTATGCTTGTGATCTCACTGGTCGCACCACTGGTACTAACTGCATGTGCAAAGAAAGAAGAAGCAGCTGCAACTGATCAGGGGCAAAATGCACCTGCTGCAGAAGAAAAAATAACACCTGAACAACAAGCTGCAATTGATGCAATCGACAAGCCAATCATGGATGAAAATAATACAGATATTTCGCCTGAACAAGTGAATGTACCAGCTGAAGATTCTATGACTCCAACAGTAGAAATGCCTGCACCAGAAGCTGAAACAGCTACTACAGGCACAGCCACACAGTAAATTGTAGGCTTTTGTTTAAAAGTCCCTGCAAATGCAGGGATTTTTTTTTAAATCATGTGTTTTGTTGCTGAATTGAAATAAATGACAGGGTAGAATAGGCCGCATTACCTGGGAGGATATTATGGCACTTATTTCGATGCGCCAGCTCTTGGACCACGCCGCAGAACATAGCTACGGCGTACCAGCGTTCAATGTAAACAATTTAGAACAAATGCGCGCAATCATGCTGGCTGCAGACGCAACCAATTCACCTGTGATCGTACAAGCTTCAGCGGGGGCCCGTAAGTATGCAGGGGCGCCGTTCTTGCGTCATCTTATTCTGGCCGCTATTGAAGAATGGCCACACATTCCGGTAGTTATGCACCAAGATCATGGTACCAGCCCAGATGTTTGCCAGCGTTCAATTCAGCTTGGCTTTAGCTCGGTGATGATGGATGGTTCATTAGGTGAAGATGGTAAAACACCAACTTCCTATGAATACAATGTTGATGTGACTCGTCGTACTGTACAAATGGCACATGCTTGTGGTGTTTCAGTAGAAGGTGAAATTGGCTGTCTGGGTTCACTTGAAACCGGTATGGCTGGTGAAGAAGATGGCGTAGGTGCAGAAGGGATACTTGACCATTCTCAGCTGTTGACTTCTGTAGAAGAAGCACGCAGTTTTGTGGCTGATACCAATGTTGATGCGCTGGCAATTGCCGTAGGTACTTCACATGGTGCGTATAAATTCACCCGTCCACCAACGGGAGACATCCTGGCAATTGACCGTATTAAAGAAATTCATGCGGCTCTACCAAATACACACCTGGTTATGCATGGCTCAAGTTCAGTTCCACAAGAATGGTTAGCTATTATTAACCAATACGGCGGCGATATCAAAGAAACTTATGGTGTGCCAGTTGAGCAGTTGGTAGAAGCGATCAAACATGGCGTACGCAAAATTAACATTGATACAGACTTGCGTCTGGCTTCTACCGGTGCAATGCGCCGTATGATGGCTGAACAGCCAAGCGAATTTGATCCGCGTAAATTCTTTGCCAAGACTATTGATGCAATGAAACAGATCTGTGTAGATCGTTATGAAGCATTTGGTACGGCAGGCCATGCAGATAAAATCCATCCGATTTCACTGGAAAAAATGGTTGATCGTTATAAATAACTCACTACGTGATTTTTTATAATATTTAAAAGCCCACAGATGTGGGCTTTTTCTATAAGCTCAAGTAAAACAAGCTAAGAGTGGCAAGATGGAACTGATTTTTGGGGCGGCCTTATGCAGTGTGGCAGTGTCTATATTCTTAAAATGGGGCAAATCACACGGTTTTGATGCTCTGCAAATGATTACTGTCAATTATGCAGTTGCCAGTGTACTTTGCTATATATGGTTTAAACCGGATTTTTCTCATGTTTCTTTAAGTACCACTCCGTGGTGGCTGATTTTTATTTTAGGTATGCTATTGCCTGGTATATTTCTATGTCTGGCCAGATCACTACAATACGCAGGAATCCTGAAAACCGAAATTGCGCAACGCCTGTCTGTTGTATTATCTCTACTGGCTGCTTTTTCTATATTTCAGGAACAGTTCAGTATTAGTAAACTGCTGGGTATAGGTCTAGGAATAGTCGCAGTAATCAGTTTATTATTCGGTCAACATTTTCAGGAAAAAACGACTTCCGATCATAAAAAAGGTCTGGTTTTTCTATTGAGTGTATGGATAGGCTACGCGTTGGTGGATATTCTTTTAAAATACACCACAGGCTTAGGCTTACAATTTGCACTGGCCTTGAATCTGGCCTTTCTGTTTTCTTTTGTACTCTCAAGCGGTTTTCTGGTTTTACAAAAAAACCGGTGGTCACAAAAAAATATATTAGCTGGTTCAGGTTTGGGCTTGCTTAATTTTTGTAATATTGCTCTGTACATTAAGGCCCATATGCTACTTAAAGATAGCCCGGCTATTGTATTTGCTGGAATGAATATTCTGGTAGTATTACTGGGCGTGATGAGTGGCTTGCTGTACTTTAAAGAAAAACTGAATCTCCCGACATTAATCGGCTTAATTTTAGGATTGACTGGAGTAATCTGTCTGGCATATGCCATGTAATATGCTTTAAGGTAAGTAAGTTTTTATCACTGCTACCGGATGAAGCAGATAATCCAGTTTATTGACACTACCAAGTATCTGGCCTGGCTGCTGGCAATTTGGGCATGCTGGATAGGAAAGCATATGCCGTCTATTTATTTGTTCTATGTACATGCTGCCGCAACCTAGACATTTAAATTTAAGCAGACGTTTGGGAATAGGTAACATTGTTTTTTGTTTCCGGTTTTTGAATGATTTTAAAATTTTTATATAAAATTATGATGACAATTATAAAAGGAGAGATATCCTCTCCTCAATTTAGAATTTTATAGCTTGGTAAAAATCTGTTCTCTGTCCAAGCGTGATTTAGGTAACTTGGCATTAAAATCGCTTGCACTGCGGTAGCCTAATGTAAGTAATACTGATGGAACTAAGCCTAATTCAGTTAGGCCTAATTCTGCACTGATAATATCTTCATTAAATCCACCAATAGGGGTAGCGTCCACACCTTCAATACCTGCTGCCAATAGCATTTGCCCAAGAGCAATAAAAGTCTGATTTTCAGCCCAACGCTGGACATCACCTTTTTCATTGCGGTAATAATCAACATAACCACTACGGCTGTCTTTCTGACCTTGTTTGGCTGTTTCATCCTTGAAGCGCCCACTTGCTGCATCTTGATTTAACAAATGCTCAAGATGTTCTTCAGTAATATCGGCTTTAGTACAAAATAAAATAGTATGGGAAGAGTCTAATACTTTAGGTGCGTTATAACTGTACTTGCCCACTAGAGCTTTCGCAATACGCTGTTTGGCAGATTCATGATCAGCGATAAAGAAATGCCAAGGCTGAATATTAATTGATGAAGGAGTATAACGAAGTATTTCCAAGAAGCGTTCAAACTGCTCCTGTGAAATTCTCTTGGTTGGGTCATAAGCTTTAGTCGTATAGCGGTTATGTACGATATCAAGCAGATCCATATATGTACTCCATCACTGCATTTAGGTTCAAATCATTGAGATTGATCATACGATATTTTTTAAATAATACTCGTAAATTCAATCAATTTTTATCTTAAAGAAGCAGGATTATATTGTTTGTTTAATAATTCCAGCTTATCAACTTTAACTCTATTTGCTCTGCTAGCGGATTTATCTCCAGAATTTGAGCAGAACACTCTCTCCAGTCACCCAGCACAATACGCTTTTTATTATATATTTCATGAATGGCAGGGCGATGTGTATGGCCGTGAATCAAAATATCAGAATTTTCCAGAACCTGCTCAACTGTATGCTGGTTAACATCCATAATTTCATAAGCTTTGGTCTGCTTGGTCTCAGCACTTTTTTGACGGAATCCATTGGCCAGCTTTTGTCTAAGACCGAGTGGTAGACGTTTTAGAAAGCCCAGCAAAAGCGGGTTGCGAATTATTTTTTTAAAGCGTTGATAAGATATATCATCAGTACAAAGTGCATCTCCATGTTCTAGCCGGAACGCTAAAGCACCAATACTCAACTGATATATATCTGGCAATAGAACACCGTGAAACTGGTCCAAGAATTTTTGGCCTAGGGCAAAGTCACGATTTCCGGCCTGAAAATAGATAGTGTTACCAGCTTGATGGAACTGCTGTAAAGCCTGAACAATTTCATCCAGCCAAGGCGCGGAATAATCATCACCGATCCAGGCATTAAACCAGTCTCCTAAAATATAGAGCTGGGTATGCTGGTTTGCATAATGTTTTAATAAGTCTAAAAACCCCCGAACAAGTCGAGGGTGTTCAGATGACAAATGTAAATCTGAAATAAACAGATAGGTCACAAGGTGTCCTGCATAAAATTATTCAGAGATAATTTTAGCAGATTCGATTACAACATTTTCCAGAGGAACATCGGCATGGTAACCACGGTTACCAGTACGGACATTTTTAATCTCATTAACAACGTCCATACCTTCAACAACCTTACCGAACACTGCATAACCCCAACCTTGAGCAGTTTTACCTGTATGGTTAAGGAAAGAGTTATTTTTCACGTTAATGAAAAACTGGGCAGATGCAGAGTGAGGAGCCTGAGTACGTGCCATTGCAATCGTACCTTCGTCATTGCTCAGGCCGTTATCTGCTTCATTTTCGATTGCATCGCGAGTTGCTTTTTCTTTAAAGTTTTCGTCGAAGCCACCACCTTGGATCATGAAACCGTCAATCACACGGTGAAAGATAACGCCGTCATAAAAGCCGTCACGAACATATTGCAGGAAGTTTTCAGCAGTTTTAGGTGCTTTTTCAGTATTAAGCTCAAGAACAATACGACCTTTATTGGTGTTTAATTCGACTTGAGGAAAACTCATTGGTTAATCTCCTGAACATGGACAAAAATGCCATGGGTTTTTTGGTTGAGAGAAGCATAAGCAAACTGTAAACTACAAGGCAAGTAAAAACGTTATTTTCTTTGTTAAAAAAACTGAATAGCGTTTTAATTATCCTCATTTTTTGATTTAGAAGTGAATTATCTATTATGAAGCCCAATGATGTTGTTTCATCCCTGCCAAATAACCCGACACCAAATAATGAAGCCACAGTCGATCAAGCGCAGCAACAACAACAGGCAGGCTTAGACTTTATCCGTCAGGTCATTAGTGATGATCTGGCTGCCGGGCGTACCCAGAAAGTAATCACCCGCTTCCCACCAGAGCCGAATGGCTATTTGCATATTGGTCATGTGAAGGCTATCTGTCTGAACTTTGGAATTGCAGAAGAATATCAGGGTGCATGTAACTTGCGTTTTGACGACACCAATCCAGATGCCGAAGAGCAGGAATATGTAGATGGCATTGCTAATGATGTGAAATGGCTTGGATTTCAATGGGAAGGTGAGCCGCGTTATGCATCAAGCTACTTTGATCAGCTCTATACATGGGCGCTTCAGTTGATTCAGCAGGGCGATGCCTATGTAGACTTGCAGACTCCAGAACAGATTAAGTTAAATCGTGGCTCTTTTGTAGAGCCAGGCAAAAACTCACCTTATCGTGATGCAAGTGTTGAAGAGAGTCTGACACGCTTTGAGCAGATGCGTAATGGTGAACTGGGTGAAGGTGAAGCGGTGCTCCGCGCTAAAATTGATATGGCTTCACCAAATGTCCACATGCGTGATCCGATTCTGTATCGTGTATTGCATTCTGAGCATCATCAAACAGGCAATAAATGGAAAATCTACCCGATGTACGATTATGCCCATCCGTTGTCTGATGCGATTGAAGGCATCACACATTCGCTTTGTACTCTGGAATTCCAGGACCACCGTCCTTTTTATGATTGGGTCGTCGAGAAAGTCCAGTCACCCGCTGTACCGCGCCAGTACGAATCTAGCCGTCTGAATGTCGACTATACTATTACTTCAAAACGTAAACTGCGTAAGCTGGTAGAAGGTGGGCATGTACATGGCTGGGATGACCCTCGAATGCCAACAGTTGTGGGTATGCGCCGTCGCGGTTTTACTCCAGAAGGATTGCGTGATTTTTGCAAGCGAGTAGGTGTTTCGAAAACTGACGGTATTGTTGATGTGGCAATGCTGGAGTTCTGCATCCGTCAGTCACTGGAAAATAGTGCAGCACGTGGTATGGCAGTACTAAATCCACTTAAAGTAACTTTAACTAATCTGGCAGAAGCCATGGATCTGGTTCATGCGCGCCATCCAAATGTAGATATGGGTGAGCGGAGCATTCCGCTGACATCCGAAATCTATATTGACCGTAAAGATTTTGAAGAAGTGCCGCCAAAAGGTTTTAAACGCCTCATACCAGACGGTGAAGTTCGTTTACGTCATGCCTATGTCATTAAATGCGATGAAGTTATTAAAGATGAAGGCGGTAAGGTAGTAGAACTGAAATGTTCAATTGATACAGAAACTCTGGGTAAAAATCCGGAAGGGCGTAAAGTAAAAGGTGTTATCCACTGGGTTTCTGCAACTCAAGGTATACCGGCAGAAGTCCGTATTTATGATCGCCTGTTTACTGAAGCAGATCCGGAAACTGGAGATGACTTCCTGGCTAACCTTAATCCTGAATCACTCAAAGTGCTTCAGGCTGTAATTGAACCTGCACTGGCACAAGCTCAACCGGAAGACCGTTTCCAGTTCGAGCGTGAAGGTTATTTTGTGGCCGATCGTTATGACCATTCTCCTGAAAAACCGGTATTTAATAGAATTCTCGATTTGAGAGACAGTTTTAAACCGGGTAAATAAGCTTAAAAGAAGCCTCTTGTGAAAGAGGCTTCTTTTTTAAAGGGCATAATATAAATATGATATGGTTAAAGCTGCTAATAGTGCCTGCTTTTATCTTACTGGTCAGTCTGGCCGGCCGGCGCTGGGGAACAACGGTTGCCGGCATATTGGCCGGTATGCCAGTAGTTGCTGGCCCGATAGTGATGCTGGTTGCTTTAGAGCAGGGGGTTGGGTTTGGTATATATACTGCGACAGCAGCTGTTACCGGTGTAATTGCCTTACTGAGTTTTGGGATAGCCTATTGCTGATTAAGTCTGAAACTTAACTGGTGGATGACTTTTCTTCTGGCAACGCTGGTTTGGAGTGTTATTTCTAGCTTTCTGGTACTTTTACCACAAAATATTTATCTTGCCCTTTGTATAGCATTACTCGGTTTGGTCTTCACACCGTACTTATTACCTCGGAAAAATTGGGTGTATCGACCTGCAGCTCATGCAAGAGATCTGCCGGTACGAATGTTAGCAGGTGGAGTATTCACGCTGATAGTTACACAGGCTGCTGATCTGGTGGGTGGAACATGGAGTGGATTACTGGCAGTTTTTCCAATTATTGGTTCGATTCTGGCCGTTTTTACGCATATTACACAAGGTGCCGACGCGGTCACTACTCTATATCGGGGTACAGTACGGGGCTTATATTCGCTTGTACTTTTCTTTTTTATATTGGTAATGGCATGGCCATATATGAATTTCTGGTTTGCGCTTATCCTTGCCATAATTGCAGCAATCATTCTGCAATTGCTATTTCAATATGCAATGAAACCACTTATCTTTTTAAACAATAAAACCCGTTAGACTACTTTTTTTCTTCCTGTTTATAGATGAGATAAGAAGGAATCTGCATTTTTGCCTTATCCCTCAGTTTTTTCTTGATATACAATACCAGCGCAAAGCATGTGGTAGCCACGGTAATCATCATACTGTTCATATAGCTCATGATTGAACTGACATAACCGATAGTTGTCAGACGATTCATCATCTTCACCACTTGCGGGCTGCTCTCAACCCCGGTAATGGCCCAGCTACATAAATGCTCACAGTTATTAATAATAAGATGATACTGATTCTCATGCATGCGGGAACGCATACGTCTAACTACCGTGCGGCCACTATATTTTGGAGCTTCATAGTGGCGTACAGAAATTCTCTTGCCATGAGAAAAGTTCTTGAGTGAGGTCATTTCGATAGGATGTTTTTTAAATAGATGGGCAAAACCAGAATAATGAATCACACGACCACGCCCGGCATAAATACCATGGTGAGTATAGCCAAAATGTTTAACAATTAAATGCGCTCCAACAGTGAAGCGTTTTACGCGTCGTGAATGCATATTGTTTTTATTCCAATAAATCGTTGGGATTACTTTATTGAAAGCAGGGTCAGGATTATACCTAAAATTAGTGTAGGCTGTCACAATATAGCGCGTTTTAACACTTTTATTGAATATTCAGATTTTTTAGAAAAAATAAAAAACTGTTAAGGGTGGCTTATACAATTCTTTTAAAATAAAAATATTTTTCATTTAACGCTTCATGGAAAATTGACCGTTTGGTTAAAACTGGTATGCTTTTTGCTGGGAATAAATCAATTCAACTAAAGCAGATGAGTGTATGACTGTTGAAATTTATCCCTGTAAAAACCATTCTGTTCAGACAGTGGTGCTTAGTTCGGGTCTAGGTGGCCACGCGAATTTTTGGCAGCCGCAGATTGAAGCATTAAGAGAATATTTTCAGGTCATTTGCTATGACCATGAAGGTATAGGACCGCAGAGTCCAGAATTACCGGAAAACTATTCCATACAGCATCTGGCAGAGCAGCTGGCAAAAATTTTAAAACAGCACAAACAGCAAAACTGTCATTTTATAGGACATGCCCTAGGTGGGTTTATAGGCATGGAACTTGTGCGGCTCTATCCTGAACTGGTCAATAGACTGGTCCTGATTAATGCTTGGGACCGGCTCGATCCGCATACTGAAAAGTGTTTTAGTACCCGTATTGCTTTACTTCGATATGCAGGTATTGAAGCTTATATACGGGCTCAGGCCTTATTTTTATATCCGCCTGCCTGGATTTCCGCACATTCACTGCAATTGAATGAACAGGAAAACAAAATGATCGGTATTTTTGCACCTCTAGAAAATGTCTTTAAACGGCTTCATGCATTACAGAATTATCAACCTTTTGAAGTGGCGCGTCAGATTCAAAATCCTACTCTGGTGTTAACCAATCAGGATGACTTTCTGGTGCCATGGAAGCGGGGGCTGGCACTTGCCAAGCTGATTAAAAATGCTGAACTGGAATTAATGCCAAATGGCGGTCATGCCAGTACCATAACCCAAGCTCAAAGCGTAAATGAGATACTAATTAAATTTTTAACTAAAACAACAGATTAATCTGATATAGGGAGTAGAAAATGACAATTTATCAGCAAGGCCTAGAGCAGGATGTACTCAAGCAGTTATTTACTGAAGCACGTACCTATAATGCATGGCAGGAACGTGATGTAAGCGATGAGCAGCTTATGCAGATTTACGATCTAGTGAAAATGGCTCCCACTTCGGCAAACTGTTCACCTGCGCGGTTTTTGTTTATCAGATCGGCCGAAGCCAAAGCCAAACTTAAACCGGCCCTATCATCTGGGAATCTGGAAAAGACAATGAGCGCGCCTGTAACAGTGGTAGTAGCTTATGACGCAGAATTTTATGAGCAGCTGCCTGAACTTTTCCCACATGGAGATGCCCGGTCATGGTTTACTTCAAGTCCAGAACTTGCACATGAAACGGCTTTTCGTAAC
This sequence comes from Acinetobacter sp. UBA1297, assembly GCF_002307755.1. Lineage (NCBI taxonomy): Bacteria > Pseudomonadati > Pseudomonadota > Gammaproteobacteria > Moraxellales > Moraxellaceae > Acinetobacter > Acinetobacter sp. UBA1297. Next base: position 30,301 of record NZ_DBUF01000015.1, read on the forward strand.
AGTTCCATGCAAGCAGCTTATCTGATTTTGGCCTGTCGGAGCTTGGGGCTAGATACCGGTCCAATGTCCGGTTTTAATCCAGCTTTAATTGATGAAACTTTTTTTGCAGGCACCAGTTGGAAATCTAACCTGCTGATTAATATTGGCTATGGAGCTACAGAAAAATTGTTTGAGCGGTTACCTCGACTGAATTTTGAAAAAATCTGCAAAATACTGTAAAGCCTATCGAGCAGGAACATACGCGTTGTTGCTGCTCGAGTAATTCTAAAAAATCAAAAGACTAAATCTTAAATAAATTATTAATAGTTAAAAAATTAGCTTTGAATACATTCCTGCTGCGATTAATCAAGGATGCTTATACTTTTGTTCCTGATGCACTATCTAATTAAAAATACTGCTCTTGAGCCCTTATCTAATTTATATTTATTAGTATGCTTCGATTATTTTCTTGGAAAACTTATATTTCATAAGAAGCTTAACAAAGCCACTGTTGCAGTGGTATTGCGTTTTAAAGCACAGATTACTCCTTTTATTCACAGAATTTATATTTAATAGAACTGCCCTAATTCTGATTTTTAATAATGTTCTCTATATTTATACAACTCAAGATAGATCTTAAAAATAATTTTAATACCTTTCCGAGTAATGTACCGCTGTTTTTTACGTCATGGTGCGCTTGATATTTAAACTTGGTTTAACTCTGTTATTCATTTCTATTCTGGATAGAGCCAGTCTAAGATTCTATAAAAACTACTCATCTTATTAGTTATTTTCAAAAACCTTTAAATTTTGCACTGTATGCACATATTTTGTGCGCGTGATACTTTTTGATACACCTATTTAGACTAAATGGTAAAAAAAATAATACCTCAATTTTTTATTAATATATTGATATTAAATAATAAAAAATATTGGCATGTACCTTGCATTAATAAAAATACAAGCAAGAAGAACTGATGTACTTGGTCCTTTTACTCGAGAAGTTTTAAAAGAGAGGTACGAATATGAAAGTCGGCGTTTTTTGTCCAATTGGTAATAACGGATGGTTGCTCTCGAAAACAGCACCACAATATCAACCAAGTTTCGAAATGAATAAAGAAATCGTACAGCGTGCTGAACATTACGGTTTTGACTTTGCTTTATCCATGATCAAGTTGCGCGGTTTCGGGGGGGAGACTGAATTTTGGGATTATAACCTGGAAACATTTACATTAATGGCTGGCTTGGCTGCGGTTACGTCCAAAATCCAGATTTATGCAACAGCTGCTACATTAGTTATGCCACCGGCAATTGTAGCAAGAATGGCTTCCACAATTGATTCCATTTCTAATGGCCGCTTTGGTCTGAATGTAGTAACTGGCTGGCAAAAGCCAGAATATAGCCAGATGGGTATGTGGCCGGGAGACGAGTACTTTGGTAAACGTTATGAATATCTTTCAGAATATGTGCAGGTATTAAGAGAGTTATGGGCAACAGGCCACTCTGACTTTAAAGGTGATTTTTTCAAGATGGATGACTGCCAGGTGAAGCCAGTGCCTCAGGCAGACATGAAAATTATCTGTGCAGGCCAGTCTGATGAAGGACTGGCATTTTCGGCAAGGTATGCCGATTATAATTTTGTTTTTGGTAAGGGCTTAAACACTCCAACGGCCTATGCCGGTATTAATGAACGTCTAAAAACACAGACAGATAAGACAGGCCGTGATGTTTCGACTTATGTACTGTTTATGGTCATTGCTGATGAAACTGATGAAAAGGCTCAGGCAAAATGGCAAAACTATAATAATGGGGCGGACATGCAAGCTATCCAGTGGTTACAGGACCAAGGCGGAAAAGACAAGATTTCAGGTAATGACACCAATATAAGGCACATGGCTTCCAGTGTATCTCCAGTCAATATCAATATGGGTACTCTAGTAGGTTCATATGAAAAAGTGGCTGCCATGCTTGATGAAATTGCAGAAGTTCAAGGTACAGACGGTATTCTTCTGACTTTTGATGATTTTATAAAAGGTGTAGAAGATTTCGGAACCCGAATTCAGCCACTGATGAAAAGTCGTATTGAAGTAGATAGCCCTGTACCAAGCCAGGTCACTGCACTGGAGAAAAGCGCATGAATATGAAATCAGCCATATGTGCCGACTTTACTTCAGATTCTGCACCGATTTTGAATGCTGCCCCCGAGGCAATCAAGCTCGACCCCAAACAGACAGCATTGATTATTGTAGATATGCAAAATGCATATGCCAGTTCAGGTGGTTATCTGGACTTGGCCGGTTTTGATGTATCTTCTACACAACCAGTCATTGAGCAAATTAAAAAAGCTGTAGATATTGCCCATCACGCAGGTATTCAGGTGATTTATTTCAGAAATGGCTGGGACCAGCATTATATAGAAGCTGGCGGAGCAGGTTCGCCAAATTTCCATAAGTCAAATGCCCTGAAAACCATGCGTAAGCAACCGGAGTTACAGGGAAAATTACTGGCTAAAGGCGGCTGGGACTATGAGCTGGTTGATGAGCTAAAGCCTGTAACGGGTGATATTGTTATCGATAAACCCCGTTATAGCGGTTTCTTTAATACTAGTCTGGACAGTGTGCTGCGTGCACGCGGTATCCGTAATTTATTCTTCACCGGAATTGCGACCAATGTCTGCGTAGAGTCCACCTTAAGAGATGGCTTCTTCCTGGAATACTTCGGTGTATTACTTGATGATGCCTGCTATCAGGCTGGTCCGCGTGAAGCGCATGAAGCCACTTTATATAACGTTAAAACTTTTTTTGGCTGGGTTTCTGATGTAGCCAGCATGCAACAGTGTTTTAGTCAAAAACAGTCCCAGAACTCAGCAGCATAAGTTATTTTTTAAATAAAAAAATTGGAAGAAGAAACATGGCAAAAACAGTAATTATACCAGAAGGTACTGGTACGCCTTTGGCACCTTACGTTCCAGCAACCTTGGCCGACAATATTGTGTATGTATCCGGTACCTTACCCTTAGACACAAATAATGAGGTGGTCTTTGTAGGGGATGCTGCTGCCCAGACCCGACATGTACTTAGTACCATCCAGAATGTCATCGAGACAGCGGGCGGTACGATGGATGATGTGACCTTTAATTCCATATTTTTAAAAGACTGGGCAGATTATGCTGCCATCAATACTGTCTATAGAGAATTTTTCCCAAATGAAAAACCAGCCCGTTTCTGTATCCAGTGCGGGCTGGTGAAGCCGGAAGCTCTGATTGAAATTGCTTCGGTTGCTCATATTAGCTAATCGCATCATGGACCATATTTAGAAAGATGCTAGAACAGATTAAGGGCTAAAAAATACCGCACGAACCTGGCATCTTTCTACTATTGAGGAGAATTACACATGAATTCAGTTGTAGCAAAAGATCTGGCAGTGAGTACAAAACTTTCGGCATCTCTGATGAAGTCAGAAAAGTCATCAGCCGCAGAAAAACCGGTTTTAAATGAAACCCAGCAGTTATTTAGAAATGCCATGAGCAGTCTGGCGGCAGCAGTCAATATTATCAGTACCGACGGGCCAGCAGGACGTGCAGGCTTTACTGCATCTGCTGTATGTAGTGTAACCGATACGCCACCTACATTATTGGTCTGCCTGAACCGTAATGCATCAGTCTATGAAACTTTCAAGCAGAATCAGGTGTTATGTGTTAACACGCTCGCTTTGGAGCATAAAAATCTAAGTAATCTGTTCGGCGGCAAAACACCAATGGCAGAGCGTTTTGCACAGGGCGAATGGCAAACCCTGACGACTGGTTCACCGGTATTGCAAGACGCCATGCTGGCTTTTGACTGTCAGGTTAAACAGATCAGTAGCGTAGGTACACATGATATTTTTTTCTGTGAAGTACTAAGTATTCAACAAAAATCAGGAGCTCGCAGTCTGGTTTATTTTGACCGCGCCTATCACCAGCTTACTCAACACCACTAAATCTATTGCAGAAATAAAAATAAACTTTGGGGGTAGTAGACATGAAAGAACGTTGGTTTGTCAGATGGTGTCCCTATCGGGGAAATCTTGAAAAAACGCCTGTAGCAATGAATGAATATCTGCCAGTAGGGCAAAGCATGGTACTGGGCGCCCAGCATGCTTTTGCCATGTTTGGAGCAACTATTCTGGCCCCTCTATTGATGGGTTTTGATCCGAGCCTGACGATGCTCATTACGGGTATCGGTACGATTTTATTTTTCCTCATTACAGGCGGCCATGTGCCGAGTTATCTTGGATCAAGTTTTGCATTCATTGGCGCCGTAGCTGCAGCCACTGGCTATGCTGGAGCTGGCAGTAATCCCAATATTGCGCTTGCTTTAGGCGGAACAATTGTATGTGGAGTTTTATATGCAATTGTAGGTTTAATGGTCATGCGAACCGGTACTCAGTGGATTGAGAAACTGATGCCACCTGTAGTAACCGGTACAATTGTCATGATTATCGGGTTAAATCTAGCCCCGGTTACCATTAAAAGTGTTTCAGCCAATAATTTCGATGCATGGATGGCACTTGTAACTATTTTATGTATTGGTACGATTGCCGTTTTTACCCGAGGCATGATTCGTCGTCTACTATTACTGATCGGTCTGGTCATGTCCTACGCGATATACTTTGTCTGCGCCAATGTCATGGGTTTAGGCAAACCAATCGATTTTAATGCTATTTCCAATGCGGCCTGGTTCGGTTTACCTGCTTTTCATCAGCCGGTATTCCAGCTTAATGCCATTTTATTGATCGCACCTGTGTTTATCATTTTAATTGCTGAAAACCTCGGCCACTTTAAGGCGGTCAGTGCGATGACCGGGCAAAATATCTCTCCATATATGGGAAGGGCTTTCTTTGCAGATGGTTTATGTACCACACTTTCAGCTTCAGTAGGTGGTACGGGCATGACGACTTATGCTGAAAATATTGGGGTAATGGCAGCCACTAAAATTTATTCTACTGTTGTCTTTGTTATTGCTGGTGTTTTTGCAATCCTGTTAGGTTTATCCCCAAAATTCGGTAGTCTGATCAGCACCATTCCAGTAGCAATTCTGGGCGGTGCTTCAATTGTAGTTTTTGGTCTAATTACGATCGCAGGAGCACGTATCTGGATTAGTAATCAGGTAGATTTTAGCAAGAATGGCAATATGATCGTCGCTGCGATCGCTCTAATTATGGGCGCAGGTAATTATTCTCTGCATATTGGCAACTTTGATTTAGGCGGAATTGGTACTGCAACCTTTGCTGCAATTCTGATGAATCTGGTTTTTAATCGTGAAACACGGACTCTTAAAACTGGTTCAGGTACAACACCTTTAACTTCACCTGCCATGCCCGTTAAAGAATAAATCTAGAACAGTACAGATACAAAGTAGTTGATAAAAAATTTATCACTTTTTAAAAAACCTTATCTTTTATGGAAGTAACTATGACAATAAAATCTGTAGCATTCATTGGCTTGGGTGCAATGGGCTGGCATATGGCAGGCCATTTGACCAAAGCATATACAGATGTCCGGGTCTGGAACCGTACTGCCAGCAAGGCCAAAGAACATGCCAGAGTGTTCGCAACACAAGCTACCAGTCTTAAAGAAGCGGGACAGGCCGATATTATTTTTTCCTGTTTACCTACCAGTAAGCAGGTTGAGGAGATTATTCAACAGGCACAACCTAAAACGGGTAGTATCTGGGTAGATTGTACCAGTGGAGAGCCACAATCAGCACAGCGGCTACAACAACAATTAAAAGAGCAGGGCGTAACCTATCTTGATGCGCCAGTTTCAGGACAGACTATAGGGGCAGAAAAGGGCACCTTAACCGTTATGGTTGGTGGAGACCCGAATATGCTAGAGCAGGCAAACCCGGCCATTCAAACTTTTGCCGGTCTGATTCAACATGTAGGCGACAGTGGTTCGGGATTTGCAGTAAAAGCGGTAAACAATATTTTAATGGCAGCAAATTTATGGGTATTGGCTGAAGGTATGTGTAATTTAAAAAGCCAAGGGGTCGAACTGGATGCAGCCCTAAAATGTATTAATGCCTCAAGCGGTCAAAGTAATATGTCTCATCACATTTTTGCACAACGCGTGTTGAGTCGTGAATTTCCTTTAACTTTTGCATTAAACCTGCTTGCGAAAGATGCCACTATTGCTACACAGCTTGCAGGCACTACTCAAACTATAATGCCGGTTTTGCAGTTAACACAGCAGCTGTATCGTTCAGCTAGTAATAATCTACCCTCAGAAAGTGACTTTTCCAGTGTGGTACAGCAGCTCGAGCAATGGAATAATCTAACCCTGCAATCTGCCTGAATAAATCTTGTTATTCTATATGATTAGATGTTTGTTAATAAAAAGTCCTGTATATAAACAGGACTTTTTTATGGTTGTTTCCAGCAAGGCATTTTACTGAATTGGATGATGAGAAATTTCACTCAATTCTTTGCGGCTATAACCACGTGATACCAATACCCGGGTAATCCCTGCGATGACATCTTCATTGGTGGCTTTCGCCAACGCTTCCAAAAGTTGTGCATTGCTTTTACATGCACAATCATTTTCGACACAAACAACCTGGTTTTTATGTGCGTTCTGTTGCTGGTCTGCGGAGAACAGCTTTTGCCAAAAACTCATAAATTTATATTAATCAACCTAACATATGCGGAAATATAGCCAAATTAAAATAAAATACAAGTCATCCTAGGTCTTAAAAGATGAGCTCAACAGTTAAAACTTTTAATTTTACTGTTATGAATTAACAGTTTTATGACAGAGGAGAAATCTTATAACTTACAACTATATGTATTAGTTATATTTTTTATAAAATAAAAAGAGATTATAAAAATAATCTCTTTTACATATGATACAAATTGTTTAAATCTTTTCCAGCAAAATACCTGTCTCCACATGATGGGTATATGGAAACTGGTCAAACATGGCAAACTTTAAAATTTTGTGGCTTTCTAATAAGATTTTAAGATTATCATGCAGGGTGTCAGGATTACAGGAAATATAGATAATCCGGTCAAAGCGTTGTAATAATTTTAAAGTATCCAGATCGATTCCTGCACGTGGCGGATCAACAAAAACAGTATCGAACTCATAACTCTGAATGTCAATTTCTGCTTCCTGCAAACGTCTGAATTCACGTTCACTATTGAAAGCTTGGGTAAACTCTTCAGCTGAGAGGCGGGCCACCTGGATATTGTTAATTCCATTTTGCTCAATATTCCATTGCGCTGCATAAACTGAACTTTTGGCCAGCTCGGTTGCCAGCACCCGCTCAAATTTTAAAGAAAGCGGTAGCGTAAAATTACCATTACCGCAATAGAGTTCCAAAAGATGCTTTTGTGATGCCTCGGCAGCTTTACATGCCCATTCAAGCATTTTCTGGCAGACAATTGCATTAGGCTGAGTAAAACCACCTTCAATCTGTTTATATTTAAATTTTTGTTCTAATACCTGTAATTCTTCTACAACAAAGTCATCAGTTAATACCAGCTTTTGACCGCGGCTCCGCCCAATAATCTTAATATTTAACTTTTCTGCCAGAGTTCTTGCTGCCTTTTCCCACTCATTGTCGAGTTTACGGTGATAAATCAGTGTAACCAGCATCTCACCGCTTAAAGTTGCCAGAAAATCAACCTCGAACAGACGTTTTTCAAGCAGAGGGTCTGCTTTGAATTCTGCAAGTAAAACCGGCATAAGCTGGTTAATGCTGTGATCTGCAATTGGAAATTCATCTACACGAATAACTGTTTTTTGCTGGTCTTCAGGATTACGTTCAAACATGGCATAAAACATATCCTGATCGGTATGCCAGATACGGAATTCAGCACGCATCCGGAAATGCTGTTCAGGTGATTCAAATACTTCCAGGGCAGGCGGGTTAAATTCGGCAAATTGAGTAGAAATACGCTGAATTTTTGCTTCAAGTTGGGCTTGATAGGTCGCGGTCATAAAGAATCAACAAAAACAGGTGAAAATCGATGCCGCATCTTAACAAAGATTGGCAGGAATAAAAATCAGTCCTGCCTTTTAACGTGCTGTGCTTTTGCCGGTCTTTATACAGTACTAGAAGGATCGGATCATTTTTAAACCAGCACTCCAGTTGCGGCCATCTGCGGGTTCGAAGAAACGTTTGTTCCCATCATTTACTATTACTGAACCTACATAATCTTTATCAAGCAAGTTATCTACCCGGGCAAAAGTATTGATTTTCCAGTCAGCATTTTTCCATACATAGCCAATATTTGCAGCCATAACTGTATAACTTGGTGCAGTATCAGAGTTAATATCGTCTACATAAATTTTATCATTGTAGCGAACATCAAGTCCTGCCTGAAAGCCGGTTTCGGGTTGCCAGTTTAAAGCGATATAGGCCTGATTTTTGGCAATTCCCGGTATGATATTGCCTTTATATACGGTTGCACGGCTGTCTGAGCCAGGAATATCTGCATCAAACTTGGCATTTAGATAACTATAACTTGCCTGTGCATAAAGCTCCTGCCACAAGTTTTTATTCCAGTACAACTCAATACCTTCACGCTGGGTGCGTTTGGCATTTTGAAAAGTATTACGGCCATTATTACTCTCTGCCGAGACAATATCATTGCGAGTCTGAGTATGGAAAATGGCCGTACTGAAATCGCCCCAATTATTCTGAGTTTTGAAACCAAGCTCATAACTGTCACTGCTGGCTGGTTTCAAATCAAAATTAATCCCCGAAGTTCCTGAGGTAGGGTAAGCCATTTCTGTAAAGGTCGGTGTTTCAAAGCCTTTAGCATAGCTAATATAAAGTGTTGAATCCGGTATGATATTCCAGCTTAATGCAATTGAGGGAAGAAGCTTCTGATAGTCTGTCTGTCCACTGTCATCCTCATTGGTACCCTTAATATATTTATCTTTAGATTCATAATGCACATTGCTATAACGCAGACCACTGTCTACCCGCCAGTCTGGCAGGAATTGCCAAGAAGCCTGAATATAGGGGTCAATATTCCATAAAGTATTTTTCTCATCACGACGCAAGTTACCTTTTACGCCATATTGTGGTGTATTGTTATTCAGTACAAAATTTTCATAACCCTGCCGGTCTTCATCCATTGCATCGAGTGCCATACCAATACTTAGGGTAGTATTTGGCAGTAGCTCTTTACCGGTCCAGCGCAAATCCGTACCGTAATACATACGTTCAAAATCGATTACACCGCCGGCATGTCGAGGGTTGGCCTGTGCAGTATTTGGAATGGACTGGTATTGAATTACATGGCGCTGGCCAAGATAAGCCATGCCATAAAGTTCATGCTGATCATTAATTGGCTTTGACCACGTTACTCCTGTTTGAGTCTGCTGAATTTCCTTACGTGTATCAAACTGTCGAATAAAGCTGGCCTGCTGTCTCGGATCATCCTTCCATTGTTGACGGGTTAAACCGCCTGGGTCATCAGCGTTGATATCCACATGGTTAACTACCCAGTTAACTTGAGAACCATCTTCTAGATTCCAGCTCAGCTTTGCATTGTTCAGGACTTTACGTGCTGCACTATGTTCCCGAAAGCCGTCAGTGTCAAAGTAAGATGAACTGATGATATAGCTTGGTTCACCTGCTTTATCTGCACCACCTTGTAAAACCAGACTGGTTTTGTTTTTATGATGGCTGCCTCCGGCATAACCCAATTCAACAGAATCACGACCTTTGCCTTCACGTGTTGTAGTAAGAATAGTCCCGCCAGATGAATTTCCATACAGGGAAGAGAATGGACCACTTAATACTTCTATATGGTCGAGACTGCCCAAATCAATATTTGAGGTCTGACCTTGACCATCCGGCATGGTGGCAGGAATACCGTCAACATATAAGCGTATACCGCGTACCCCGAATGTTGAACGTGCACCAAAGCCACGCATGGAAATTTGCAGATCTTGCGCATAGTTTTCACGGTTATTAATCTGCAGCCCTGGAACACCTTTTAGGGTTTCTGACAGATTCACATCCAGATTATTCTGATTTTGTGGCTGTTCTATACGATAGACAGATGCCGGTGTTTCAAGCCAGCTGGTATCGGTACGTGTAGCCTCAAGCGTAATTGGTGCAAGCTGTACAACTTCTTGTGCTTGAGCCCAGCTTGCCTGAAGAATGCAGGCACTCAGAAGAAGTTTTTTATATGGAAAGGCAGATAGGGAAGCAGAGCTTTTCATAAGTATCCTGAACTGGTAAATACTAATAGCCTAAGAATTTAAGACTAGATTCTTAAAGTAAAAAAGCTGAGTTTTTAAAAGATCAGACCATGTTTATTCATATATAAACCAATGAAAGTATAAGGGAAAAATTTGTTATAAGAATAAGTTAAAGCTTCCCTATGACTCTAAACCTGATTTCAAATAAAAACTCAGCATTAGGAGCGTATTAAAATGGAAATAAATGCAGCTGACCAGAATTTATCTGTAGTATCTTGGTATAAAAGTCGTAGAATAACTTGAGAAATAAGATTATTTATATTTTTAAAATTCAAAGAGATCAATAAAAAACCAGCGACTTAAACTAGAGCGCCGGCTAATATTTTAGTACTGATTAGTTTCCACGATAAGTAGAATATCCATAAGGGCTGAGTAGGAGTGGAATATGATAGTGGGGTACAGTGCCATTCACTTCGAAAATGACTGGAATTTCGGGGAAAAAAGTATCCTGTTTCTGTGTTTTGAACCAGTCACCTGTTTTAAAGGTAACTTTATAAAGCCCCTGATGAAAATTCTTGTTTTCCGGATAGAGTGCAGTAATACGGCCATTTTCATTGGTTTTAGACTGACTGATCTGAACCCATTTTCCTTTAACCTGTTCTTCAAGCGTGACCTCAACATTAGATGAAGGCAAGCCTGTTTCCAGGTTAAGTACATGCACACTGAGCGGATTAGCTGCAGCAAAACTGAATTGGGCTGCACATAGACTTAAACCGGCAATAATGAGTTTTTTCATGTTTTTACTCCTGTGATAAACTTTTTTGGACACCCTGTTCGGCGCATGCTTCATCTTGTGCTGCACCCCCTCCACCTGCGACTCCTACTGCACCAATCACTTCATTTTTATAAGTCACCGGAATACCGCCACCGAGTAGCAACAGTTCATTTAGGGTGTTCAAATTACTGGCTTCAGGGTTATTTTGAGCATTACGGTTCAGGACAGAAGTCCGTGTTTTGGTGGACAGTGCAGTATAAGCCTTGCGCTGTGCCGCAAGGGCATTATGTGGACCAACACTTTCTTGACGTTTGAGTACCAGTATATTGCCGCCCCGGTCCAGTACCGCGACTGCAATATTCTTTTGCTGGGCATGACAGGCAGTAATGGTATGATCAGCTAAATGTTCAGCAAGCTTTAGACTTAAATTATATTGCTGTATTGGTTCAGGTGTTTTCGCAGACAATGTCGTGATAAAACCTGAAGCTAAAAAAAAGCTTGCCGTCAGAACAGGCCAGTAAGATGGCTTTAACATGAGTATCTCCTTAAATCCTGAAAACATAATAAAAAGAGATGTGGTCTTGTTGGATGACAAGTAGATTACAGATTTGTCATTTAGGCGTAATGGAAAAATGGTTGTGAAATGAATATCTTGATTATTGAAGATGAACAGAAAATAGCGCGCTATCTGGCCAAGGGGCTGACTGAGTCAGGTTATCGGATATGGCTTGCACATGACGGACGGGAAGGTCTTATGCTATTTGAACAGCATGCAATTGACTTGGTTATCCTAGATGTCATGTTACCAGAGCTTGATGGCTGGCAGGTGATTCAGACCTTGCGCCAGTTTTCGGAAGTTCCGGTATTATTCCTGACCGCCCGTGACAGTGTTTTGGACCGGGTCAAAGGTCTGGAACTGGGTGCTGACGACTATCTGGTAAAACCTTTTTCCTATATTGAGTTACTGGCAAGAGTTAAAACCTTGTTACGGCGTTCATCTGCTAAAGTAGTCGAACAGTTGCAGGTCGAGAATCTGAAAATCGACTTGCTCGAACACAAGGTTTACCGTGACCGGGACCTTATTGAATTAACCAACAAAGAATATGCTTTACTCAGATTTCTGGCTGAGCATCAGGGCGAAATCATGACACGTACCCAAATTGCTTCCCAAGTCTGGAATATCAATTTTGATACTGACACCAATGTGGTTGATGTAGCAGTACGTCGCCTGCGTGCTAAGATTGATGATGCTTATCAGCCTAAACTGATTCATACCATACGTGGTATGGGCTACAAACTTGATACAAACACATGAGTATATTCCGGCATTCGCTTGCAGTTCGGCTGAGCTTATCATTTATCGGTATTGCCTGTGCAGTGTTTTTAGCGATAGGTCTACTGGCTTACAATGGTATGGATCAGGTATTAAAGCGCCAGCAGGATGAAGTATTGCGAGCCAGGGTAGAGCGGCTGGAACTCCTGATTCAAAATTCTAGCGATTTAAATAGCCTGATTCAGCGGCCCAAACTTTATGAAAATATGCTTGGAAATCAGGATAATCTGCTTATATTAAAAAATCAGAACGGAACTGCTCTGATTTATATTAATCCCTTGCAGATTCATATACCCATTTTGCCTAAAGCCGAACAAACCTGGCTCATTGATAATAAGAAACAGCAGGCCACTACAAGGTTGGCATGGAAAACAATCAATTATCAGGGACAGCAATATTTGCTGATTGCAGGTAAGCAGTTCGATGAGCGAGAGCAGGTCCTTTATAGCTTTGCCTTAAAGCTTGCAGGTTACATTGGGCTAGGAATCTTGACGGTATGTATATTGAGTGCTTTAGTCAGTTATTATGGCCTTGCACCACTAAGAGATTTAAGTGAGCAGACCCGGTTAATCAATATTCAAAAGCTGAACCAGCGTGTCAGCGAAACCAGTCAAAGTGACGAAATCAGACTACTCTCTACCGCCATGAACAGTATGCTGGAGCGGATTGAGCAAGGTTATCAGCAACTGAGCCGCTTTTCTGAAGATATGGCACATGAGTTTCGGACGCCTTTAAATAATCTGATTGGACAGACGCAGATTCTGCTTAGTCAAGACCGTGAAAAGGCCGATTATCAGGATTTGTTATTTTCCCATTTGGAAGAATATGAATGTCTGAAACGGATGGTTGAAAATATGCTATTTCTGGCACGTGCTGATCATTCTCAAAATAGCCTAAGCATTATAGAGATCAACCTAAAAAGTAGTCTGAATGAACTGTTGGCATATTTCGAATTAATCGCTGAAGAAAAAAATCTGCAGATTAACAGCCGCCTCAAGATTACATTTATCCATGCTGACTATTTATTGTTTCAAAGAGCAGTTTCCAACCTTTTAAACAATGCGATTGAATATAGTACAGAGAATGGCCATATTTCTATAATAGCTGAACGGATAACGCTGGCAGGTAAAATATATAATGCAATTCATGTTTTGACACATGATGTATATATTGCTGAACAACATTTGCCACATTTGTTTGAACGCTTTTATCAATGTGATCCGGCCAGACACCAGCAAGGACGTTCTGGCGGTTTAGGGCTTGCAATTGTTCAGTCAATTATGAGTGTTCATGAAGGGATAACAGAAGTTAAAAATATGCCAGAAGGGGTCCGGTTTAGTCTGTATTTTCCTGAACATTTAGCTGGCAATTCAGTAAACAGAAAATAAAAACATTCTTATAAGCGTTTTAATTCTTCTGTTAAATACCGCATTCCTTCCGTGGCAGTCATGCAAAGTAACTGGTACTGTTCAGGGAGCTGCACATGATCGGCTTTTGGGTCAATATAGTAAGCCTCACAATGAGCGGGAATCTCATTAACCAGAGCTGCAACAGGATATACTGACAGTGTTGAACCTATCACAATAAAAATATCAGCCTGTCTTGCAAGTTTAATGGCCTGTTCATAAGCAGGCACAGCTTCACCAAACCAGACCACATGGGGCCGTAAAGGATAATCTTGCCGACATTTATGTTGCTGAAGGTCAAGCTCCCAGCCGTCAACCGGATAAAACTCTTCAGTATATTGAGCGTCCGGGCCTGATGTTTTTGCCAGGCGAATATTCCCGTGTAAATGTAATACCCGCTTACTTCCTGCGCGCTCGTGCAGATCATCAATGTTCTGGGTAATCACCTCGACGTTAAAATTATCTTCTAAACTGGCAATAGCCTGATGTGCAGCATTCGGCTCGGCATCAAGAATATTTTTACGCCGTTCATTATAAAATCGTTGTACCAGTTCAGGATTTTTGGACCAGGCTTCAGGCGTAGCGACTTCCTCAATACGGTATTGCTCCCAAAGTCCATTGCTGTCGCGAAAGGTATTAATTCCACTTTCTGCACTCATGCCTGCACCAGAAAAAACAACCAGTTTCTTCATAGTTATTATGCTCCATTGCTTAAAGTTTATTTCTAATGTAATTCAGTTAAATCAACATATTAAAGCTTTAGCTAGAAGTTTATATCAGTCAGGCATCTCATCAATATTTCGCGGTTCAGCTCGGGGCTGTACATTCATGCGATGGCGAAATGATGAGGAATGTTCATAAGCCTGAATTCGTACCCGCATAATCGACCCTAATGGCTGATGTTCACGAATTCCATGCCAAGGATTAAAAGAAAGGACATCATCTGAATACACCCGTCGGGCCGGACCAAAAGTATCCTGCTGGGGAAAATGCAGAATACCAATATTCTGATGTGGAGATTCTTCTTCACGCCATAAAACTGCTGCATCCTCAACTGGCATCCGTTCAAGATCAGTACAAAGTTGCGCACGTATTACGTAATCAGCAGTATTATGTTTAAAAAAATCCCTGACCAGATCACGGATGGTGGACTCGGATTCAATCTGCATCTGTTGTCCTGTAAGTGTTTTTACTGAATCGGACTCAGGGGCAACACTAATCTTGGCAATATAATCGCCATAGCGTAACGCAGCCATTGTATGATAGGTCTCACCTAATATGTGGTTCTGGCTGCGAGCCAGACCTTGCAAAGTTGCAGGCGCGGGAACTCCTGCAGATTCTACTAACTGATTAACGCCACGTAATACTGAACGCATACCGCGCATCATACTCTCAGGTGCCTGCTCGCCTTGGGTAATGAAAGGCAGCATCTGTTTGTATTTTCGTACTGTCCCGAAAGCCAGTACCGGTATATTGACCATTAAAAAATCCTGATTATGACCATCACTGGGATCATCAGGAAGTAACCGGTGTCCGGGAACATTTAAAATTTTAAGAGCAAAGCCATGAGGTGCCGGAATCTTATCGCTACGCAAATCTCCCGGGGCAGCAGAAAGACGCACCATAACATCATAATGGCCAGGGTGAGCGAACAGGCCTTGGCGCAAATGTTCAGGCAAATTTTCAGGAACCTTCAAAATTCCTTTTAAGAATCCATGTGATTTTGCATGAGCATCACGGACAGCATGAC
The DNA here is from genome assembly GCF_002307755.1 of Acinetobacter sp. UBA1297. Classification (NCBI taxonomy): domain Bacteria; kingdom Pseudomonadati; phylum Pseudomonadota; class Gammaproteobacteria; order Moraxellales; family Moraxellaceae; genus Acinetobacter; species Acinetobacter sp. UBA1297. Next base: position 45,745 of record NZ_DBUF01000015.1, read on the forward strand.
GGTGTTTATCAAAGACTTTACAGTTTGTTTCAGCCATCTGCTCGACAATTTCCTGAATCAAACGGTCCTCATCTGGCTGTTTTTGTTCTACTCCGGGATAGTAGCGCACATAGCGTTCCGGCATGACAAGGCTCCTTTATTATTTGAATATGACTAAATTTAAAAATAAGAAAATAATTTGGTACTAATCTAGCCAACTCTAAAGGAATGAAATATGCAACTTGGTAAACAATTCGAGTGTATTTGGTAAATATAAAGTGCTGGCTTGAAACCTAGAGGGGGACTATTGTAGAAACATTTTTTGCCACATGAGCTTACAGTCAGGCATGTTATGCTTGAACTTATTGTTCAGCCATTCAAAGGATAGTTTCGTGCAATTACATCATCATATACAAACTGCTTCTGAGGCCACTACACAAACTCCAGTTGTATTGTTGCATGGTTTATTTGGTAGTTACAGTAATTTGAATATGCTGGCGCGGGGTATAAAAGACCGTGATATTTTTCAGCTGGATCTGAGGAATCATGGACAGTCTGGTCATTCGGCCGAACATAATTACGAACTGATGGCACAAGATGTAATCGAAACTTTAGAACCCTTTAAACTGGAGAAAGTCATTCTGATCGGGCACTCTATGGGCGGAAAAGTTGTGATGAAAATTGCGGCTTTAAGACCGGAGTGGGTAGAAAAGTTGATCGTACTGGATATTTCACCTGTGCATAGTAATCATGGTGAACATGAGCAGATTTTTAAGGCATTAAAAGCGGTAGAAGCCAGTGATGTACAAACCAGACCTGAAGCAATGACAATTATGCGTGAATACCTTCAGGAAGAAATGGTTATACAGTTCCTGATGAAATCCTTTAAGGCTGGGCACTGGCTGTTTAATGTCGATGCTCTGGCGAACAATTACCCAAATATTCTGGCATGGGAAACTATTGAGCCCTCATCCATTCCAACCTTATTCATCAAAGGTAGCAAGTCACCTTATATTTCCAAAGAAAAACATTTTCAGGCAATTCACCAGCAGTTTCCATTTGCACGGATTGAAGAGGTTGAGGCAGGCCACTGGTTACATGCAGAGAAAACAGAACAGGTTATGGCACTCATCTTAAATATGCTGGATACCTGAGCCTTACAGTTTCCTAGACTTCATATCTTAAAATATAAAAAACCTGTCATTAGACAGGTTTTTTTATATGTATTAATTAGTGGTCATGATGAAGATATTCTGGTTCTTTTGGTAGTGCAAAACTACACAGGAAACAGATAACAAGCATGACAATAACATAAACGAAGAAAGTATTTTCAAACCCTGCTTCTTTAAATTTTAAAGCAACGGCAGGAGCCGAGCCTCCAAATAATGCATTACCTACTGCATAAGAGAAACCGACACCAAGTGCGCGAACATGGGTCGGGAACATTTCTGCTTTAACCAGGCCACTAATAGACGTATAGAAGCTTAGCAGCATCATCAGGAAAATAAGCAGGAGCGTTACGATTACAGGTGAGTAGCTGAAGTGTCGCATCCCGACAACCATTACTGGATAGATAAAGATAGCACTGGTGGCACTAAACAGCAGCATAGAGGCCCGTCGTCCAATCCGGTCGGAAATCATACCGAATATCGGCTGCGCCAGCATAAATACAAATAGGGCACAGGTCATCATAAAACCGACAGTCTTGCCATCAATACCGATATTGGTTAGGTAGGTTTTTGAATAAACAGTAATAACATAGAAAGTTAATGAACCTGCCGAGGTATAGCCAACCACCAGTAAAAAGGTTTTCCAGTGTTTTTGAAATAATGCACGCAGGCTACCAGACTCTTTACGCTCACTGTCTTCATGTGACAGAGTTTCTTCAAGACGGCTACGGGCCAGCAAAGAAATAATGGCGGTAATACCCCCGATGACGAACGGTATACGCCAGCCGCCGTCCATTAACTGTTGTTCACTCATAAAAGCAAGCAGGATCACACCCAGCAGACTCGCTAGAAGTTGACCGCCGGAGAGGGTGACATACTGAAAAGAAGCATAAAAACCACGCTGGCCTTTTAATGCAATCTCGCTCATATAGGTTGCAACCGCTCCGTACTCGCCCCCAACCGATAAACCTTGTAATAGTCGAACCAGTAATAATAAAAATGGAGCTGCCATACCTACCTGTTCATATGTAGGCAGTAAGGCGAAAAGGAAAGAACTGATAGCCATCAAACTGATAGAAATAACCATCGACTGTTTACGGCCCCGGGTATCAGCAATACGGCCAAAAAGCCAGCTACCGATTGGACGCATAAAGAAACTTGCCGCAAATACTCCCCAGACATAAATACCCTGTGCGGTAGAAGTCATATCTGGTGCAGTAAGTGCATGCTGGAAATACATGGCAAAAACAGCATAAATATAAAAATCGAACCATTCCACCAGGTTACCGGAGGAAGCCCCGACAATTCCCAAGACCCGTTTGCGTTTTTCTTCTTTCGTATATATGACTTCACTCATCTAGATATCCTTATGGCTATGCCAGTTGTACTATTTGCTAGATAATCATTATTTAAAATATATAAATGATCGTATTTTCTCTTCTTCTATATAGGAAGAAGATATACACAGTAGTTAGCATTGGCAATTATAGAGATTAAATATTAAAAAGTAGCCATATGAGAAATTTTAGTAAATATATGGGCATTAATTCGGCATTTTTATTATAAATATAAAAAGACTTTTAATTACAGGTAAAAAAACAAGCCCTAAAATATGAAATTTTAGGGCTTCTGGCTTTGAAGTATATTTAAGCAAGCTTAAAATTTCTTGGTGTAATTTACAAAGAACCGGTTCTCGGTAAAGTCATTACCGTATTTGACGTCGTAATTAATCAGAATATATTGCAGAGCTACACCCTTCAGCGCAGGCTGCTGGAATGCATAATTTACAATAATATTTGACTCACTTTCCTTGTTTTCTCGGCCATCTGCGGTTTTAAAGTCATTGCCATATACATACTTCAGTGTCGTATTCAGGCCCGGTACATGGTCTTTAAAATCATAACCGTAGATAAAGTGATATGACTTTTCATCTTGCTTGAAGAAACCGGTGGTATTCCAGTTAATAAAATAAGTTTCTGGCAAGAAACCGTCTGGAAGCGGGTAAGCAGACTCACCAATAATTTGCTGGTAACCGATACCGAAGCTATGATTTTTAATCTTGAGAGTTTCTAGTAGACCTACATTTTGTGCATCTATGTCAAAATTATTTCCGGTATCTTGAGCATTAAAATATTTAAAGCGTGAGTTAACTGAAAACTCTGGCTGTTTCCAGGTATGATCCAGGCCAAGGTAATGCTTGTTATATAGATTTTCCAGATTACCAAAATAATATTCTGCTTTAAGATTTGGCATGATCTGATAACGCAGGTCAATATAGTTTAGGCCATCAGAAAATTCGGTTACGCCGTTTGAAGTAAAAGAAAACTTGCGGAAGTCTTCTTCATTGCGTGGCGAAACCTTGGTAATGCGGCCAATTTCCAGATTTAACTGGTCGGTCAGTTGTGATTTAAGATTAGCTCCCCAATAGGACGTCAATAGTTGCCGGCTGGCATCTACGGCAGTAACCGGTAAATCCAGCCATAACTCACCCAAACTGAGCAATGTTCTGTCATAACCCAGTTTTAAGGTAGCGCCATATTTTAAAAAGTCGCGTGCTTGCGTTTGAGTTACCGGATTAAAAGGTAGAACAGTATCGGCAACGTGTTTGTCTGAACTTAAACGTACCGCGTACTGTACTGAGGCATCTGCACCAATTTTGACGGGCAGTCCTGCAATCTCAAGTGGGGTGTCAATCATTCTGGATTTATAGAACAAAGAAGCAGACTGTGACCAGCTGCCGGTATCTTTTAAATCAGAACGTTCAAAATTACGATCAATATATGCATTTTTTAAGGTAAATTTCCATTCATCTTCAACTGGAAAAAGTACAGGTAAACTTGAAGCAGCAGTAGAAGCTTTGTTTTGCTGTACGGGACTTCCTGCAATATTCTCTGGAAGCGGTGTACTCTGATGAACTGCTGTATCCTGATTACCTGGCGGAGATTCAGCTGCCCAAAGCGGTAGAGATGCCGTAAATGCTGCCAGCATAACCCCTGAAGAAACTGCAAGATGTTTAGTTTTTAATTCATTCATAGAGTTTAGTTCCATTTCTTGAAGTAATGTGCCCATCCTGGGCACATAAATAAGTTAAGTATTTAATGAGGTCGTTGTATTTAAAGGTGGAGCAGGGGTAGCAGTTACAGATACTTTTAAATTGACCAGAAAAATTGCTAGGGCAGCAATAATACCGGGAATAGCAATCGCTAAAAAGTTCATCTGATGTGGTAATTCCAGTGTAAGTAAGGCACCTGTTAATACAGGTCCAACAATTGCACCAATCCTGCCTATACCGGATGCCCATCCCAAACCGGTTGAACGTACAGCTGTTGGATAAAACTGTGCGACAAAAGTATAAAGTAGAATTTGCGAACCGATGGTTGCCGCACCAGCAATCGCAATCAAGCTATACAGCACAAATTGCGGGCTGTTGAAACCTAGTAAGATCAGGGCAAGAGCACCTAATATAAACATGGTAGTAATGACAGGTTTCAGATGGAATCTGTCTGCCAGTACTCCACCACCAATTGCTCCTACCATTCCCCCGATATTTAAGGCAAACAGAAACAGCATGCTGGCACCTAGTGAATAGCCCGCTTGCAACATCAGTTTTGGCAGCCAGCTTCCTAAAGCGTAGACCATCAGTAGACACATGAAAAAGGCTATCCAGAACATGAATGTACTGAAAGTACGTCCACGCTGAAATAAGGCACGAACAGGTGCACCCTGATGATCAATGTTTTCATTTAAATAAAGTTCAGTCTCAGACCCTACAGCTAGCTGAGGAGATAGTTTCTGAACAATATTTTTAGCTTGTTGCTCGTCTTGGGACTTGATCAGGAATGCAAGAGATTCAGGCAGAAGTTTCCAGAGTAAAGGTAAAAACAGTAAAGGAATACCCGCTATGTAAAACATAATCTGCCAACCATGATCTTTGACTAACCAGGCACCAAGTAAGGCAGATACCATACCGCCAATGGCATAACCACTAAACATGATTGCGACTAAAGTACTGCGAATTTTCTTTGGTGCATATTCTGTCATAAGGGCTACAACATTTGGCATAACCCCCCCGATACCTAACCCGGCAATAAAGCGTAATATTGCAAATTCGACAGGACCACTGGCAAAAGCGCCTATAAAAGTAAAACCACTAAACAGTGAAACACAGATTAAAATAGTTTTCTTGCGGCCCAGTTTGTCAGACAGCGTGCCAAAAATCATGGCACCAAACATCATTCCAAATAATGCTGCACTGGCCAGTAAGCCTGCTTGTACTGCCGATAATGACCATTGCTGCATTAATAGCGGTAGTGCGACCCCATAAATAACCAAGTCATAACCATCAAAGATAATAATGATCAGACATAAAATTAATACCTTCCAATGAAAAGGCGTAAATTTCGCATAGTCTATAAGATCATGAATATTGATCTGACTTTTATTCATTCTTCACCTCCAATCTGTGAAGTACTGAGTAATTATGCTGATAAATTAGGCGGTAGCTTGTATTAAGTCAAAAACTTAATCAGTATATATTTATGTAATAAAGGTATGACTAAAACTTATTATTTAATTATTTGATCTTAAAAATATTTTATAGATAGAGTAAAATAAAAATGTATAAAATTATTTTAACTTAATAAAAATTTTAATAAAAAACCGGATAAATTAATTTATCCGGTTTTGAAATTTAAAAAGAAAATGAGATTTTAAATTATCTTATAAAATCTGAGATTATCTGATTAAATATTTCAGGCTGTTCAATATTTGAAATATGAGAAGCATTTATTTTGGCAAGTTGAGCATTTGGAATACGCTCAAGCATAAATTCAGCATCTTCTACGGTAGTGACCGGATCTGCTGTACCTGCAATAATTAATACTGGCACTTTAATCTTTTTAAGCTGATCACGTAAATCCGCTTTAGCCAGAGCCTCACAACAGCTTGCATAACCTTCGGAGCTGCCAGCTGCCAGGTCGTTACTCAAGTGCTTTACAATTGCTGTTTGGCTCTGGATAAAGGGTTCGGTAAACCAGCGTGAAGCAGCAGTTGCAGCAATAGGCTTTAAGCCCTGTTCACGGACCAAACTGGCGCGTTCCAGCCAAGCCTGTTCCTGTCCAATTTTTGCTGCTGTATTGCATACTACAACGTGATTAAAGCGTTCAGGATAATGGATCGCAAGCCATTGTCCTGTTAGGCCGCCCATGGAAATTCCACAAAAGCTGGCGGTTTGTATTTTAAGGTGGTCAAGCAGATGAATAACATCCAGACCTAATTGTTCAAGCGTATAAGGACTTTGAGGTGCAGAGGAGCTGCCATGGCCGCGTGTGTCATAGCATATGACAAAAAAGTGAGCTTTGAAGTAATCCAATTGCTGCTGCCACATACTCAAATTAGTTCCAAGCGAGTTGGAAAAAATCAGTGCCGGCTTGTCTGTATCGCCAAAAGTCTGATAGTGCAGGGCAACATCATTTAAAGTAAATGTTGGCATTATAATTTCCTTGAAATTGTTTAAACCCGTTCAATAATCATGGCAATACCCTGACCAACCCCGATACACATCGAACACAGCGCATAACGGCCATTACTCTGCTCCAGCTGATTGAGTGCAGTGGTCACCAGCCGCGCTCCCGAAGCACCCAGTGGATGACCTAGCGCAATTGCACCCCCATTCGGATTCACCTTGATACTGTCATCCGGCAATCCTAAATCCCGGGTGCAGGCCAGTGCCTGTGCCGCAAATGCTTCATTCAGCTCGATCACATCCATCTGCTCAAGACTCATGCCCGTCTGGTCCAGCAGTTTCCGGATGGCCGGAGCCGGGGCAAAGCCCATAATCCGGGGTTCAACGCCTACCGTGGTCGCCGCAACAATTCTGGCACGCGGCTTGAGCTGGTACCGGGCAACAGCCTCATCTGAAGCCACCAGTACTGCGGCTGCACCATCATTAATTCCTGAAGCATTGCCCGCAGTGACCGTGCCTTCTGCCTTGACTACAGGTTTAAGCCGGGTCAGGCCCTCAAGCGTGGTTGAGGCACGTGGATGTTCATCGCTATCAACCACTACTGCTTCCCCCTTACGCTGTATCGTTACCGGGGTCAGCTCGTGTGCGAAGAAACCTCGCTGCTGGGCGGCAGCCGTGCGCTGCTGGCTGGTCAGGGCAAAGCGGTCTTGGTCTGCCCGGTTAATGCCAAACTGCTCAGCGACATTCTCGGCAGTTTGTGGCATGGTTTCAACACCATACATTTCTTTCAGCTTGGGATTGATAAACCGCCAGCCCATGGTGGTGTCTTCAATCTTCTGGCTGCGGCTAAAAGCCGATTCAGCCTTGCCCATGACAAAGGGCGCACGGGTCATGCTTTCTACCCCACCGGCAATGACCAGATGGGCTTCTCCGGCCTTGATGGCACGCGCTGCCATGGCGATGGTATCCATGGACGAGCCACACAGCCGGTTAACCGTCGTGGCTGGTACCTGATATGGCAGACCTGCCAGCAGGGCTGACATGCGGCCGACATTACGGTTGTCTTCACCCGCCTGATTGGCACAACCATAGATCACATCATCGAGCTGGTTCCAGTCCACGCCCGGGTTACGCTGCATCAAGGCCTGAATCGGTACGGCACCGAGGTCATCAGCACGGACGGCTGCCAGACCGCCGCCATAACGGCCAAAGGGAGTACGGATGGCATCAACAATATAAGCATTCTTCATGGGTTCTGACCTTCTATTCTCTGCTGCATGGGGACAGTGAATCTATCAATTTGAGGTGGCATCAAACAGGCGGGCACCGGTCAGTGACTGCAGCTCGTCAAAAGACAGCCCGTCGACTTTCTCGATGACCTTCAGACCTTCCGCACTGACATCAATCACGCACAGGTCGGTATAAATACGGTCAACACATTTCAGGCCGGTTGCCGGGTAGCTGAGTTCGGCTACAATTTTCGGTTCACCTTTTTTGGTGACATGGTCCGTGGTTACAAATACTTTCTTGGCACCTACAGCCAGGTCCATCGCCCCACCAACTGCCGGGATGGCATCTGCTGCTCCGGTATGCCAGTTGGCCAGATCACCATTTTCAGCCACCTGAAAAGCGCCGAGTACACAAATATCCAGATGACCACCACGCATCATGGCAAACGAGTCTCCGTGATGAAAAAAGGCACCCCCTTGCAGCATGGTGACGTATTCCTTGCCGGCATTGATCAGTTCCGGATCTTCTTCACCCGCTGCCGGTGGCGGACCAAAGGCCAGCAGGCCATTTTCCGAGTGCAGGAATACATCCTTGTCTTCTGGCAGGTAACTGGCAATCTTGGTCGGCAGGCCAATACCCAGGTTGACATAGGCACCATCCGGAATATCCTGGGCAACCCGGGCTGCAATCTGGTCACGGGTCAGTTTGGTATAGCTCATCATATTCTCCTTGGCGGCTTATGCGTGGGTATTCGGGCTCGATGGCGTGACTGCCACGACATGCTGGACAAAGATTCCCGGGGTCACGATATGTTCCGGATCCAGTGCACCCAGCTCTACCACCTCGGAGACCTGGGCAATGGTGACCTCGGCTGCCATGGCCATAATCGGACCGAAGTTGCGTGCAGATTTACGGTAGACTAGGTTGCCCCAGCGGTCACCCTGATGAGCCTTGATCAGGGCGAAGTCAGCCCTGATCGGGTTTTCCAGCACATAGTCCTTGCCTTCGTGGTGCAGGGTAGGCTTGCCTTCGGCCAGCAGGGTGCCGAAGCCGGTAGGTGTATAGATGGGTCCAAGGCCCATACCGGCCGCCTGGATACGGCAGGCCAGATTACCCTGCGGAACCAGCTCCAGTTCGATCTTGCCGGCACGGTAGAGTTCATCGAAAACCCAGGAGTCGGACTGGCGCGGGAAGGAGCAGATGATTTTACGTACAGCACCTGACTTGAGCAGTTTGGCCAGACCATAATCACCGTTACCGGCGTTGTTATTTACAATGACCAGATCCTGCACGCCAAGCTCGATCAGGCCATCAATGAGTTCAGCTGGCTGGCCGGCTGTACCGAAGCCGCCAATCATGATGGTAGAGCCGTCTTTAATCTGTGAAAGCACTTCGGCTAAGGAAGTCCTGCTTTTATCAATCATAATATGTCCTAGTCAAATAGATAACCTGTTTCAGCTTTTTGAGCTTTGCGTAGAAGCCACAGCAGCCGTAATTGGCTCATGTTTACTCAGTACCAGATGTGCAATTACACCAATACAGATACCCCAAAAAACCGAGCTAAGGCCCAGAAAATGCATGCCAGAGGCAGTGGCTAAAAATGTAATCAGCGCTGCATCCCGCTGAGCATCATTTTTCATTGCCATACTAATATTGGTGGCAATCGCTCCTAATAATGCAAGTCCTGCCAATGCAGCTACCAGTTCCTTGGGTAACAAACTAAAAAGCATGACAATACTGCCAGCGAACAGACCGCCCAAAATGTAGAAAATACCGTTGGCGATCCCAGCAATATAACGCTTGTCTTTAAGTTCATGGGCATCTTTACCCATACATAATGCTGCCGTGATTGAAGCCAGTACAATAGTGATACCCCCTACACAGGCCACAGCAAGAGAGGCAATACTGGTAACACTGATAATCGGTTTGGCCGGCGTGTCATAGCCGCTCAGTTTCATAATTGCCATACCCGGTAAAAACTGTCCGGACAGGCTGACCAGAATCAGTGGAATAGTCAGGTTTAATGTGGAATTCCATGACCACTCAGGCATGATGAATTGTGGAATGGCAAGGGAAAAATTCATTTCAACCGGATTCATTTTTCCAAGAATCAGACTTAAACCGATGCCAGACACTAAAACCCAGATCATTGCATAGCGTGGACTTAAACGTTTTGCGACCAGATAAACCCCTAGCATGCCAAATACAATGATGGGCATGCTATCTGTAGCTTTAAACAGTCCCAGACCGAACTGGAATAAAATCCCCGCCATCATGCCAGCTGCTACATCCTGAGGAATCCATTTCAATAATTTATCAAAATAGCCAGTGGCACCGATGGCAAAAATTACTAATGCAGAAGTGATATAGGCACCTACTGCCTCATTTAGGGAAATATGAGGGAATAACGTGACCAGCAGGGCAGTTCCCGGAGCAGACCAGGCAGTAATTACCGGAGTTTTATAGCGTATGGACAGGTAAATTCCTGCAACTGCTGCACCGATCGAAATCCCCCAGATCCATGAAATCATCATGGCACTAGAAACATTAGCCTGTTGTGCCGCCTGGAAAAAAATAATTAAAGGACCTGAATAAGAAATCAGCACGGCCAGAAATCCTGCGACAGTTGCTGAAATTGACCAGTCTGCTTTTAATGTCCTGAACAGGGTTGCCATTGCGCATTCGCCTCCATGCAATTAAATTCAATGATCCTGTTGAATCTTTTTATATAAGATCAGGTCTAACCCTGATCACCTCCACCTACCGGTATGACACTGCCGGTAATATACGATGACTCGTCAGAAGCCAGAAAAACAATGGCATTTACTTGTTCCTGAATAGTTCCATAGCGGTGCATTAAAGACCGGTCAATCGTCTGGTCAACCACTTCCTGCATCCAGTGTTTTTCAGCATCTGAAATTGGGCTGTCATTCCGGGGCACTTTCCGTGGCGGTGCCTCAGTTCCGCCTGTCGCTACAGCATTGACCCGGATTCCATCTTTGGCATGTTCAAATGCTAAAGATGCCGTCATGGCATTTACACCACCTTTAGAAGCGGAGTAGGGAATACGATTAATACCACGGGTAGCGATAGAAGAGACATTAACAATAACACCGGACTGATTTTTAATCATTTCTGGTAAAACTGCACGACAGCACCATAAAGTCGGGAAAAGTGAACGGTTTACTTCCTTGATGATTTCCTCTTCAGAAAATTCCTGAAAAGGTTTCATCCAGATGGCACCACCCACATTATTGATCAGTACATCAACACGACCATAAGTTTCCACTGCTTTACTCACGACTGCCTGAGCACCGGCAAAAGTTTCCAGATCTGCCTGAATGGTGACAGCGTTACCACCCGCCGCTTTAATTTCGGCTGATACTTCTTCTACATAGTCAGAGCGGTCTGCCATCACTACCTGAGCACCTTCTGCCGCTACATGCAAAGCTACTCCACGACCAATGCCTTGAGCTGCCCCAGTAACAATGACTACTTTATTATTAAATCTTTGCATATTCATAAGCTTCTCCACAGAGATTAATTTGCAGAGAATTTTTCAAACAGGAAGTTTGCAGGTTTGACACCTTCAGCGTCCAGCCAGCCGCGTACTGCCTCGACCATTGGCACTGGTCCGCAAAGATAAATATCTACATCACCGCTATTTAACCAATCATGATCAATATGATTGGTCACATATCCCTTACGTTCATGCAGGCTTTCCGGGTTAGCTACAACTGTGCAGTATTCAAACCACGGAAATTTTTCCTGAAGCTCATCAAGTTTTTCAAGAGCCACCAGATCAAAGTCATTGGTTACACCAAAAACCAGACGTACAGGCTGTTCACAGCCCTTTTCTTCCAGTACCTGTAGCATTGACATGAACGGTGCTATACCTGTGCCGCCTGCCAACATGAGAACCGGGCGGTTAATATTACGCAGGTAAAAACTGCCAAATGGACCGGTAAAACTCATCTTGTCGCCCGGTTTTACAGTTTTGCTTAGAAACTCGCTCATTTTGCCATTGGGCACATTACGCACAACAAAACCAGTCAGGCGATTGCCCGGTTTTGAGCTAAAAGAATAGGAACGGGTTTCCGTAGTTCCCGGAATCTCAACATTAACATACTGCCCAGCCAGAAAATGAATATCTGGCTGGCCTTCATCAAGTTTAATATCAAATGTAATTGTCGAGTCAGACAGGTTTTCAACCCGTGATAGAGTACCCTGAAATTTATGGATTTCAGTTTTACATACATCTGAAGATGCCTGGATCTGAAATACGGCATCTGAAGTAGGGCGGCACTGACAGGCCAGAATATAACCTTCTTCGGCTTCTTCCGGTGTAAGTGCATCTTCAATATAGTTTTCTTCTGGCATGTCATAGCTGCCAGATTCACAGAACGCACGACATGTACCACAGGCGCCATCACGGCAATCCAGAGGAATATTGATTTTTTGGCGATAAGCTGCATCTGACAGAGTTTCACCCTGAGCAACACTGATAAATCGGGTAACGCCATCTTCAAATTGAAGTGCTACATTGTGGTTTGACATGGCTTGAATCCTGCAAAAATATTAAAACTGGAGCGCTCAGCCAACATTCCGTTTGGCTGAGATTTGATACATGTTAGATATGGTAGATATCAATGACTTGATTGATATAGTCGTTCTTAAGCACTACATATTTGCTCAGGATTTTTGCTTCACTACCTGAAAAATCAATCATATAACGTGACATACCAAAATAGCTGTAGCTGGTTTTATAACGGTAACTCAAAGTATTCCAGTTAAAACGTACCGTGACCTTGCCGCCTTCACGTTCAACTATTTCAATATTTGAAATATTGTGACTGGTACGGGTGTCAGGCATGGTGGCACTTGAACGTTCTGTTTTAATCCGGAAAATCCGGTCTTCAAGTCCTTGACGGTCAGGGTAGTAAATCAGGGAGATTTCAGACTGCGGGTTTTCAGTGAGTTTGTCATCATCATCCCAGGCAGGCATCCAGAAAGAAGCTTCCGGTGCATAGCAGGCCAGCCATTCATCCCACTGTTCATCATCCAGAAAACGGGCTTCTTTAAAAAGAAACTGGCTGACCTGTTCCAGTGTTACGGTTTCGAGGTTCGCTGTTGCATTCATGCGTTCTCTCCTTGATCAGCCAGCGCCTTTTCTGCTGCAATAGCTTTCTTCATCTCATGTAACCAGTGCTGATGCTGGGCCAGATACAGCCCTTCATCTTCAGTTTTAATACCGGAAAGTTTCGGTTTTAAACCAATTTCATTAGCTGCATCATCTGGTCCTTGTACCCAGTGCTTAGATCCACGGCACATATCGTTCCATTCCAGTTCAATGCCGGCATATCCTGCTTGACAGGCACGGAATTCTTCTAGGTCATCCGGAGTTGCCATGCCAGAAGCATTGAAGAAATCTTCATACTGGCGAATGCGGCGTGTACGGGCTTCAGGTGATTCACCTTTAGGGGCGATACAGTAAATGGTTACTTCAGTTTTATTTACTGCTAGGGGACGTAATACCCGGATTTGTGAGCCAAACTGATCCATCAGGTAGACATTTGGATACAGACATAAATTTCGTGAGCGTTCAATCATCCATTTGGACATCGCGGCGCCATAACGCTCGGTGTATTCTTCAGCCTTGCTGTAGTTGGGACGGTCTTCCGGATTGGCCCATTGGGTCCAGAGCAACATATGGCCATTTTCAAAACCATAAGAACCCCCACCTTGCTTGCCCCATGCGCCTGCACTCATGGCCCGAACATTATCACCAGCCTGTTTTTCCTTGCGTTGCTGGGTTGTCGCGGCATAGTTCCAGTGCACGGCAGAAACGTGGTAGCCATCGGCTCCGTTTTCTGCAGTAAGCTTCCAGTTCCCTTCATAGGTGTAAGTCGATGCACCACGCAGAATTTCCAGTCCTTCATCAGACTGGCCAACAATCATATCAATAATTTTGGTAGCTTCACCCAGAAATTCTTCAAGAGGGGGTACATCAGCATTTAAACTGCCAAACAGGAAACCCTTATAGTTTTCAAAACGTGCCACTTTCTTTAGGTCATGTGAACCGTCTTTATTGAAACAGTCAGAATAACCTGCATCTGCCGGATCTTTTACTTTAAGCAGCTTACCAGAGTTATTAAATGTCCAGCCGTGGAATGGACAGGTATAAGTGGCCTTGTTGCCGCGCTTGTAACGGCAAAGCTGTGCACCGCGGTGCGAGCAGGCATTGATCATAGCATTCAGTTCACCGGTACGGTTACGTGCAATGATGATCGGCTGACGGCCAATATGGGTAGTGTAATAGTCGTTATTGTTCGGAATCTGGCTCTCATGTGCCAAGTATACCCAGTTGCCTTCAAAGATATATTTCATCTCTAGATCAAACAGCGCCTGATCTGTAAAGACTGAGCGGTGAAGTTTAAATTCACCAGTTTCAAAATTGTCTATAAGTAATTCATCAATACGGTCAAGGTGACTGGTATTGATTACAGGAATACGTGGCATGTCCGTTCTCCGACTTTCCAAATTTGTGGAAGCCACCGGGTTTAGCTAAAAAGAGCTGAACCCGGTATCTCTATAACGCTTAAGCGCTTGCGCGGCGTCGTTCAACTTCGCTAGAAG
>NZ_DBUF01000009.1:0-51141 GCF_002307755.1 Acinetobacter sp. UBA1297
CTTAGCTGTTTAGGCGGTGTGTAATTCGCTCAGTTCTCAATTGCAGGCGGCGAGACAGTAAATAAAATATTTTCCTTTCTTCATGCAGCAAATAAAATTTTTTATGGCATAGTCATGATTGTTAAACTTCTCTCGATGGAATACACCATGCAAATTACCCGTGGTATTTATCAGCATTATAAGGGTCAGCTATACCAGGTTTTTTCTGTAGCGAAACACAGTGAAACACAAGAGGAACTGGTTATTTATCAATGTCTATATGGTGATTATTCAATGTGGGTTCGACCTTTAAGTATGTTTAAGGAAACGGTGGAGGTAGAAGGTGAAATCATTCCCAGATTTAAACTTATCCAGATCGTATAAATTTTAAATTTATAAAAAATTTATAATAAAAACAGGAAAAACTGCCATGGCGACTTCCGAATTTAATGCCTATATGGCTGAGCTCTATCAATCTTTCCAAGCTCATGATGCAGACCAGAATGACCGATTGCTGCGCTATCGAAATATTGAGCCAGAATCGGCTCACTATTTATCTATGCTAGTGCGTATTCAGCAACCCGAGAGATTGCTGGAAATTGGTACTTCTACCGGATACTCTACACTCTGGCTGGCAGAGGCGGCCAGAGCAACAGGGGCAAAATTAGTTACTCTGGAAATAGAGAAGGAACGGAGTCAGCAGGCACAGTGGCATGCACAAAAAATGGGATTAACTGATGTAGTCCGGTTTTGGGTCGGAGATGCGCTTGAGTTTCTTCGCCACACTCAAGAACAGTACGATTTTATTCTACTTGATGCAGAGCGGGATGCCTATATTATCTACTGGCCTTATTTAAAGAAAGTTTTGACCCCAAAAGGGGTCCTGATTGTAGATAACGTAATTTCACATGCAGATCAGGTTAAAGATTTTATATCTTTACTTCAGCAGGAGCAGGACATGATGTTAACGACACTGGATCTAGGGGCCGGTCTACTCATGGCAATACGAACCTGAATCTTTTATTTTCAATATTTTAATTTACTGAAACTCACGCTATTGATAGCCGGTCAAAGTGCAAATTGAACTCCAGATATTTGTGAACAAAAGCAGTTTTGTCAGTAACGCGCATCATATTGTCATATACAAATGCCGGTACGGGGTGATAAAGCTCGCCTGTACCATTATTATAAAAAATTTTTAAATAACGTGAAGTAGAGTCATATTTCCAGTAAATAACAGCTAAAACTTGTGGCATAGGTTTCCTCCACGCTTTAGTTATATTTTCATTTATAATGCTTATAAGCTGACCATAGTCGAAATGAATCTTTCTGTGAGTATAAAATATGTTATTGCTGTGCTGGCTCGGCTATAGAATAAAATTCAAATAAAAAAACCGCCTCAAATGAGACGGTTTTTTATTAGCTTAATCTAATCAAGATTAGATTTTACCTACTAGGTCGATTGAAGGAGCAAGTGTAGCATCGCCTTCTTTCCATTTAGCTGGGCATACTTCACCTGGGTGAGCGTGAACGTATTGAGCTGCTTTTACTTTACGAAGCAGTTCAGATGCATCACGACCGATACCGCCAGCATTGATTTCAACGATCTGGATTTTACCTTCTGGATCGATAACGAAAGTACCACGGTCAGCAAGACCATCAGCTTCGATTAATACTTCAAAGTTTTTAGCCAGAGTCCAAGTTGGATCGCCTACCATTGGGTATTCGATTTTCTTGATTTCTTCTGAAGAGTCATGCCAAGCTTTGTGAGTGAAATGAGTGTCAGTAGAAACTGAGTAGATTTCAACACCTAACTGTTTGAATTCAGCATAGTTGTCTGCAAGGTCACCAAGCTCAGTTGGGCAAACAAAAGTAAAGTCTGCTGGATAAAAGAAGAATACAGACCATTTACCTTTCAGGTCAGCTTCAGTAATTTCGATGAACTGGCCGTTCTGATAAGCAGTTGCTTTAAATGGTTTAACTTCAGTATTAATTAAGCTCATCATTGTCTCCATGATTGAGTGTTAGCATTTAAATTTCATGATCTAGAATAGATAATTTTTTATCATTGGTAAAATAGTATTTTTACATTGCTTAAATCGGTAAAACAAATTAAGCCATTTCTATTTTACCTAAGTCTTGTCCGGTTCATTTTTTAAGGCGAAATCTAGAGCCAGTCGGGACAAGCATTTTTGCTACGCATATAACATGCCGTCGGACCCTTTAAAATTCAAGGGTTAAAATGAAAAAAACACTAAATATATTAAAGTGAGAATTCTTTCACTGGATGTCATTACGGCGTAAAATAGACAGTTCGTATTTTTATATCAGGAATTGCGCTCGGTGCTGAGTCATTTAAATGTAGATCAACTGGTCATGGCGCGGGACTCTTATCGTTTAAATCGGCTAGGTAAAGGTAAAGATGCAAATCCCAAGCAGTATCAGGAACTTTTTGAAAAATCTAACGCCAAGGTGCGGGCACGTGTAGAACGCCTCCCGAATATTAAACTGAATCAGGATTTGCCAGTCACGCAATATGCGGACAAACTGATTGAAGCAATACAAACGCATCAGGTCATTATTGTGGCAGGTGAAACCGGCTCTGGTAAAACAACACAATTACCCCAGATAGCAATGCTGGCAGGCCGCGGCCTGACGGGAATGATTGGTCATACCCAGCCGAGACGTCTGGCAGCGCGTAGCGTGTCACAGCGTATTGCTGAAGAAGTGGGTGAAAAGCTTGGGGAATCCATTGGCTTTAAAGTCCGTTTTAATGAACAGGGCTCACAGGATTCTATAGTCCGGTTGATGACAGACGGAATTCTGCTGGCTGAGCTGACCCATGATCGTTATCTGACTAAATATGACACGATTATTATTGATGAGGCGCATGAACGTTCACTAAATATTGACTTTATTATGGGCTACCTGAAGCAGCTCATTAAAAAACGTCCTGATTTAAAAGTCATTATTACCTCGGCAACACTAGATGTAAATCGGTTTAGTCATTACTTTAATGGTGCACCAGTCTATGAAGTGGAAGGCCGGAGTTTTCCGGTTGAGGTACGTTATCGTCCGATTTCCGACCTGAACATTGCAGGAAGTGATGATGATGAGTTTGATGACTTCGAAGAAAATTTACCACGTGCAGTAGTTCAGGCTGTAGAAGAGTGCTTCAAGGATGCAGAAGAAAAAGGTCATCCGGAACATGCAGATATCCTGATCTTTTCAAGTACAGAACAGGAGATTCGCGAACTTCAGGAAACTCTGGAAAAACATGGTCCACGGCATACAGAAATCTTGCCACTGTTCGCACGCCTGGGTTTAGGTGAACAGCAGAAAATTTTTAATCCGGGAGGAAAGGGCCGGCGCATTATTATTGCTACTAACGTGGCAGAAACGGCACTGACTGTTCCTAATATTCGCTATGTGATTGATAGCGGTTTTGCCCGTATTTCCCGCTATAGTTATCGCTCGCGCGTACAGCGCTTGCCGATTGAAGCGATATCGCAAGCTGCTGCAAACCAGCGTAAGGGGCGCTGTGGCCGTATTGCGCCTGGGGTCTGTATTCGTCTGTATAGTGAAGAAGACTTTTTAAGCCGGCCAGAATTTACAGAACCTGAGATCAAGCGGACAAACTTGGCTTCAGTCATTCTGCAAATGCAGAGTTTAGGTTTAGGAAATCTTGAAAATTTTGACTTTATTGAGCCGCCTGACCACCGCCTGGTTAATGATGGACGTAAGCTGCTCATTGAACTGGGTGCACTAAACGAGAAAAAAGCTGAGCTGACTAAAATTGGTCAGATGATGGCACGTATGCCAATTGATCCAAGACTTGCCCGCATGATTCTGGGTGGGGCACACTTCGGTGCGTTAAATGAAGCTCTGATTATTGTGAGCGCACTGGCTGTACAGGACCCACGTGAGCGACCTGCGGATAAACAGACTCAGGCGGATCAGAAACATGCTTTATTTAAAGAAGCTGATTCAGATTTTCTATTTTATTTGAAGCTCTGGTCAACTTTAAAAGGCAACAAGGATAACCAGCTAAGTGAAAATAAACGTCGCGCATTTGCACGTCAGCATTTTTTAAGCTGGCTACGTTTACGTGAATGGAAACAGACTCATAAACAACTTGTTGAACTGGCTGAAGGCTTAAAGCTGAGTTTTAATGATAAACCTGCCAGTTATGAAAACCTGCACCGAGCCCTGCTAACCGGATTACTTTCCTTTATTGCCAACAAGACTGATGAAAAAAATGTCTATATGGCGGTGCGCCAGCAAAAGGCACGAATTTTTCCTGCTTCTGTTTTACATAAGGCGGGCGCATCTTGGGTAATGGCTTTTGAAATGGTAGAAACTTCACAGGTCTATCTACGGACATTGGCTAAAATTGAACCGGAATGGATTTTGCTAGCGGCCCGTGATTTGCTGAAGCATCACTATTTTGAGCCGCACTGGTCGAAAAAAACAGGTATTGTAAATGCCTATGACCAGATTTCGCTATTTGGTTTAATTATTGAGCCAAAACGCCTGACCAATTTTGAAAAAGTTGATCAGGCAGCAGCTCATGAGATTTTCCTGCGAGATGCTCTCACAACCGGTAACCTGGGCATTATGCCGCCATTTCTAAAACATAACCTGCTTAAATTTGAAGAAGTAGAGCGGGTAGAAGACAAGCTGCGCCGACGTGATCTGGTTGTAGATGAAGAGACTGTCTATCAGTTTTATGCTTCTAAGATTCCTTCTGAAATTGCCAGCCGACGCAGTTTTGAAGACTGGCTGGCTACAGTTGAGGCCAAAGAACCGCGTTTCTTATATGTCGATGAAGAGTCACTCTGGCTGAATGACCGTCCGACTACACAGCAGTTTCCGGATTATCTGCAAAATGGACAGTTACGTTTGGCTGCAAGTTATCGCTTTGACCCAAGCCATGATGAAGACGGGGCTACAGTAAAAATTCCATTACAGGCATTAGCGCAGGTCAATGAAGAGATCTGGTCTTGGGGAATTCCAGGCTGGCGTCAGGAACTGGTTGAGGCCTTGCTTAAATCTTTGCCAAAGGATAAACGACGTAATCTAGTGCCGATCCCGGATACTGCACGCAAGTTGCTGCGTGAGGTACAGGATAAGGATTTGCAGCGTCATGTTCTGAATTATCTGACATTTGCCTTGCGGGGTGAACAGATTACAGAGAAGGATTTTTCAGTTGAACGGATTGATCAGTACCTGATTCCTTTTATCAAGGTAACTGATGAAAAAGGCCGAGTGATTGAAAAAGGACGTGATCTGGCAGAGCTAAAAGCACGTTGCCGTCAGGAAACTCAGCGACCGGTAAAACAGCTGAAAGGTGAATATAAAACTTTTCCGGAAAGCTTTATTTTTGAAGCCAGTCAGAAAGTAACAGGCGTAGTGATAAAACAGTATCAGGCTCTGGTTCCGGTAAAAAGCTTTAGTGAGATAGAAGCTAAAGATGAATCAGGTGTCGTTATACAAAGTTTTAATGATCAGGCCGAAGCCATTAAACAGCATCGTGAAGGAGTAATCCGTCTGATTCACATGCAGTTAGGTGACCTGATACGTCAGCTTAAAAAGCAGTTGGGTAAGCCTCTGGCTCTGGCTTATTCGTCATTAGGTGACCGGGCCAAACTGGAGCAAATGCTGGTATATGCGACTTTGCAAATGGCATTAACTGAACTGCCGGTGAATGCCGGAGAGTTCCAGAATGTACTGACAGAGGTTAAGGGAAATTTCCTGAGTTATGGCCAGCAGGCTTTGGCAGCACTCAGCGATATTTTTATTCAGTGGCAAGATATTCGCCGTAAACTGCTCGTGCTTGATCCGGAAATTTTTGGGCGTAGTATTGATGATATTGAAGATCAGCTTGACCTGATGCAACTGGGCGATTTCGTTTATACCCAGCCGCCTGAGGTATGGGCAGAATTTCCACGTTATTTGAAGGCCTTGGTTCTGCGTCTGGAGCGTTTGCCTAATAACCTTCAACGTGATGAAGCTGCTATTGCCCAGGTTGACCCGTGGATGGACAAGTTATTCAGTGTCCGTAACAATCCGAAATCTATAGACTTTTACTTTATGCTTGAAGAGTTACGTATTTCCCTGTTTTCCCAGCCTATGAAGACCAAAATACCTGTTTCTGCAACTCGACTGCAAAAACTATGGGATCGGCTCGGAATCAGTTAAAATACCGTCATTCTTTAAAAGGAGTTTTACATGGGCATCCGCATTACTGGTACTGGCTTGTTTCATCCTGAAAATGTCATTACCAACGAAGAGTTAGTTGAAAGTTTAAATGCTTATGTGGAACAGTATAACCTAGAAAATGCTGAAAAAATTGCTGCAGGTGAACTAGAGCCCCGCCGTGGTTCAAGTGCTGAATTTGTTGAAAAGGCATCAGGTGTCAAGCGTCGTTATGTGTCTGAAAAAACTGGTATTCTTGACCCGAAACGTTTGCGTCCACGTTTGCAGGAACGTGCTGATGACCAGCTGTCGTTACAGGCAGAGTGGGGCGTAATTGCTGCCAAGCAGGCGATGGAAAATGCTGGTGTTACACCTGAAGATATTGATGTCGTGA
Source organism: Acinetobacter sp. UBA1297 (assembly GCF_002307755.1). Classification (NCBI taxonomy): domain Bacteria; kingdom Pseudomonadati; phylum Pseudomonadota; class Gammaproteobacteria; order Moraxellales; family Moraxellaceae; genus Acinetobacter; species Acinetobacter sp. UBA1297. The sequence continues at coordinate 6,572 of NZ_DBUF01000009.1, forward strand.
TTCTGGCATGTTCAAACATGCAGCGCGCTTACCCGGCAGTTGCTATTGAAATTCAGACTGCTCTGGGAATTCAGGGGTATGCCTATGACATGAACGTGGCATGCTCTGCAGCGACCTTTGGCCTGAAACAGGCTCATGATGCCATTAAGACAGGCGCGCGTCGTGTATTGCTGGTCAATGTTGAAATTACATCTGCGCATTCTGATTTCCGTTCACGTGACAGCCACTTTATTTTTGGTGATGTAGCGACTGCTTCTATTATTGAAAATACAGACAGCAAATCTGGCTTTGAAATTCTGGATACACAGCTGTTTACTCAATTTTCCAACAATATTCGTAATAATTTTGGTTTTTTGAATACCAGTGAAAATGCCGATATTGATGACAAGCGTTTCCGTCAGGATGGCCGCAAAGTATTTAAGGAAGTATGCCCGCTGGTCGCAAAAATGATTACTACTCAACTTGAGAAAAACAGTATTCAGCCTAATGAAGTAAAACGCTTCTGGTTACATCAGGCCAATGCCAGCATGAATGAATTAATCTTGAAGCTGGTAGTAGGCAAAGAAGCAGCCCAGCCAGGGCTTGTTCCAATTATTCTGGATGAATTTGCCAATACTTCTTCTGCCGGGGTCATTATTGCCATGCACCGCACAGCACACGAAGTAAACGATGGTGAATATGGAATTCTGTGCTCGTTTGGTGCAGGTTATTCCGTGGGCTGTATTCTGGTACAAAAGCATGTAGTATAAAAATATCTTGTTAAACTCTTAAGAAGGGTACAGTTTAGGCTGTGCCCTTTTTATTGCATTTGTATAGTGATTAAAAGAGTAGCTTTAACCCGGTTCAAAGTGCAATCTGATGTTCTTTCAGACATTGTCTTAATACGCTAAATGCTACAAGCATGTCTTTCTCCTTTACACAGGCGAAACCTAGTAGCAGACCAGCTTGTGAGCGGTCTGCATCCGAATAATAGCGTGATAAAGGTCTTACTTTGACACCACGCGAAAGGGCCATTCTGGCAATTGCAACGTCATTACTATGCTCCGGCAGCTTGAGGACCAGGTGTAAACCTGCTGCATGACTAAATTCATGAATAAACTCTGTGCCCAGATAGCGCTCAATCAGTTCAATTAGAAATGCACGGCGTTTACCATACAAAATCCGCATCCGACGGATATGAGCGGCATAATGACCTTCTTGAATAAATTCAGCCAGTGCCCGCTGTGTAAGTAAATGCCCGCCCCGATAAAGCTCGGCAGCTACCGTTTTCAGTGATTCGACCAGACTTTTAGGAATGACCATATAACCAATCCGTAATGCCGGGTAAATCGTTTTACTGAATGTTCCCATATAAATGACGGGCGTATTTTCTTCCAGTCCCTGCAAGGAGGGAAAAGGCTGGCCGGAAAAGCGAAATTCACTGTCGTAGTCATCTTCAATTATCCAGCTGCCGTGATAACGGGCCAGGTCTAACAGTTGCCGGCGTCTGGATACGCTCAAGTGCGAACCAAGCGGATACTGATGTGAGGGAGTAACAAAGATCAGTTTAGGAACGGAAGATGTATGATCAGGAATAAGACCTTCATGATCAACGGGTACCGGGTTAATACACAGTCCATTGATCCGTAAAATATTACGCGCACCCCAGTAACCCGGATCTTCAATCCAGACCTGATCACCGGCATCGCATAAAGAGCGTGAAACCAGATCTACTGCCTGATGAATACCTTCAGTAATTAGAATCTGGTCAGCCTCACAGCGTACAGAGCGCGCAACCCGCAAATAATCTGCTAATGCCTGTTTAAGTTCAAGACAGCCCCCGTCATTGCTATAAATGAGCCGTGAAATTTCCGGCTGGCGGCTTAAACGGTTCAGAATCCGGCCAAACTCGGCGTGTGGAAATTCGGTAACGTCTGGTGCGCCTGGCACAAAAGCACCCCACTGATAGGGGGATGCGGCTGCACTTTCAAGAAATTCAGTACCACGCTTAGACAGATGCTTTAACTGTTGCTGGTTGGGCTGTTCTGCCAGATGTTCATGTCCCGGTACTGTCAGATAGCTCTCCGGCAGGTTTTCAGCGACCCAGCTGCCACGTCCCGTATGTGCCTGAATATAGCCTTGTGCCTGTAAATGCTCATAGGCATTCAAGATAGTATTACGTGAAACCTTGAGTTCATGAGCCAGATCACGCGAAGCCGGAAGCCGTGTTTTAGGCGGTAAAATACCTTCTGTGATGGCATCACGTAAACAGCAGAATACCCGGTGATATAGAGCTCCCTCGGTCTGTTTCTGTAAGCGCTGTAACAGATGATCTCCTAACAAGCTAAGCAATTGGCTCTCTCCGGTTTATTAAAAATGGCTCTCGTTTCTGGTCCCATAAAGCATGAAATTATAAAACCTTATGGATGGGCCAGCAGGTTCAACCCTGGAGCTGAACATATACTCAGGCTTAATTTACTGAAATTCAAGGGTCTTAAAACAAGCAGGATTGATCAGAAGATGAATCTGAACCCGTTATAAAAGCATAACAGGAAATTAGAAACCTAAGTCATCAAGGACTATAATTTATAAGGAATTCATCATGTCAGAAGAGACCATACAAGGCGCAGTACCTTTTACCGTTGTAGAGTGCAAAGAAGCGCCTGTCAAATCTTTAAGTTTTCTGGAAGGCGTTGCAATGATTGTTGGCACCAATATTGGTGCAGGTATTCTCTCTATAGCCTATGCAGCGCGTAAGGCAGGTTTTATGCCCTTGCTATTCTGGTTAATTGTTGCTGGTATTTTGACCACCATTACCATGCTATATGTTGCCGAGTCAACATTAAGAACCCAGGCACATCTGCAACTAAGCGGCCTGTCCGAGCGTTATGTAGGTGCTTTAGGCTCATGGATTATTTTCGCAGCGGTTTGTGTTAATTCAATGGGTGCATTAATCGCCTATATGAGTGGTAGTGGTGAGCTGCTGAATTCGCTGGCCGGCCTGCCAAGGTCACTCGGCAGTCTTATTTTCTTTATTCCCGCGGCAGGAATATTATGGCTCGGATTAAAAGCGATTGGCCGTAGTGAAAAAGTAATCTGTATATGCATGGTTGCTATGCTGGCGATTTTATTCGGTGCGACATTGCTCAATGAAAAAACCCAGTTTGTAAATCTGATGCAGGGCAACTGGATCTATATGATTCCAGTATTTAATGTCGTGGTGTTCTGTTTTTCTGCCCAATATATCGTGCCGGAAATGGCGCGTGGTTTTAGTGATAAGCCTGAGCAGCTGCCAAAAGCTATTATTACCGGTATGGTAATTACATTTATTCTGCTGGCTGCGGTACCGATGTCCGTAATTGCTCTTAGTGGTCTGGATAACATTACCCAGGTAGCAACTTTAAGCTGGGGCAAGGTACTGGGCAATTGGGCCTTTTTCTCTGCTAACCTGTTTGCCTTGTTTGCAATGCTGACTTCGTACTGGGGGCTAGGTGGCAGTCTGGTTACAAATATCGGTGATCGTTTTAAACTGGCAATTCATACCGATATGAAAAAGCGTCTTCTGGTCATGGCCATTGTAACTCTTCCACCATTTTTGCTGGCTTATAGCGGTATGGTCTCTTTCGTTAATGCTCTTTATATCGCGGGAACATTTAGTGGTGTAGTCCTGTCTATCATGCCCATGCTTATTTTAAAAGGTGCGCGTGCGCGTGGAGATATTCAACCTTCATGGACATGCAGCTCTGCCATTACTCACCCGGGCATTAAAATTCTGATTATTCTTATCTATTTTGCCAGTGCTGTTTATGCTATTGCTGCATTATTCAAATTATTGCCAGCTGGCTGGTAATTTTTATTTTTTCTAAACCTTAACTGTTCATTTATGAAACCGGTAGAGCGATTTGCTTTACCGGTTTTTAATGATTTTAAGCTGGAGAAAACTATTTATATTTCTTATAAAATATTAAAAAGACACCATTTTACCTGGATTCATTAAAGCTCCCACACCATAAGCACTTTTTGCAATTGGAATCACAACAGGGGCCAGAGTGCGCGCAAACAGGATGTTGGCATGATCAATCTGGGTGAGCATTTTAAAATCACTGGATTGACCAATAAAATCTGCTGCAATGGCTTTACCAATACGCACAGTCTGGGCAACACCGTGGCCGCTCCAGCCATGCACGGCATAAATTGGAGACTTGCTCCCGAACTTACGGCTGTCTACAGCACCATTGACTGTCAAATCAGTGGTACCACTCCAGACAAAATCGATTTCAACCTGCTTGAGCTGTGGGAAAACTGTATGAATACGATTTTTTAAATAGTTCAAGGTCCTCTCTGGTGACCAGCAGCTACCTGTACCTTGTCCGCCAAACAACAACCGGTTCTGTGTGACCGGGCGATAATAGTCAATCTGAAATTGGGTGTCGTAAACCGGATGCTCCTCAGGCAGAAGCTCATGAATATCAAGCTCAAGCGGAGCAGTGGTACTAACGTAAGTATAGAAGGGAAGCGTCGTCTGTTTTTTCTGTGGAAGCAACTTAAATGATGCATGATGTACAGCCATCACTACACTTTTACGTGCCTTGACTGTACCGGTTGCTGTTCTGACATAAACGCCGTCTTCGGCTTCTTCAATTGTAATTACTTCAGTCTGTTCATACACGGTACCCCCATTTTTGCAGAAGGCATAAATCAGGCCACGGTTTAGAGCAAGTGGATGAATCTGGCCACCTAACTCATCAATCAGCCCGCCGGTATAATAGTCTGATTTAATATATTCATCTAATTCGTGTTTACCTACAATGCGTGTATGGTCTTCACCCAGATATTTACGGGCATCTGCGCCTTGGGTAAGACCAACCAGATGACCTTGATGAACCGCAGCAGTAATGTGTCCTCGTTTTCGCTGAAAATCCAGACCGTATTTTTCAGAGATTTCATCAATTAACCGCATGGCCTCCGTAGAAGTAAAATGCCAGAGTTTTTTTGCATCTTCATAACCAAAATGTTCTGCCATTTCACCTGCTTCCCAGCGGGCCAGACCAGGTGTCAACTGGCCACCATTACGTCCTGAAGCGGCACTACCTACACGATTTTTCTCAAGTATAACAGTTTCGACCCCCTGTTCAGCCAGATGTAATGCAGTAGAGGCGCCTAGCAGGCCTGAACCAATGACAACCACATCACATTCACAATCAGTTTGCAGGGCATTAAATTCATGCCAGTCTGCCAGAGAGCTTTCATAGTAATTTGCCGGATGGTCAGCCTGTAGATGACGGGGATTAACCCAGTTCCATTCTTTACCTGCCTGTTGAGTGGTTGACTGCTTAAAACAACATCATTTAATATTATAGGTTTAGATATATTTAACATGGCTTTTGACCTCAATGAATTAATAAACATTGCTGATAGCAATATTCTGCTTTTTAAATTTTTTGTAAAAGAAAACGGAGATACCGGCCAATAACCAGATACAACCAAATATCAAGGAAGAATGATCCAGATTGAACCAGAGGCACAAGATGGCACAGACCGAAATAAATGGTAAAACCAGGTTGAGGAACTTATTCTTGAGTCCTGTGCGTTGCTGCTTTTTAATATAAAATTGCATAAATACTGAGAAATTCACCGCAGTAAAGGCAACCAGAGCACCAAAACTGATCAGGCTAACCACTTGGGCGAGATCCAGAAAAGCTGCACTCATTGAAATGAGGCCGACAAATAATACCGAAAAAAGTGGTGTGCCGAGTTTAAAGTGAACTGCACCAAAGAATTTACGCGGGAAAATACCATCTCTGCCCATAATATGCAAAAGCCGCGAGGCACTGGCATGGGTAGCAAGACCGGAAGCAAAGGTATTCATAATCTGCCCACACAGGAAAACCGACTGAAAAAAGGCTCCACCTACATAAAGCACAATTTCTGGCAGGGCTTCACTCGGATTATTGAAACGGACATTGCTGGGAAAATAAAGCTGGATAAACCAAGATGCACTAATAAAGATCAAACCGCCAATAAGGGTGGTCATCAGTACCGCACGCGGGATATTTCGCTTCGGGTCTTTGGTTTCAGCAGATAATGTCGTGACTGCATCAAACCCTAAGAATGAAAAACACAAAATTGATGCGCCAGCGATAAGTGGTAAAAGCTCATGATCTCCATTCCATAAGGGCGTAAGAGTCAGAACATGCTCATAACCCTGAGAAGAGCCTATACCCTGAATTACCAGATAAACAAATATAACCATGAGAATAATAGGCGCAAAAACAAAAGCCAGACTTAAGTTGGCTAATATGTTGATACGAAAACAATTCACCAGAGTGACAACACTTGCAGAAATCATGACCCAAGCCCAATAAGGAACATCTGGAATCAGGGCAGTGAGGTAAATGGAAGCGAGTAACACATTAATGAGCGGAAGCAGGAGATAATCCAGCAGCGCGCACCAGCCAACAAAAAAGCCATATTGTGGACCACAGCTTTCAGCAGTATAGGTATATGCTGAACCTGCTTTTTCAGATTCACGACTAAAACGCGCATAACTCCATGCAGTTAGCACCATTGCAATTAATGCCAGTATATAAGCTAAAGGTACGTGTCCATCGGTAACACCCGAAACAATGCCAAAAGTATCAAATACCGTCATCGGGGTCATGTAGGCAATACCAATAATAATGACTTGCCAGAGGGTCAGTTTTTTTAAATTTACAGTAGTTTTTTCCATATTATAAAAGCCCTTATATTTCTGTTTGCTACCCTGCAATTTTTAAGCCAGTCACTAATATGTTGCTGATATAAATAAAATAAGCATAAAGAATATGTGCCCAAACTTTTAAGCTCAGGTTCTTGTAATTTATAAGGTGGCTTGGCTTCTAATCAGAGGCTTAATTTAAAGCCTTTACCCATAACTGGTTTAAAGCTATAAAACCAGTAGCTGCAAGGGCTGGGATGACCGCACAATTGTACTAGCCATAGGCGTATGTCTCACCAGAGTACCCGTGCGGAAACCTTTTGTATTGGAGGTAATTACACGGGCTGTATCATTAATAATTACAGCAGCCTGCTTGATTTTGCGGAGGCTAGGCAGAAAAACTTTTTCAAGTGAAGAGACCAGTAAGTCAATAGCAATTACCCCTACAAACTGGCTTTGTACCATTACGGGATAGGCTGTGGTAATCGTGTAGGCACCGTTACAGATATAGTCGACATAAGGCCCCTGAATATAGGGTTGCTTGCTGCATGCTGGCTGTTGAAACCAGTCAAAGGAGCGGAAATCGAGAAAACGCTGGGCATTCTGGTAGTTTTCAAGTTTAGCCTGTTGCAGTTCATCGCCTTTTTTAAACCACCATTCCAGTGTCCAGTAATCTTTTTCTTCCTGGTTTTCGGGAGTATATCCTGCAAAACCAATCCCATGGGTATAAGTCGATTTTTCTAATGCAGCCTTAATTTCATATTGTAAAGCTTGACGCTCCTCAGTCGACAGTTTAATACCGCGGCCCGGATCTATTATACGTCGAGATAAAATATGGCTGGTCTGCTGGGCCAATTGCTGTGCAGTTGAAGTGGTCTCACTTATAACCTGCTCGAGTAACATCTGGAGCTGTTCTATATATAATTCTGTTTTCATTCCTTTATATCCTTGTCCTTGTTATTTCACCGTCTGGATAGGAACATGCAACGTTCCGGTATATCTATTCTTGTTATGCGATGGACAGTTTGTACTCGAGCATCTGGTCAGTTAGCATCGAGATAATTTTTTTGGTGTGCAGTGCTGCCTGAGCTTCATTTGCCTGATCTAGCAATGGCAATAATTGCTGATACTGCTCAACTACATCTGTATGAAATTCTGTATCCTGATAAAGTATCGCAACCAGAGGGGCCCACTCTGCCTGAATGGAAAGCTCTTGATTGGCTAGTCTTGAGGACTGTGCAAACGAAGCTAGAGTTAACAGACAGCGCATATCGGTTTGTGCGCGGGTATCCGGTTGTGTAGCCTGTGCAAACAGATGGATCAGTTCCTTCATTTTTGAAAGATCTTGTGTTGTCGTGCGCTGGGCAGCCAGATATACACTATGGCCAAGAATGGCACTATGGTATTCGCCCAGATCTGCCAGATAATCACTGCTGGCCTGCCGCAAGGGATGCTGCTCTAGCAACAGATCAGGAGAAATTTCACAGATAAAACTTCCACCGTTACGTCCACGTCGCGTATCAATCAGGCCTTTTACTCTCAAGGTGTTTAATGCTTCACGAACCGTAATAGGTGATACTCCCATAAGGCGGGCCAAATCGGCCTCATTTGGAAGCTGTTCATTACTTTTGAGCAGACCGGAAATGATTGCATTTTCTAGCCGTCCTACCACCTGTTCCGAGCGCGTGGCCTGCTCGATAGGCGCAAATATAATGGTGTGTGCTGTCATGGCTAACTCTCTTTAAAGCCAGGCATAAAATACCCGGCTCAGGAAGCGGCTAATCTTTAAAATACGCCATAGCGATGTACAGCTTGGTCATCTTGGGGAACTGGAGCAATTGCATCCCAGAGTTCAACGATTTTACCGTCTTCTACACGCCATAATTCAAAATAGGCATGACGTGTACCTGCAATACTTCCTTCAGAGTGGGTCAAGACAAACTGGCCATCGGCAATGGTGCGATGAATTTTCGAGTATAGCAAACCTTGACCTTCGTTACGGATTTTGTTGAGGAAATCGATCACTGCTACAGTACCGTCGCCAATATCAGGACTATGCTGCTGAAATAATTCGCCGTTAGCATAATCTCTGAAGCCTTCATAATCACCTTCAATCAGCGTACGGGTAAAAAATTCTTTTACCAGTGACCGGTTATGTTCTTCCTGACCAGTCTTTGCTACCTCAGTGGGCCCGTCAAGCTGGGTACGGCCACTAAGATTGGCTGCTGCTTCAGGGACTAATCCGTCCCAATGTTCTACAATTTTGTCATCTTTAACCCGGTAAATATCAAAACCGACCAGTGGCTGTTCATCTAGCCCTTCAAAGCGTCCATGAATAGCGACCAGATCGCCATCGGCCAAGATGCGAACAGCTTCATGTTTAAGATTTGGACAGTCTTGTACCAGTTGACGCAAACCAGAAAGCCCATCTGCGACCAGAGGCGAGTGTTCAATAAAGTCTGCCGAGAAGTAACGTTCAAGCGCACTGGTGTCATGCAGGCTGAACAGTTCATGATGCGCAGTTCCGACCAGTGCTTTAATTTCCTGTTGATTCATGTTTAGCTCCAGCCTGACTAGTCGTTTGAACTCATTACGTGCTTGATACGGGTATATTCTTCAAAACCGTAACCTGACAGGTCTTTACCATAACCTGATTTTTTGAAGCCGCCGTGTGGCATTTCAGCAGTCAGCGGAATATGCGTGTTGACCCATACTGTACCAAAATCAAGTTCGCGGCTGAGACGTGTAGCACGCCCGTGATCTCTGGTCCATACACTTGAAGCCAAGCCGTATTCAACATCATTGGCTTTATAAATGGCATCCGCTTCATCACTAAATTTTTGTACGGTAATCACTGGACCAAAAATTTCATTTTGAATTGCTTCATCCTGCTGTTGCAGACCGGTGATCACTGTAGGTTCAAAATAATAGCCTGGACGGTCAGCATGACGACCACCAGTTTCAATTTTGGCATGTGAGGGCAGACGTTCAATAAAGCCTGTCACATGTTTAAGCTGGTTGGCATTATTGAGTGGGCCATATAAGGCATTTTCATCATCTGGTTCACCGAACCGAGTGTTCTTTGCAGTAGCCACCAGTTTCTGCACAAATTCATCATGCACTGCTTCAGATACAATTACTCGGGTTGCGGCGGTACAGTCTTGCCCGGCATTAAAAAAGCCGGTCATGGCTATCATCTCAGCCGCCTTGTCGAGGTCGGCATCTTCAAAAACCAGAACCGGAGCTTTACCTCCAAGTTCCAGGTGAGCCTTGGCAAGATTGGCCGCAGCAGAGGCTGCCACCTGTAAACCGGCACGCACTGAACCGGTAATCGATACTAAGGCTGGAACTTTATGTGAAACCACCTTGGAGCCTACATCTGCCTTGCCTAGCACCACGTTAAAAGCGCCTTTTGGAAAGAATGGTGCTGCAATTTCTGCCAGCAGTAAAGTGCTTTCCGGTGTGGTATCACTAGGTTTAAGCACAACGGTATTGCCTGCAGCCAGTGCAGGTGCAATTTTCCAGACAGCCATCATGAGTGGATAGTTCCAGGGTGTTACCTGACCGACTACACCCACTGGCTCACGGCGGATACTGGACGTTAAGCCTTCCAGATATTCAGATGTTGCTGTCCCTTCCAGTAAACGTGCTGCGCCTGCAAAAAAGCGGATCTGGTCCGCACATATTGCTACTTCTTCAGAGGCGATCAGATGCTTAAGCTGCCCAGTATTACGGCTCTGTGCTTCGATCAGGCGGTCTGCATTGGTTTCAATAGCATCGGCCAGGCTCAGTAAAGCTTTCTGGCGTGCAGAGGGCGTAGTCCGTCCCCAGGTTTTAAATGCTTCTTTAGCAGCAGCATAAGCTGCATCTACCTCTGCTTCAGTTGCATTAGGCGACTGTGCATATATTTCTCCAGTTACCGGACTGATCAGATCGAAATAATTACTATCTTGCGGTTCAGAATATTCACTATTAATAAAATGTTTTAGTTTTACAGTCGTCATTTTTTACTCTTCCTTGGTTATAAAATATTACATATAAAACTATATGTATTATGTTTTATTTAAACTGTCAAATTATTTTTTAAAAAGAAATAAAAGCAGGAGTAAGCAAAAAAATTTATCTAATTATTTTATTATTTAGTAAGTAACTAAAAAGATTAATTTAATTTTTAAAAAACTAACATAACCTTGAAGAGAAAATAAATTTTTTATCTAACCTATTAAGATTCTCTATTTTTTATAGCAAAACAGATTGGCTCCTAAAGAAGAACAAGAAATGGCTCTCGTCAGAATGGGGTAAAAGGGTGAGATTAAAGAAGTCATCAGTCGTCAGACAAGCCTAGAGCAGGAACTGACAGTGCTTAAATAAAAATGAGGTACAAAAAATGGATTCTAAACATACTGATATTAACAGCCGCAAGCAGCAGGCCACTCCACGCGGTGTAGGCATTATGTGCTCATGGTATGTAGAACGTGCAGAGAACGCCACTCTGTGGGACATGGATGGGCGTGAATATACTGACTTTGCAGGCGGGATTGCCGTACTGAACACTGGTCATCGCCATCCGAAAGTGATTGCAGCAGTAACTGAACAGCTCGGCAAATTTACTCATACGGCATACCAGGTTGCACCTTATGAAAGCTATGTATCTTTAGCTGAGCGTATTAACCAGCGTGCGCCTATTGAAGGGCCAGCAAAAACGGCTTTCTTTACCACAGGTGCAGAAGCTGTAGAAAATGCGGTCAAAATTGCCCGGGCTGCCACCGGTCGTTATGGCATTATCACATTTAGTGGCGGTTTTCATGGCCGTACTTTTATGACTATGGCAATGACGGGTAAAACAGCACCTTATAAACGTGATTTTGGTGTCATGCCGGCAGGTGTATTCCATGGCCGCTATCCATCGCAGTCACAGGGAATCAGTGTGGACGATGCAATGGAAAGCATTGAAAATATTTTCAGTACTGACATGGTACCTCAAGATGTTGCCGCTATTGTACTTGAACCGGTACAGGGGGAAGGTGGTTTCAATGTCGCACCTCAGGAATTTCTGGTGCGTTTGCGTGAGCTCTGCGACCAGCACGGTATTTTACTGATAGCCGATGAAGTGCAGACCGGTTTTGCCCGTACCGGACAACTGTTTGCTATGCAGCATTACAGTATAAAGGCAGATATAATTACTATGGCTAAAAGCCTCGGCGGTGGTTTTCCGATTTCTGGCGTAGTGGGTCGTGCCGAAATAATGGATGCACCGAACCCGGGAGGACTGGGCGGTACTTATGCCGGTAATCCGCTGGCTGTAGCGGCTGCACATGCAGTAATTGATGTGATCGAAGAAGAACAGCTTTGCGAGCGTGCACATGTACTGGGTTCACAGCTCATCAAAACCCTGGAACAGCTTAAAGTTACCAGCTCCATGATTCAGGATATACGTGGTCTGGGTTCTATGGTCGCGGTAGAGCTTGAATATGCTGAGCAGGCAAAAGCGATTCAGGAATATGCCATGAGCCAAGGTCTTTTGCTGCTGACTTGTGGTAAATCAGCGAATGTTATCCGTTTTCTATATCCACTCACTATTCCGGCTGAACAGTTCCAGAAAGCTCTGGATATTCTGAAAGCCGGTTTCACAGCAGTCACCCAGCAAAATCTGGAGCGTTCTGCATGATCCAGCAAAATTTACAGTATTTACTGGACCATCCCGANNAACTTATGACCGTGCGGCTGTAGAAAATGCTATTCAACGTGCTGAACAGGCACAGGCTGCCTGGAAACAGCAGACTGCCCTGCAAAAAGCTGATCTACTGTGGAACTGGTACCGCCTGATGCTCAAGCATCAGGAGGACCTGGCACAGATCCTGACTGCCGAACAGGGTAAACCGCTGTCAGAAGCACGGGGCGAGATTAGTTATGCTGCATCTTTCATCCGCTGGTTTGCTGAGCAGGCTCGTCGTGTAGATGGAGAGGTTTTGACATCATCTCAGGCACAGCAACGGTTATTGGTAATTAAACAGCCAATCGGAGTAACAGCGGCAATTACACCATGGAACTTTCCGGCCGCCATGATTACCCGCAAGGCAGGACCAGCACTTGCTGCGGGTTGTTCAATGCTGATTAAGCCAGCAGAACAGACGCCACTTAGTGCTTATGCACTGGAGGTTCTGGCATTACAGGCAGGTATTCCAAAAGATGTCATGATTACACTGAGCGGCGAATCAATTGAAGTTGGCCAGACTTTATGCGAAAGCGACGTTGTCCGCAAGCTGAGCTTTACCGGTTCAACCGAGGTTGGCCGCATTCTCATGAAACAGTGTGCGCCAACAATTAAAAAGCTGTCACTCGAACTTGGGGGGAATGCACCGGTTATTGTATTTGATGATGCCAATCTGGATCAGGCTGTAAAGGGAATAATGGCTAGCAAATTCCGTAACAGCGGTCAGACCTGTGTATGTGCAAACCGTATTTATATACAGGAAGGTATTTATGATGCAATCAGTGAACGTGTGATTGCTGAAGTTGCCAGGTTAAAAGTGGGTGACGGCCGACAGTCTGAAATAACACAAGGCCCACTGATTGACGAAGCTGCAATTGAGAAGGTCCAGACGCACATTGAAGATGCCGTTAGCAAAGGTGCAAGCATCCGTACAGGCGGCAAACGGCTAAATCAAACCAGCACATTTTTTGAGCCAACCGTTTTAACTGGTGTCACTCAGGAAATGAAAATTTCTCGTGAAGAAACTTTTGGTCCACTGGCTCCATTATTCAGTTTTAGTACTGAAGAAGAGGTAATCCAGATGGCAAACAACACAGAATTCGGGTTAGCTGCTTACCTGTTTACACAAAGTACAGCCCGGCAGTGGCGTGTGGGGGAAGCGCTGGAATACGGCATGGTAGGCATCAATACTGGCCTGATTTCAACAGAAGTTGCTCCTTTTGGTGGTATAAAACAGTCAGGGCTGGGGCGCGAAGGCTCGCAGCATGGGATTGATGAATACCTGGAAATGAAATATTTATGTGTTGATATAAGTAACTAAAATTCAAAAACATCACATAGCCTGAGTGGTGGAAAATTTTTTCATCTCTCGGGCTATGTTGATATATGTTAAAGGTTCTTCACTTCTATATAGAAGTTCACCACTATAAGAACTTCTCCCATGCACATTAGAATTTCCTGAAGGAAACAGTTATGTCTAATCTTTCTTATATTAATGAAGAGGCAGGCGCCTGGAATACCTATCTGGCCCAGATTGATCGGGTGGCTCCATATCTGCAACATCTTGCTGATTATATTGATACTTTAAAACGTCCCAAACGTGCTCTTATTGTCGATGTGCCCATTGTAATGGATGACGGAACCATTCGGCATTTTGAGGGCTACCGGGTACAACATAATCTGTCCCGCGGTCCGGGAAAAGGAGGTATTCGTTACCATCCAGATGTGGATCTGAATGAAGTTACCGCACTGGCTGCCTGGATGACCATTAAAACAGCTGTAGTCAATCTGCCTTTTGGTGGTGCCAAAGGCGGGATTCGAGTTGATCCGCGCGCTTTATCAACCCGTGAACTGGAACGGTTAACGCGTCGTTATACCAGTGAAATTGGCCATATTATTGGCCCACAAAAAGATATTCCGGCTCCTGATGTGGGCACTAATCAGAATGTCATGGGCTGGATCATGGATACTTATTCATCAAATAAGGGTTATACCGTGACGGGTGTAGTTACGGGCAAACCGGTCCATTTAGGGGGGTCACTGGGACGTGTCAAGGCCACTGGCCGTGGCGTGTATATTACCGGACGTGAGGCTGCCAAAAAAAATAATCTGGCGATTGATGGTGCTAAAGTCGCCGTACAGGGTTTTGGTAATGTGGGCAGTGAAGCAGCGAATCTGTTCGCACAGGCAAATGCCAAGGTGGTATGTATTCAGGACCATACCGGTACGATCCTGAATAATAATGGTATTGATCTGGACGCTTTACGAATTTATATGGAAGAGCATCCAGGTGTACTCGGTTTTCCAGGTGCTACGCCTATAACTAATGACGAGTTTTGGGATGCTGAAATGGATATCCTTATTCCGGCAGCGCTTGAGGGACAAATTACTGTTGAACGTGCTGAAAAATTAAAAGCCAAGCTGGTTTTGGAAGGCGCAAACGGTCCGACCTATCCTGAAGCTGATGACGTGTTGCTGCAACGGGGCATTACGGTGGTGCCAGATGTTATCTGTAATGCCGGAGGGGTAACTGTCAGTTATTTTGAATGGGTACAGGATATTTCAAGCTACTTCTGGACTGAAGAAGAAATTAATCAGCGTTTGGATAAACTGCTTATTCAAGCAATTCATGATGTCTGGAATACTGCTGAGGCCAAGAAATGTACCCTGCGTACCGCTGCCTATATTCTGGCATGTGAACGAATCCTGATTGCACGTAAAGGCCGCGGCATCTTCCCGGGTTAACTTTTAAACGGTAGATAAATACTAAGTCCGTTGTGAGAAAAACCCAAACAGGATCTATAGATTGATCAGGTTTGGGTATTTAATAGTCAAAAATTATTTGTAGATTAGTATATAAGTGATCAAATAACTTTACCGTTTTAAGATTCAAATTAATTCTCTGTATGCCTGAGCTGACGGATGAGCTGCTCGGCATTAAATGCGCCGGTTAGACGGAGCTCACGTTTTTCCTGCCCATCCGGCTGTAAAAATAGAACCGTTGGAGGCCCCAGAATTTCCCGTTCAGATAAAATCTCATCCTGAGAAGGCTGATAATGAGACAGGTCAAGTTTGATTCTTTGCCATGATTTTAATGCTCCTTGTACATCTGCACGTGGCGTAATATCGCGCTCGATAGGCTGGCAAGCAACACACCAGTCCGCATACACATCAATCACGATAGGACGCTGAATTTGACGGGCTTTGGCCAGTACTTGATTTAATTCTTCAGCATTTCGTACTACCTGCCATGCATGAAGTTCAGAGGCATGTTGTTTGGCATTTAAAGATGACAGAGCATTTTTTATATTCCATCCACTTACGCCCATCAATAACGCTGCTAACAAGCAGGTCAAAATCTTGGCTTGCCCCTTGTTCTGCTGTCGGGTGATCCAGCCCAGATAAAGTGCGAGGACCAACAGTAAAACTGCAAACAGAGAATAATATAATGTCAGAGAGAGTAGAGGCCGGATAAAATATACTGCCATCATCAGCATAATAAAGCCAAAGCTGAATTTGAGCCGCTCCATCCACAGTCCGGGTTTAGGCAGGAAGCGGGCACCAAATACTGCAGCAATAAATAAGGGCAGACCGATACCCAGGCCGAGCATAAACAGGTACAGACCGCCCAATAATGGACTTTGTGTCTGTGAAACAAATAAGAGTGAACCAGCCAAAGGCGCACTCATGCATGGGCCAACAATCAGGGCTGAAAGGACCCCCATCACAGCAGCGCCGTAAATGGTTCCGCCAGTCTGCTGGTTCTGGATACGGTCCAAACGCTGCAAAATACCTTGGGGTAGAGACAGCTGAAACAGGCCAAGCAGATTGAGTGCAAATACTACAAATAGCAGTGCAAAGCCAATAATCACCGGTGGACTTTGAAACCAGCGCTGAAAACTGTAACCAACCCCAGCCACCAGCATGCCCATTAATGCATAAACCAATGCCATACTGACAACGAATGCTGTAGCGATAGGAATAGCCCGGTAACCTTTTTTACGCTGCACGATAATGCCTGACAGAATCGGAATTAAAGGTAAAGAACAGGGCAGGAAAGCCAGAAGTATTCCAAAAATAAAAAAGATCAACAGATTAAGTAGCCAGGAATCCTGCGAGAAAAGATTTAAAAATACCTGATCATTATTCCATTGATTTGACCATAAAAAAGAGCTATCTGAAGTATTTTTAGAACTAATAGATTGATCTGTATCGGTATTTATAACTTCCAGCTGTTGGGCTTTATAAATTGAGGACTGCCCTGCATCAGAAAATGAATCAATATCCTTACGGCTAACAAGCGTCGGATTTTGTTGTGCCGGTTCGCTACTAAACGAAGCCTGAGTATTATTAAACTGTAGCAAGCCGTTTTTTTGAGACTGTGACTGCGGAAAAAGTCCATCCTGATCAGTGGTTAAGGTAATGCGTTGTACAGGATAACACAGGCCGTCTGCCGAGCAGCCCTGCCAGCTGATCTGATAACTGGTCTTTGGCTTCACCTGAATTTTAGCTGCAACCTGATGATAATGAACCTCTGTAATTCCAAAGGTTGGATCATTTTTCTTTGTACCTTTAGGCAGTTCAATGTTTAATGGCTGCTGGCCAACCATAACCTTGAACTGGTTATGATACAAATAATAATGTGGTGCAATATTCCATTGTAGCAGGGCTTCTTTTTGTGAAACTGATTCAGCCTTGAGCTGGAAGGCCTGTGCGGCAGGCAGAAAACTAGCATTTGCCAAAGCGCTAGTACTGACTATGCTCACAAAACAGGAGAGTAAAATTTTTCTAACGTGCACTTCTATTCATAGGGGAGGCTAAATATTTAATTGTATTATGCCTGTCTTAAAAACAAGACGCTATGAACAGTTTTGTTATTCATTTTCAAGCAAACTAGTCATAAAAAAAGAATAAGCTCATTATAAATTTCTATTTATTCCAAGTTTTATTAAAAAAATAGATATAACAAATATATAGGAAATTATTAAGATTTAATAATTGATTAAAATATATATTTATATTATATATAAATATATATTGTTATTTGGTGGACCTATGATTCAGGACTATTGGCTTGCTCTACTTGGTGGAGCATTACTTGGCTGTTCGGTGATCGGCTACCTGTGGGTCAATGGCCGGATCGCTGGTATCAGTGGGCTGATTGCACAGGTACTTGATCCCTCTACCTTATGGAAAACACCGGCTCTCTGGTTTCTGCTGGGCCTTATATTAACGCCTTTTCTATATAGCTTATTTGTAGTACCAGAGATTGAATTGAATGCTTCGCCTTGGATGATGATTATCGCCGGGTTGTTAGTAGGCTTTGGTACCCGTCTAGGTTCTGGCTGTACTAGTGGTCATGGTATCTGTGGTATGAGCAGGCTTTCCAGACGCTCAATGGTTGCTACATTAAGCTTCATGCTCGCAGGTTTTATCACGGTTTATCTGCTTCGGCACGTTCTGGGAATACAGTCATGAAAAATATTTTGGCCTTTATATTTGGTAGTATTTTTGCGCTTGGGCTGAGTATTTCAGGAATGGCTAATCCTGAAAAAGTACTGGATTTTCTGGATATCACTGGTACATGGGACCCAAGTCTGGCTTTTGTGATGATAGGTGCCATTTTAGTGGCCATTATTCCGTTTCAGAAAGCGCTACGTTCTGCCGAGCCTAAAACTGTATTCCATGAAACAATAGAACTACCCACCAATCAAAAAATTGATTCTAAACTCATCATGGGTGCGCTGATTTTTGGTATGGGCTGGGGTATAGCTGGAATTTGTCCTGCACCAGGACTGACCCTGATCGGCCTTGGCCATTATGAATCACTCTATTTTATTTTAGCGATGCTAGCTGGTGTATTTGTTCATCGCAAATGGTTTGGATAGGAGAGCGAATATCATGACAATAGAACCTCTGGTTAAGGCATTTTTTGATAATGATACCAATACTTTCAGTTATGTAGTTACTGATCCTGTCACAAAGCACTGTGCTGTCATTGACAGTGTGATGAATTATGATGCAGCTTCAGCTTCCATGCATTACCAGCAGGCTGATGAAATTTTGCATTATATTAAACAGCAGGGCTTAACGGTTGAATGGATCCTTGAAACACATGTGCATGCTGACCATATGACAGCTGCGCCATATATTCAAAATAGTGCAGGTGGCAAAATTGCCATGAGCAAAAAAATCTCTGTAGTGCAGGAGACTTTTAGCAAAATTTATAATTTTGAGCCTGAATATTTTAAGGTTCATCATCCTTTTGATTATCTGTTTGAAGATGGTGAAAAATTCAAAATTGGCGAACTTGAAGCCTATAATATTCCGACGCCAGGGCATACACCTGCCTGTCTGAGTTATGTCATCGGTGATGCTGTTTTCGTAGGAGATACCTTATTCATGCCAGACTACGGTACAGCACGTTGCGACTTTCCAAACGGCAGTGCTGAACAGCTGTTTGATTCGGTACAGGCTTTATATCAATTACCTGATCATACCCGGGTATTCCTGTGTCATGACTACAAGCCAGAAGGCCGGGATGAGTTTGTACATGAAACGACTATTGGTGCGCAGAAACATGGCAATGTCCATATTCAGGAAAATACCCGCAAACAGGACTTTGTAACTATGCGCACCCAGCGCGATGCCAAATTATCTATGCCTAAACTAATCTTGCCAGCGATTCAGATCAATATGGATGGAGGACAATTACCAGAACCGGAGGCAAATGGGGTACGTTATCTGAAAATCCCTCTTAACTTCTTTAATTAATTTTGCTCAAGAGCTCTACCTATAACAGGAAGAAACTCGTAAAGACTAGTAATGCCAGAACTTAAACTCATCTGAAAATTCTGGTTCTGGCCAGGCAGCATTAAAAATTTTTATTATATTTCATATTTTATATTAGCCTTAAAATTCTAAAAATATCTTTTATAAAAAACACATAGTGACTCGATTGAGGTTTGGTACAAAATTTGTCTTAGTTAGTCTAAAAAAAATATTTCTAAAAAAAATTATGAAATAATTGTTAAAACAATCATATTTAAACATTGAAGAGAAACCAAGCCATTAAAGGGTTTAAGCGTTTATCAGGGAGTGTATTAGTGCAATTAAAAAATTCTGGTTTATTTAAACAACAGGTATTTATTGATGGTCAATGGCTAGAAGCAGAGCAGAATAAAAATTTTGCCGTAATAAACCCGGCTACTGGTGAAACCATTGCTCATGTACCTTCTGTTAGTGAACAGCAGGTAGTAAAAGCAGTACAAGCAGCTGATCAGGCACTACAAAGTTGGAAACAGACCACTGCAAAAGAACGTTCAATCCTGCTAAAAAAATGGTACCAGCTGATGATTGAACATCAGGAAGATCTCGCGATAATTCTAAGCACGGAACAGGGTAAACCAATGACCGAAAGTCGCGGAGAAATTCTGTATGGCGCAAGTTTTATCGAATGGTTTGCTGAAGAGGCTAAACGCACTTACGGTGATGTGATTCCCCATGATAAGCAGGGACGTCGCCTGCTTGTGATTCGTCAGCCAGTTGGCGTAGTAGCTGCAATTACACCTTGGAATTTCCCCAATGCCATGATTACCCGTAAAGTTGGTCCGGCATTGGCGGCAGGCTGTACTGTCGTGATTAAACCAGCTTCTGAAACTCCACTTTCTGCACTGGCTCTGGTCGCTCTGGCTGAAGAAGCTGGAATTCCAAAAGGTGTAATCAATGTAGTGACTGGCAGTGCCCGTGAAATAGGTGGAATCCTGACTCAGCATCCTCTGGTGCGTAAGGTATCTTTTACTGGTTCGACCGCCATTGGTAAATTACTGATGCAGCAATGCTCTTCAACCATGAAAAAAATCAGTATGGAATTAGGTGGTAATGCACCATTTATTGTGTTTGAGGATGCAGATCTGGATAAAGCAGTTGAGGGAGCGATAGCATCAAAATTCCGTAATAGTGGCCAGACCTGTGTATGTACTAACCGTATTCTGGTTCAAAACAGTATTTATGATACTTTTGTTGAAAAGCTTGCTGCTGCTGTAGCAAAACTCAAAGTTGCTCCTGCTTTTGAACCGGGTGCAGAACAAGGCCCGCTGATTAATGAAAAGGCAGTTGAAAAAATTCAGGAACATATTGATGATGCAACCTCCAAAGGAGCTAAAGTCATTTATGGTGGGCAGCGGCATCAATTGGGTCAGACATTTTTTGAGCCAACCGTCTTAACTGATGTGACCCCAGATATGCAGGTCGCACAAGATGAAACCTTTGGACCACTGGCACCAGTTTTTAGATTTACCGAAGAAGCAGAAGCCATCCGTATGGCGAATGATACTGAATTTGGCTTGGCTTCTTATATTTATACGCAAAATCTAAGTCGGGCCTGGCGTGTAAGCGAAGCCCTTGAATACGGTATGGTCGGTATAAATGAAGGTTTAATTTCTACTGAAGTTGCACCTTTTGGGGGAATAAAGGAGTCGGGTTGTGGCCGTGAAGGTTCTAAATATGGGATCGAAGACTACCAGGAACTTAAATACTTGTGCATGGGTATCTAGTCAGTTTCTGGCAATTTCTTTGAGAATGTAATCGTATAGTTTTATGATGGCCTGATATTTCATGATGAAATCATGAGTATAAGGCCTGTCCAGGAAATTATTTAACGTTACAATAACAGGGAGAAAGTAGACTGAACGTTATGAACACAATTAACACAGCCCCTGTTATTGATACTAAAGCCTTTCGCCGGGTACTGGGTAATTTTGCAACCGGTGTCACTGTAATGACTGCTCAGAATAGTCAAGGTGAAAAAGTTGGCGTAACAGCTAACAGTTTCAACTCTGTCTCACTTGACCCAGCATTGATTCTATGGAGTATCGATAAAAACTCTTCAAGTTACCGAATCTTTTCACAAGCCAGTCATTTCGCGGTCAATATTTTATCTGCGGCTCAAATTGAATTTTCCAATAATTTTGCCCGCCGTGCAGAGGACCGTTTTGCTGGAGTCGATTTTGACATGGGTGCCGGTAAAGCACCTTTATTAAAAAACTGTTCCGCTGTGCTGGAGTGTGAAAAATTTGATATTGTTGAAGGGGGTGATCACTGGATCATTCTGGGTAAAGTGGTTAAGTTTCATGACTATGGCCGTTCTCCTTTACTTTATCATCAAGGTGTTTATTCTGCGGTACTGCCTCATCCGAGTTTGAATACGCCTGTTGAGTCCAGAGAGGATAGTTTTCCTGGCCGTTTATATCATAACATGTACTACTTGCTAACTCAGGCAGTGCGAGCCTATGAAAGCGACTATCAACCCAAACAGCAGGCTACAGGTTTTCGGACCAGTGAAGCACGTTTGTTACTTGTATTGGACAGTAAAACTGCCAGTAGTAAACGTGCACTGCAGCATGAAGTCGCTATGCCCATTGCCGAGGTTGAACAGGCAGCCGAGATTTTAGCCCAAAAAGGTTTGCTTATTGAAACCGAGACTACTTATGTACTTACGGAACACGGAAAGAGTGCGGCCAATATGCTCTACCGGATTTCTGAAAGTCATCAACAGGAAGTATTTTCAAAATATACAGAAGAGCAACGCGAACTCTTTAAAGAAATGCTTAAAGACCTGATTGAACTTTAAAAAGTTTTTAATTTTATATTTAACTTATTCTGTTATTTTGTCTTATCTGAATTATGAACAGTTCAGGTAAGATCTTCACGTCTTTATAATAGCCTAAGCATGCTGACCTTATTAAAATTTGATAATTTATTTTAAAATTTAATTACATTATTTATAATAAATTTATGCATAATGTAATAAGTCCAACGCTTAAATAAAAGGTATTTAAATAATAAGATGAATTAATTTAAATCCTAAAATAAGGATATTAAAGCAAAAGTGATTTACTTTGAAATCTGGAAAATTTTTATCAATTCTTAAATTGTTCAATTTAGTAATTTTTATAACACTAACCAGGATGGTAGTATGAATACTCATGTCATTATTAACGGTGAAAATATTCAAGGATCAGCAGAAACTTTTAAAGTGCTGAATCCGGCTAATGAAGAAGTAATCACGGAAATAGCCAGTGCAACCCCAGAGCAGGTCAATCAGGCAGTTCAGGCTGCTACTGAAGCTTTCAAGCAATGGAAAAATATTTCTGATGAGGAAATTAATAACAGTTTTAGTAAAATTGCGAATGATATCCGTCAGGAAAAAAAAGAAATTGCCCGGTTAATTACCTTGGAGCAGGGCAAGCCATTAGGCTTGGCAGAGTTTGAGGTAGAAGCGGGTGCTAGCTGGATTGAATACATCGCCAGTATTGAAATACCAGTTGAAACTATTCAGGAACCTGGTGGTAAAACCATTCAGGTTTATAACCGCCCACTTGGCGTGGTCGCATCGATTACACCATGGAACTGGCCGTTTATGATTGCAGTCTGGCATCTGTTTCCGGCCTTAAAAACTAAAAACTGTATTGTCAATAAACCCTCAGAATATACTCCTTTAAGTACAGTCAAACTGGTAGAAATTATTAACCGTCATGTACCAAAAGGCGTGTGTAGCGTAGTACTTGGCACAGGTATAGTCGGGCAGGTTCTCAGTGAGCATCCTGATATCGCCAAAGTTACATTTACCGGTTCGACACGTACCGGGCAGAGTATTTTGAGCCATTCGGTTAATACACTTAAAGGTGTAGTACTGGAATTAGGTGGTAATGATGTAGGAATCGTACTAGACGATATTGACGTAGATAGCACAGCCGAGAAAATTTTCGGCTCGGCGTTTTTAAATGCTGGCCAGACTTGTGCCGCATTAAAGCGCTTATATGTGCATGAAAATATTTATGAGGACTTAATACATAAACTGGTAGAAATAGCTGAACGGCAGGTTGTGGGTAATGGACAAGAAGAAAATACAACTTTTGGTCCGGTACAAAACCGTATGCAGTTTAATAAAGTTAAGGCGCTTATTGAGGATGCGATTGCTCAAGGTGGAGAACTGCTTACTCAGGCACCAGTACTGCCAGAAAACGGCTATTATATTGCACCGACTTTGATTGCAAACCTAAGAGAAGGTGTGGCACTGGTAGATGAAGAGCAATTTGGTCCAGCTTTACCTATTATAAAGTTTAGTGAGATAGATGATGTGATCCAGCGCGCCAATCAAAGCTCTTTCGGGCTCGGCGGTTCAGTTTGGAGCCAAGATATTGAAAAAGCTCAAGAGATTGCCAATCAGCTAGAATGCGGTACGGTGTGGATTAACAGTCATGCTGATCTGTCACCTGCTGCACCATTTGGTGGTTGGAAACTTTCCGGCTTGGGTTATTCATTTGGACTGGATGGCCTACTTTTATTTACCAAGAAACAGGCAATCCATATCAGTCGCTAAAATGTTAAGGTGCCTCTTAGCTGATAAATGAGATAAGAGGCATTTAACAGTCTGTTTTAAACGTGCAAGGTCAGGTTATATTCAAAGAATATAAGTAATTCTATTTTTCAATTATTCATGCCTATAGTTATCTTTAATTCTAAAAATCAAAACAATAAATTTTAAAATATAAAAAATATTAAGCCTGGTTTTCATATATTAAATCGATACTTTAACTTGATGATCAGAAATATAAATTGGCTCCTGACAAATTTTAAAAAATGGTACTCGCAGGCTCTGGATAAACACGCCATATTGTTTAAGACGATAGGGCCAGATGTATTAAAACGGGTGGTGGCGAACGTACCATGTACATGAGTAAAAACTTGTACTTGCAGAGAATATTAAATAATGAATTTAAAAAATAAAGTCAGAAGCAAAGATGGAATGCTGTTTGGCAATATCGAGTATTTTTAGTGTGGTGGCGGCTATAGTTTAAGTGACACGAGCTAAATACCTCTGATTTTTAAAGTAAGTCTCTAACCTGACTATAGTTTCCTTAAACTCTAAAGCTAATGTGTATAAATAAATCTGATTGATCAAGATCATTATTCATTTTAATTGCTGGCTATAAACTCTGGACTCTTCAATTCAAGCAAAACAATTTCGTAAGGTGTAGATATGGCATTTTTATTTCAGGACTAATGTACAGTTTGCTGAATCTTGAAATTTTTTAAGTCGCTATCTATTTGCAACCATTAAAAAATTCATGGAATGAATACAAGATGCAGATAAATAAAAAAGAATCTTCGAATCAGTTAAGTGATTCATTAAAAACCAGACACCTCACCATGATGTCAATTGCCGGTGTTATTGGCGCTGCTTTATTTGTTGGCTCAGGTAGCATTATTGCAGCAGCTGGTCCGGCAGTAATACTGGCTTACTGTGCCGGTGGAGCTCTGGTGGTATTTATTATGCGCATGCTAGGCGAAATGGCGGCGACCTCACCCGACACCGGTTCTTTTTCGACTTATGCAGAACGTGCCATCGGGCGTTGGGCGGGCTTTACGATCGGTTGGCTGTACTGGTGGTTCTGGGTACTGCTGATGGCGTGGGAAGCTTATGTGGCAGGATTAATCCTGCATGAATGGTTTCCCTTACTCAGTGTAAACGTATTCACCCTGATGATGACGATTACTCTGACTGCCATCAATTTTATGCGGGTGAGTAAATATGGTGAGGTGGAGTTCTGGTTTGCTCTAATTAAGGTAATTGCAATTGTCCTGTTCATTGTTTTGGGTATATTGGCAATTTCCCGGTTATGGCCAGTGGGTGGCGTCAGCGGTTTTAGCAATCTTAGCACTCATGGCGGCTTTATGCCCAATGGTTTGGGGCCGGTCATTGTTGCTTTACTGGGTGTCATGTTTTCATTTCTAGGCGCAGAAATTGTAACAATTGCCGCCTCAGAATCTAAAAATCCGGTAGAACAAACCAAGCGCGCTATTAAATCTGTAGTCTGGCGGATCTGCCTGTTTTATATTGGCTCAATCTTCTTGATTGTCTGTATTGTTCCATGGAATGATCCTTTGCTTAGTCAGACAGGTTATGGAGCATACCGCCGTACTTTTGAAATATTAGGTATTCCTGCGACCAAGTGGATCATGAACTTCGTAGTACTGACATCGGTCAGCAGCTGTTTTGTTTCAGGCCACTATACCGCATCACGCATGTTGTATTCGCTTTCAAAGCGGGGAGATGCACCCGCCCTGTTTCAAAAAACCCGTAAAAACGGTACACCAGTGTTTGCTGTATTGGCTTCTTGTGTAGTGGCATTTGCTATTGCACTGATGAATTTCTTTGATGCGCTCAAACCCAGAGAAATTCTGGATATACTCATGAACACCACGGGTATGATCGCGATGCTGGTATATCTGGTGATTGCTATTTCTCAGCTCAGACTACGCCGAAAAATGGAACGCGAAGGTCAGGAAATCAAACTCAAAATGTGGTTTTTTCCGTGGTTAAGCTATCTGGTGATTGCTTTTATTATTGCATCTTTAATTGCCATGACTTTTATAGAGCAATATCGTGTTCTGGTTATTTCTACAGGTGGAGCTGCATTAATCGTTATTTTTATTGGGATTACATTGCAGTTTAAAGCTTACCGGAGAAAACTGGCAGCCCAGCGTCCACTTAAACGAAGTTATTTCTAGTATATCAATTCATCCATGCCTTAAATCTGTTTTAAATTTTTCAGGTTATAGCTACTGTTATAGAGGCTATAACCTGATGATTTTTTAATCATCCCTTTTAATTTAAATACTGTTTTACTAGCTTATAATCTGCTCATTTCTCTCATTGCTTAATATAAAAATCATCTCTTCAGCACATTTTGGTGCAGTTTTTGCATTTTTCCAGATGATCTTATTAAAAGTTTTAAGAAAATGCAGTTTTTGAATGAAGATAAGCCCGATGAATGTGCTCGCTGGTTTGCATGTCTGGAATTGGGTTTTAAAGCAGCACAGGACCGCACTATTTTAAAGCATCGTTGGCATTCTGGACCAATTAGGGTGCAAAAGATGCTATGGCCAGAAAAAACCGGAGTGTGTCATGCCATTATTGTGCATCCGCCTGCAGGAATTGCCGGGGGCGATCATCTGACTTTCAAGATTCATGTGGATGAAGAAGCACATGCCTTGGTTACTACTCCTGGTGCCGGAAAATGGTATAAGACTAATGCGAAACAGGCTTTTCAGCATATTCAGATTCAGGTTGAAAATAATGCGATTTTTGAATGGGTCCCTCAAGAAACCATGCTGTTCAATGGAGCATGGGCGCACTCTGAAACCACAGTTCAACTAAAGAACAATGCCAGCTTTATTGGCTGGGATATGCTGGTGATTGGGCGCCAGGCGCGAGATGAACGGTTTACTGAAGGCCTGTTTCAGAACCGCTTTAAACTGTTAAGAAATGAGCAGTTATTGGTCGCAGATAGCCTGAACTTTAAGGGGAATGACCGCTGGCTTAGCTCGTGTCTGGGAATGAATAATCGTGCAGTTATGGGAAGTTTCTGGGCTGTAGCACCTGAAAAATTTAGAACCAGTTTTTATCTGGATCAACACCTTGATCTGATCCGTGAGCTGATGATGCGTATGGATACACCAGTAACTTTAACTCTGCTCAATGATGTGATTTGTGCCCGTTATCTGGGGGATGATGTCCGTCAATGCCATGATGCCTTTGCGGCAATCCGTGCCCGGCTGCGACTTTACTGGTTTGACCTGAATGAAGAGTTTCCGCGAATCTGGAAAACCTGATAGTTAAATAATCTTCAAGCCTGCCGCATTCTAAAAAAACTTGCATATATATTGCATGACATTTGTGAAGAATTTTAGGAAAGAGATATGGAACTCAACCCTACTGAAAAAGACAAGTTATTGATTTTTACTGCTGGCTTGGTAGCAGAACGTCGTAAGGCACGGGGGGTAAAGCTGAACTATCCTGAAGCAATTGCTTTTATTTCAGCAGCATTACTTGAAGGTGCACGTGACGGTATGACGGTAAGTGACCTGATGCACTATGGCACTACCTTGCTTACACGCGCAGATGTCATGGAAGGTATACCGGAAATGATCGCGGAAGTGCAGGTAGAGGCAACGTTTCCAGATGGCTCCAAGCTTGTGACTGTCCATCAACCGATTGTCTAGGAGAGCAATATGATTCCGGGTGAAATTTTTACCCCTGACCTCGACATTGAAATGAATGTCGGTCGTCGGACCTTGAAAATCACTGTAGCAAATGCCGGAGACCGTCCAGTTCAGGTGGGTTCACATTTTCATTTTTATGAAGCGAATGATGCATTGCAATTTAACCGGGAAGCCACAAAAGGCTACCGGCTCAATATTGCTGCGGGTACAGCAGTGCGTTTTGAACCCGGTCAAAGCCGCTCTATAGAGCTGGTTGCACTGGCAGGCAAGCGCGAAGTATACGGGTTTGCGGGTCGTGTAATGGGCAAGCTGGAAGAACAGGAACACAAGAAATGAAAATGTCACGCCGTGCCTATGCGGAAATGTTTGGTCCAACACTCGGTGACCGGGTTCGTTTGGCAGATACCGAACTGTTTATTGAAGTCGAACAAGACCTGACTACCTATGGCGAAGAGGTCAAGTTTGGCGGTGGTAAAGTCATTCGTGATGGAATGGGGCAGTCGCAGCTGCTAGCAGAGGAGGTGGCCGATACCATAATTACCAATGCTTTAATTGTCGACTGGTGGGGAATTATTAAGGCTGATGTCGGTCTAAAAAATGGCCGGATCTGGAAAATTGGTAAGGCTGGTAACCCGGATATTCAACCCAACATTACTATTCCTTTAGGAGCAGCAACTGAAGTGATTGCAGGTGAAGGGCAGATTCTGACTGCAGGGGGAGTTGATACGCATATTCACTGGATTTGTCCGCAGCAGGTAGAAACTGCACTCATGTCAGGTGTCACTACCATGATTGGTGGTGGAACCGGGCCTGCTGCAGGTACTTCGGCAACTACTGTTACTCCAGGGCCATGGCATATCTCGACCATGTTGCAGGCCATTGATGATTTGCCCATGAATATTGGTTTACTGGGTAAAGGTAACTTAAGCAAACCGGAACCAGTTGCCGAGCAGATCCAAGCTGGTGTGGTGGGCTTAAAACTTCATGAGGATTGGGGATCAACGCCAGCGGCCATCGATAACTGTTTAACTGTAGCAGAAAATTATGATGTACAGGTCGCCATACATACCGATACTTTAAATGAAAGCGGATTTCTGGAAGAGACCCTGGCAGCATTTAAAGATCGTACGATTCACACTTACCATACCGAAGGTGCGGGTGGCGGACATGCCCCAGACATTTTAAAAGCAATCGGGCAGCCGAATGTTCTACCATCCTCTACTAACCCGACCCGGCCTTATACGGTAAATACTATTGATGAGCATCTGGACATGCTGATGGTCTGCCATCATCTCGACCCAGCTATTGCTGAAGATGTAGCCTTTGCAGAAAGCCGTATACGTCGTGAGACCATTGCAGCAGAAGATATTCTGCAAGACTTGGGCGCAATTGCCATGATGTCATCAGACTCGCAAGCCATGGGTCGTGTAGGTGAAGTTATTATCCGTACCTGGCAAACCGCGCACAAAATGAAAGTACAACGCGGTACATTAGAAGGCGATAATGCCAGTCATGACAATAACCGTGTAAAACGCTACATCGCCAAATATACAATTAATCCGGCAATTACACATGGATTAAGCCATGAAATCGGCTCAATAGAAGTCGGTAAGCTGGCTGATCTGGTACTGTGGAAACCGGCATTTTTTGGGGTGAAACCTTCCATGATTATTAAAGGAGGCATGATTGCTGCTGCGCCTATGGGCGATATTAATGCCTCTATTCCAACCCCGCAGCCTGTACATTACCGCCCAATGTTCGGGGCATTTCCACGAGGTGTGCACAATACCTGTATTACCTTCTTGTCACAAGTAGCGATTGAGAGAGGTGTACATAAAAAATTGGGACTAAAAAAGCTCATCAGTCCATGCAAAGAAACACGTAACCTCACTAAAGCGGATATGAAGCTAAATACTTACTGTCCTGTGATGGAAGTAGACCCGGAAATTTACGAGGTACGGGCAGATGGGAAATTACTGACGTGTGAACCTGCGGAAGTGTTACCAATGGCGCAGCGTTACTTCTTGTTTTAAATGGTAATTTAGATCAATATGCCATCTTTACTATTAAAATAATTGAGGGTGAAGATGGCTTTTAAATTTGAAAGTCAGGAATTTAAGCTTAAATTTGATCAAGTCGAATCACTGGCAAGGAGCATAATAGAAGATGACACGTACGCAGAAAGTATTAAAAACTTAGCCAACCATTTTCTAACTGCAACCCGCGTTTTTAACACGAATCTTGATTTAAGTGATTATGATCAATATATCGAATATTCGAGGAAACAACCTGTATCTGATTTCGTAAAAGTCATAGATCAAGCCCTCAAGAAATATAAAGATAGTAATTTAGAATCTGATTTAATCTATCTATTCGACATCAGTTTAAATTTAATCAATATCTATTTTTCTGAACTAACTTTTATTCTAGGTGGATTGAGTAATTCAATTTCTTTGGAAGTAGGCAGCGTTATTGACTTTGTTAATACCAAATATTCCAATGATCCCAATTTTAGACGTTATGTTAGATTTGCTGAAAGAGATTTGCCATTCCAAATTTTTAAAGAGTTATTTCATTCCAATGAAATTAAAAATATAGCGGAATTAAATAGTAAGTTAAATGAAGCTAATAATGCTATCAATACTTGGAATAGTACATTCGAAACTAAGCGAGATGAAGTAGAAAATTTAGAAAATAAACTTGAAGAATATAAAACTAAATATGATTTTGTTCTTTTAAATAAGGGGCTTAAGCAACTCTATGAACAGAAAAAAGAGGAATTGAAAAGTAGGAGAGATGGATATTCTGCTTTTGGTGCAATGTTATTTTTTACGCCGTTATGCTCAATCGCACTTTTTATATTTTTATATTTCAGTTTAGGTGAACAAGGACTTAAATTTATTATTTATTTATCATTACCCGTTACTACCTTCATGATTATTGTTTTTTATTTTGTGAGAGTAGGACTACAGCATGTTCGTTCGGTTCAATCTCAAATGAGGCAACTTGAACTACGAATGGCGCTCTGCCAATTTATTTATAACTATGCAGAAGACTCTGAAAAGTTACATAAGAAAAACTCATCTGGTTTTGAAAAGTTTGAGAACATAATCTTCTCACCACTTGTGTCTTCTGACGATAAAATTCCGACTACATTTGATGGAATGGAACAACTTACTAAATTAATTGGCGAGTTCAGGAAATAAATGCACCAATAAAAACCTTATTGGCACGAAAAATGCTTAATTTTGAGGCGTAAAACTACTGATACTTAATATGAGAATTATAAAACATTCAATTGTTAGGGATCTTTGCTTTAAAAAGGATAAGCATGAAAATCTATACCCAGCGATTAGAGACTATTCACCATAACAGTTCCTTTGAAATTGTTGAGCTGACATTTGATACCCGTCAAAAAAGCCGTTTTCGTGCGACCTTAAATTCAGGTATCGATATTGGTGCAGATTTACCTCGTACAGGTATTTTAAGAAGTGGTTCATTTATTGCCACAGAGCAGGGTGATATTTTGCGTATAGATGCCAAACCTGAACGTTTGATGCAGGTGATCGCCCAGAGCGACTTTGATTTGGTAAAAGCAGCCTATCACCTGGGTAACCGTCATGTTCCGCTGATGCTCACACCTAGCGCTTTATATTTTGAACCTGACCATGTGCTGGCAGAAATGGTTACAGGACTGGGTCTAACCGTTTCTGAAATCGAGCATCCTTTTGAACCAGAAAGTGGTGCCTATGCACAACACAGTCATGAACATCGTCTAAGTCCAATTAAAGCTTTACATGCTCATGGCCATCACTAATGCCAGCCAGCTTCTCAAACTGCTAACACTCTCTTCTACAGCCTTGCCGATAGGTGCTTACTGCTATTCACAGGGTGTGGAAAGTGCGATTGATCAGGGCATTATTCATGATGAAGTTTCTAGTATTGCCTATTTTGAAGAAGTACTTGAAATGCTGCTAGTACGCTTTGAATTGCCTGTACTTCAACGCCTGATACAGTTTTACGCCGATGAAGAGCAATTTTTATACTGGTCAAACTTATATCGTGCCAGTCGTGAAAGCAGAGAATTGCTGGCGGAGTCACAGCAACTGGCGTTTTCCCTAAATGCCTGGATACGAGATGTTCTAAAACTTCCAGTAACTGTTAAAAAACAGTTTGGTTTTGTTCCGGTATATGCCCAGCTATGTGGTCAACTACAACTAAATATAGCTGATGTCTTAACTGCTTATACCTTTAGTGTTCTGGAAAATCAGGTACTGGCAGCAGTCAAGACTATTCCACTTGGACAGATGAGTGGCCAGCGAATTCTATGGCATCTGCATGAACTAATCCCGCATGCAGTAGAGCAGGCTTTAATACTACAGGATGATGAACTGAGTAGCAGTTTGCCGCAATATGCCATGCTGAGTATGACACATGAAACCCAATATTCACGTTTATTTAGGTCGTGAATGAAGCGCTGGTTTAAAAATTCAAAGTAAGTTGTGAAATTAAAAAGGAAAATAAGATGACAGAACGTAGTCCATTAAGAGTTGGCATTGGCGGACCGGTAGGTTCAGGTAAAACAGCTCTTACCTTGAATCTATGCCGTGTCTTACGGGATAAATACAATATGGCCGTGGTCACTAATGATATCTACACCAAGGAAGATTCAAACTTCCTGACCCGTCATGAGGCTATGAGTCCAGATCGTATTGTCGGGGTAGAAACGGGAGGCTGTCCGCATACCGCTATTCGTGAGGATGCTTCAATTAATCTGGCAGCGATTGATGATTTATGTGAGAAGTTTGATGGACTGGAACTGATCATTATTGAAAGTGGTGGAGATAATCTGGCCGCAACGTTTAGTCCTGAACTTTCTGATCTGACACTATATGTCATCGATGTTGCAGGAGGAGAAAAAATTCCACGTAAAGGCGGGCCGGGAATTACTAAATCTGATCTTCTGATTATCAATAAAACTGATCTGGCGCCAATGGTTGGAGCAAATCTGGACGTTATGGACCAAGACGCCAAACGTATGCGTGGTGAAAAACCATTTTTATTTTCCAACATGAAAACTCAAGATGGTTTAAATGAAATTATAGAATTTATTGAAAAACAAGGACTATTTAAAGCCTGAGGACACTTATATGAAAAATATCATTCAAAGAGCCAGTTTAATAATGCTTGGCCTGATACCAGCAGTCAGTCAGGCACATCCGGGGCATGACCAACACTCAGGTTTTAGCGCGGGTTTCCTGCATCCTTTTACAGGCTTGGACCATATGATTATGGCACTGGCGTTGGGCGTTTTACTTTGGTCCGCAGCCAGACAGTGGAAAATACTTGGCATGGCCAGTATGGCTACCGCACTGGTATTTGGTTTCGTGCTGGGTCAGCAACAGTTATTTTCGAGCAGTCTTGCCGAGTATGGCATTATTGCCTCACTGTTGATGGTTACTCTTGCACTATGGTCAAAATCCAGAATAATTCTACCTGTGGCTACAGCATTACTGGTAACTTTTCATGGTATTGCTCATGGTAATGAGCTCGGTCATTCAGGCCATATCGCCGGACTTGTTTCAGGTATGATAATAGCGATGTCTTTGATTTATATCGCAGGCTTGGGCCTTGGAGCATTGATTACACGCTATATTCCTTATGGCAAAAAAATTGTTGGGGCGTGTGCAGCAATTGTGGCCCTGATAGGCCTTGCTTAGTTTTTCTTATTTCTTGCTGTTTAAGAGCTAAATACTTGTTTGGCTCTTAACTCTTCTGAAATTCTATGGATACAAGCAGCTATGCATCTTGCCTCGTATCAAGTTAAGGCATGAGTAATCAGCTTTAGAAAATTAGCATTATCTATATCAAGTTAATTATCGCTATAGTCTAAAGTAGCTGAAGAATTTAATAATAGAGATGTTTAATTATTCAAATATAAGATATTTCATTTTTAATTATCATTGAATTTAAAAATAAGAGTGAATTAATTATTTTAAAAGATTAGTAATAAATACTTTGAAATAAATTAATAAGTACAAAATATTAATATCTGGCAATAAAAATAGGCTTCTAAATAGAAGCCTGATGTATGATTTTATTATTTTCTTTATTTTTATTCTTGTTCTCTTATATTTATTATTTTTCCATTGTTTTGCACAAAGAACAGATCACTCCACTGTGCCGATGCGAATACATCACATCTGGCCGTTCATAATTTTCATTACATGCTATACAGTGATAGACAGTTGCTACCGGAGTCCCTTCTGTATCGTAGCGTGCCTCTTTCAGACCATCATTACTATTTTTAATATAGTATTTGCCCTTGGTCAGTAAACCCATCAGGGGCGTCAGGATAAAGGCTACCAATAGTGCAATCAGTGGGGAATAAGGTGCCAGAAATTCACCAAGCAGGCCAAAGAATGCCGCAATAGATAAACCAGCCGCTACCAGAAATGACACCATGCCTACCGGGTTAATGTTATAAAGCATGTCACGGCGGTATTCAGGCTCTTTAGGAGAAAGCTTTAGTACATATTTATTAATAGCAATATCAGTCGCAACCACCACTACCCAGGCAATTGCAAAGTTAGAGTAAAAACCTAGAATTTTACCTAAAACTGCAAACATATTGCCTTCCATCAGTGCCAGTGCAATGGCCAGATTGACCATCACAAAGATAATCCGACCCGGATAATGCTTGGTAATACGGGTATAAGCACTCGTCCAAGCCAGTGATCCTGAATAGGCATTGGTAACATTGATTTTGATCTGTGAAATTACCACCAGAATGACAGCAAGACTGAGAGCCAGCCAGCCTGGTAACATGTCATGGAATGCTGCATTGAACTGTTGCACAGGTTCAGTACTATTTACGCCTGGAATTTTTGTAAGAAGATAAAAACCTAAAAATGCCCCAATAATTTGCTTGATTGCACCCAAAATGACCCAACCCGGACCTGCAGAAATTACTGCGATCCACCAGGATTTACTATTTTCCTTAGTTTTAGCGGGCATAAAACGCAGGTAATCAATCTGTTCACCAATTTGCATGATGAGTGAAAGACAGATTCCTGCACCCAGCATGATTGCTGCCATGTCTAATACTGCAAATCCCTCATTTCCGCCATAAGCAGCAAACTGGCTTATCAGATCAGGTTCCTGATAAATCAGATAAGCGACCGGTCCGATCATCAGTATCAGCCAGATTGGGGTAGTCCAGACCTGTAATTTAGTGAGAGCTTTCATACCATAAATCACCAGTGGAATAACCAGCACGGTAGAGACCAGATAGCCTGCCCAGAGGGGAATACCTAAACCCAGTAACAAGCCTTGCGCCATAATTGATCCCTCAAGCGCAAAGAAAATAAAGGTAAAACTGGCAAAGATGATACTGGTTAGCACTGAACCAAAGTAGCCAAAACCGGCTCCACGTGTAATCAGGTCCAGATCAATATTGTAACGTGCTGCATAATAAGCCAGTGGAATACCTGTTAAAAAAATAATGAGCGCCGCAAATAGAATTGAAAACACTGCATTTGTAGTACCATATGCCATGCCGATACTGGCACCAATAGAAAAATCTGCCAGATAAGCAATTCCGCCTAATGCTGTAATGGCTACTACCTTTGGACTCCAGCGTCTAAAACTGTGAGGCGCATAACGTAACGTATAATCCTCTAGGGTTTCATTGGCGGCAGAAGAAGGACTATTCTCTAGTACATCTGTTGCTGATGAGTTATGCATCACAAACACTCCTGTTTTTATTTTGTGTCTGTCTAAATGCTTAGCAAAAGTAGTGCCAGTTTTCTAAATAAAAAATAAAATATATTAATTTACTGAAAAATATAAATTAATATTTAAATAAAATTCTTGATCTAATTTAAAATTTATGTAAATTTTTAGAAATAGAACTAATTTAAGCCCCAATATAAAGCGGCCTTAGAAAATTATATACATTCGATTGAAATCTATTTTTATATTATTTTATTATCTTTATGAAAATTAAAATTTATAAATTAGTATAAGGTAATAGATTTTAATTATTCTATTTTGCTTAAGAAATAAATTTAAAATTTATATTTATAAAAAATTATTAAGTATTAACCTATATTAGTTAAATTAACTTAAAGCTAATATCTATAAATTTATATCTTTAATATAAAAGTCTAATAGATTTTATTAAAATTTTAATTATGTAAAAAATTAAACTATGAAGCTGGATCAGGGCCAGATTGATTTAATTCTAATTAAAACCTTCTTGGAGCTAGATTTCAGCAGATAAAAAATGGTAAAACTGAATCAAGATTACTTTCTAAAAACAAAAAATAGGCAACTAATGTAGAAAAATGGTGAATTAAGGTAGTTTGTTATAATAATGAGGCTAGGGATAAAGCTAGAATGTAAGAGAGCCAAGGAGGTTAGGGATTCTAAATGAATAACAATTGTGATGACCACGATACTTACCATATTTTTAATCTGATTGGTCAGCATACTGAACTTCATCTTATTTTAAGCGCGGCAAGTACCTGGCTAGAGTCCCGCATTTCAAATGTTCTTGTAGCAATTATGCTTTATTCTGAACAGGAACAAATTCTGAAATTTACAAGCGGCAAGCAGAATTTTTCTAAACAGTATGGGGAGACCATAGACAATATAAATATTGCACCAGATGAAAGAACATGTGGCAGGGCAGCATATTTGCGTAAAATGGTCGTCAGTGAAAATTTATTGAAAGATATTTACTGGACTCCCTATCAGGCCTCAATCAAGCTCGAAAAGCTTTGTACCTGCTGGTCGACGCCTATTCTTAGTGCACGCGGAACTCTTTACGGGACGTTTGCAACTTATTATCGGACATTAAGAAAACCTACTGATCATAATATCAAGTTATTAAAACAGGCTGCGGCCATGGTTGCCTTGGCAATCGAACTTGACCTTGAGCGCAAGCAGAGAATTGCAATAAGCGAAAAATATAGTTCTTTTTATACTTATCACCCTGATGCAATTTTTGAAATTGATACGCAAGGTATCATGGTGAGTACAAATATTGCCTCACGTAAAATTATTGGTTTTTCTGATGAGCAAATCAGGGGAAAGCATTACAGTTCATTCTTACCTGCTGAATATCGTGATATTGCCGATAAAGCATTTAAAGAGGCAATGCAGGGAAATGCACAACACTATGAGGTACCGGCTTATCATGCTTCTGGTGAAATGATCTGGCTCGATCTGACTAATTTACCGATTAAACAAAATCATCAGGTAACAGGAGTATTCGGTATTGCCCGTGATATTACATTACGGCGTAAAAATCAGGAACACTTGCGGTTATTAAAACGTGGAGTGAATGCCAGTCCTAATGGAATTATAATTACAGATGCTACCGCCGAGCGAAAAATCGTTTATGTTAATCCAGCCTTTTTACATATGACGGGTTATACCGAAGAAGATGTTATGGGCAAGACATGCCACTTTTTGCAAGGACCGGAGACAGAAGCTGAAAAGATTGCTTTAGTACAGCAGGCTTTAAAAGAACACAAAGAGATACAAGTAACCGTTAAAAATTATCGTAAAGACGGGAGCTGGTTCTGGAACCGTTTAATGTTGGGCCCGGTTTTTGATGAGGCAGGTAGATGTACACATTTTTTGGGAATTCAGGAAGATATTACTCAACAGCGTATTCATGAAGACTATATTACCCATCAGCATAGTCACGATCATTTGACTGGTCTAGCTAACCGGCAGACCTTTGAAACCAACTTACAGCAGGCCTTCGAAACTCAACATCATAGTTCCAGGCCTTTATTCCTCTGTTATATTGATCTAGACGATTTTAAGCCGCTCAATGATAGTCTGGGGCACCTGATTGGTGACCAGATTATTAAAAGTGTAAGCGACCGCCTGCAAGCACTTTTACAAACTGGCGATTTCTTGGGCCGTTTTGCAGGTGATGAGTTTGCGTTATTAATGGTGAATCGAAATAAACGGTCAGATGTAATTACAACTGCTGAAGAGATTCTAAAACTCTTTACACAACCTTTTCAAATTGATGAGCATAAAATCCATCTGAGTGCCAGTATTGGTATTGTTGCTGATGACTGTTCTATACAGCGTTCGTCAGAACTTTTATATCATGCTGTTTTAGCCATGAAAGAAGCAAAAAGACAAGGTCGTAATACCTGGCACTGGTATGAAGAAGCCAATAAAAAAGTTATGCCAGAAATTGACTATGCGCACTTACGCCTAGAGCTGATGGAAGCTTTAAACGATAATCAATTTAATCTGTTTTACCAACCCTTGATTAATCCTGCAACTGGTCTGGTCAAAGGCGTGGAAGCACTCATCCGCTGGAATCATCCACAGCGGGGATATATTTTTCCCGATATTTTTATTCCTTTAGCTGAAAGAACGGGACAGATTGTTGCAATTGGACAATGGGTGCTCAAAAAAGCCTGTATGGATATTGCTGAATGGAATAAGACTCATCAAAGTCAGCTTACTGTTTCGGTTAATATTTCGCCTTTACAGTTTCGTAGAGCAGGTTTCTTGCAAGAACTGGAACATGCACTGGACATTAGCACATTAACACCTGAGCTTCTCAAAATAGAAGTCACTGAGGGTATGGTAATTATTGGCGCTGACCGTGCTATTGAAATTTTAAAATCTATACGAGAGCTAGGGGTACAGGTATCTATAGATGACTTTGGTACAGGTTATTCCAGTTTGAGCTATTTACGACGTTTACCAATTAACCAGATCAAACTGGATCGCAGTTTTATTGAGCATCTTACAGAGAGTGACCAGGATGCTGCGATAGTTCAGTCCATTATCCATCTGGCCCATCAATTAAACCTGGAAGTTGTAGCCGAAGGAGTTGAAACCCTGAAACAGGCGGCCTTTCTCTACCAGCAGGGCTGTGATCTTTTACAAGGTTATTTTTATGCCCGTCCTGCGCCTATAACTGAATTAAAAACCATCTATATTTCATCATTAGGTTAATACGTACAGCAGAAGAATAAGGTCTAAAAAATAAATTGCATAATACACCTATGACAAGAACATCGCTGTTTCTCATATAGGTCAAACTGTATTCAAGAGCTGAATTAGTTAGTGCCCCATAGTTGCTACTCATGAGTAATGACATTTGTCACAAATAACACCAGCAATGGAATTATTAAATACGGATAAAAATTGGAGTCTATTAAGAGGCATTTGCAGAGTCAGAAAATTCTGGCTGTTGCGGGTTGATATAGTTTTTACAGTACTATAACTAAATAAAAAACTTTTCGCTAAGAATTTGATGAATTCAATCTATTGTTATTGGTTTATTATTTTCTAAACTCTAAGAAGTCATATTTAAATATTCAAATAACAGTTGACTTATAAGTAAAGCCCTTTCTAAATTTTATCACTTCACAGGCTGATATATTTTCAATTTAACTTGAGTTTTACTCATTATAGTGTTGTTTTAATCAGCAAATATTAATATAAGATTTTGTTTTTTATATTTATAGTTTATTTAAAGGTTGTTTTTTGAGCATTCGCAAAAGTGAATAAAATTGTATTTAATGTATCTATATTGAATTTTATTAATATTAAGGCTGATTTATGAGCAATACATCTCCTCAAGCCCGAAAGCTATATGCTGGCTATAAAGCTGATCATGTGGGCAGTTTCCTGCGTCCTTTACGACTAAAAGAAGCACGTCAAGCTGTTGCTGATGCCAAATTGAGCCAAGCTGAACTTACTCAGATCGAAAATGAAGAAATATTAAAGATTATTGAGTTGCAAAAAGAAAATAATATCAAGGCAATTACTGATGGCGAATTACGTCGTGCTTGGTGGCATTATGATTTTATGGAAAACCTGATCGGTGCTGAAGGGTATGAGGATAGTGTCGGTTTAAAGTTTCATGGTGTCGAGACCAAACCCCATAATGTACGTATTGTAGGCAAACTCGATTTTCCAGAAAATCATCCACATCTGGCGCATTATAAATTTTTGCATGATGCGGTAGGCACTAATGGTATGGCTAAAATGACCATTCCAAGTCCAAATATGATGATGCGGCCTAAATTACGTTTTAATAATACGTATGGTGAAGATATTCAGCAATATGTGGTTGACTTGGGACTGGCTTACCGCAAAGCAGTACAAGCATTTTATGACTTGGGCTGCCGATATTTGCAGATTGATGATGTATTCTGGGCGTATTTGATCAGTGAAGAAGACCGTGCGCGTGAGCAAGCCGCCGGGGTCGACTTGGACCAGTTAGCTGACTTTTGTGTTCAGACCCTGAATATTGCCCTTGAAAATAAGCCCGAAGATCTGGTGGTTGGTCTGCATATCTGTCGTGGTAATTTTTCTTCTACCTGGCACTACCAGGGTGGATATGAATCGATAGAAGACTATATCTTTAAACATCTTAAAAATATAGACCGCTATTTTCTGGAATATGACACAGAGCGCGCAGGTGGTTTTGAACCTTTAGCTAAACTACAAGGCAGTAATGCAGAAGTTGTTCTCGGTCTGATTACTTCGAAGGTAGAAGAGCTGGAAAATAAACAGGCCATCATCGCACGTATTCATGAAGCTTCCCAATATTTACCACTTGAACAGCTCGCACTTAGTCCACAATGTGGCTTCTCTTCAACCGAAGAAGGAAATAGGGTCCCTTACGACGCACAGTGGCGCAAACTTCAATTGGTGAATGAAATTGTGGCAGAAGTATGGGGAGAGTAATTTTAGAATTAACTCTATTGGATAGGTATTAAGTATAAAACTGGATAAAAAATCCAGTATTCTAAAAATAATAATAAAAAATTAATTATAAGAGAAACTTTATAAGAAAATTTTTTAACTTATTACAAGTAGCCAGTTTTATAAAAAAGTTAATTTTAATAAAACTAAAGACTGGCTCATTATTTTTTTAACTATAAACTTAAAATAAAGGATTATTCTAACAGCTTTAATATTCTTGCAGCTAAAAACCAAACCTAAAATATAATTTGAAAATATATTTTAATTTAATAGATTAATTTTTAAAATCCTTTATTTATTTT
The DNA here is from genome assembly GCF_002307755.1 of Acinetobacter sp. UBA1297. Classification (NCBI taxonomy): domain Bacteria; kingdom Pseudomonadati; phylum Pseudomonadota; class Gammaproteobacteria; order Moraxellales; family Moraxellaceae; genus Acinetobacter; species Acinetobacter sp. UBA1297. The sequence goes on from NZ_DBUF01000009.1 coordinate 47,094, forward strand.
CGACAGTATAAATATCAGGTGATGTTTTAAATGAAGATTAGAAATATGTTTTTATTCATTTTCGGTCTTGCTACAGTCTCTACAAGCAATATCCTTGCCGAGCCTTTGAAGCTACCAGCAGAATGGACACAAAGTATAGAGCCTTTCAGGATTGCTGGCCCTATCTACTATGTGGGTACGCGCGGTTTAGGCTCGTATCTTATTGTTTCTGGTTCTAAAGCTATATTAATTGACACAGGCCTAACAGAAAATGCTGCTTTAATTGAGCAGAATATACTGAAACTTGGGCTAAAGCTTTCAGATGTAAAGATTATTTTGGTCAGCCATGCACACTGGGATCATGTTGGAGCTTTAGCACAAATTCAGAAGAATACAGGTGCTAAAGTATTTGCTATGGATAAAGAGGTTACAGCTTTAACGACAGGTAAGCCTGAAGGAGACAATATTCCTCAGTCCTTTTCTTATACTCCGGTTAAAGTTGACCATATATTAAGAGATAAAGAAGTCATTAAAATGGGAAAAATATATCTTAAGGCAACCTTAACTCCCGGCCACACTCCTGGGTGTACCACCTGGTCAACCAGTTTAAAAGAACATGGAAAAACCCTAAAAGTAGTATTTCCATGCAGCTTATCTGTTGCCGGAAATGTATTATCGAATAATCAGACTTATCCAGGTATTGTACAGGATTATCAGCTGAGTTTTCGCCGCTTAAGCAAAATGCCTGCTGATATTGTACTAACTAGTCATCCTGAAGCGGCCGATCTTATGAGCCGAAAAGCCAAGTCTGAGGCAGGACAGCTTGATGCTTTCACGGATCGGAAACTCCTGGAAAAAATTATTAAAGATGCTGAATTTTCTTTTAATCAGTCTCTTGATAACCAGAAAAAATAATATATTAAAGGAGCCTCTCTCATAAAGACGGCTCTAATTTTTCTCAAATTAATACTAGCCCATTCAAACTATAATCTTACTTTCACTTTATTAAAGGTTGTCCAGATATGATTAATGATTATGGCTATCTGGTTGCTCAGTCACACGCTCTTTGGATGTGTGATCGGTTTGAGCATCATAGAGAATCTTGCCATTAAACATAGTCATTAGAACCTGTGCAGTTTCCAGTTCCTCAGCTTTAAGCTCATATAAATTATGGCTCATTACAACCAGATCAGCAGCCTTACCTACCTCAATTGAACCAGTTTCGTTTTCAGCAAAAATTGCTTCAGCGCCGTTGATTGTATGGCTGGCAAGCATTCTGCTTAAAGGGATGCCAGATTGAACACCGGCAGAGATTCGCGTCATCGGATAGAATTCACGTACTGGATAATCACTAGATGAACTAAGCTGTACATTGGTATCGAAAAATGCTTTAGGTAAGGGATGACCATCTGCACGGATACCTAATGAGAGAAAGCGCGGTATAGTCGGGATAGCCTCATTACTGACGTGTGTAATCATGTGGCGTGCATCGCGCTTGCCATTCTGTTTTTGGGCATACTCCAAAGCATCAAGCATAAGGTTGTAAGTATTGGTTGGCCCTATATCATGAATATAGATGCGGAATTTTTCACGGTCCAATGCAGCTACGGTTTTTTCAGAACTTCCTGATCCCAGACGACTGAACCATATGTACTGCTTGCACCTGTACCAAAAATTTTGATTGAATCTGTCTTGAAGAATTTGCCATGATATTTTGCACGGCGTTCTACGAAACCTGGAATCTGTTCAGTACCACGTGTTTCATCTGCCCATTGCAATAAATCATAGCGCACGGTTAATTCATCTTCAGTATCTAGAGCTTTTATAGCATCCAGAAAACTGTCTGTTGGATAATGCAATGGCACAAGAACAGAAGTCACGCCACGCTGTGGCGCCAGATCTTTTTGAAATGAAAGTATGGCGGCTTTATATTCGGCTATTGTAAAGTCAGGTTGGGGAAGTGTACTAATAACCAGATTTTGTGCTCCAAACTCACGGAAGATTCCGGTTGGGTTACCTTGGCTATCGCGATCAATAAATGCTCCCACCGGATCTGGAGTAGTTGCATTGATACCTGCATTTTGCATGGCTCGGGTATTTGCCCATACTTCATGATGTCCATGAGTAATAAATACAGCCGGAATATCTTTACCCACAATTTCATCCAGCAGTTGTGCTGGCGAACGTCCTGCTGCTTTTGCCTGTGCCAGTACATAGTTCAAGTTCCATCCGACGCCACGTACCTGCTTGACTTCAGGCTGCTTTGCAAGAAAATTCTGGGTAGCCGCTTTATAAGAGTCCAAAGAAGGGGCTTCCAGATTTACCCAGTATATATTTTCTGCACGTAAATAAGCATGATTATGCGTATCTACAAAGCCAGGGAGCAACATTTTTCCCTTCAAGTTTATTATTTGGGTGTCCTTGCCACGCCACTCTTTTAGTCCCGTATCATCACCTACATAGACAATTTTACCTTCTTTGACTGCTACCGCTTCTGCTTCTGGCAATTTGGGGTTCATGGTATAAACTGAACCGCTTTCAAAAATCAGATCAGCTGAGCGTGTCTGCTCATATTTATCATCACCACAAGCAGCCAAGGTGAGGGCTAAAGTGCTTGCCAGCGTAAGCTTAAAAAATATGCGGTGTTTTTGAAACATAATAGGGTCGTCCTTGTTATTATTTATGGGTTACTACCTGAAAATAATTTAATGAAAATTTTCTTGATTAATAGTCTTGATCTGAAATGTTACGCCGCATAACTTAGGAGATAATATGAAATGAGTCAAAAACCTAAGCGGTATATTGTTATACCTTTAAAGGTATAATTAAAATATAGAAGACTAATCTTATAATATGATTAAAAAATATTTTTAATATTTTATTCTGGAGATTTTATAATCAGTTAAATATAGAATATCTTGATTAATTAATCATTTTATTTCGAGAATACAGAAATTAAAGAAATATATTTTATCGAAAGCTGCCTTTAAAATTGAGCAGATGAGATAGAGGGTAGAAAAATTATTATGGTTAAATACTTAATTAGTGCGTGTCTGGTTGGTGAGAATGTGCGCTATAACGGTGGAAACTGCTTGCAGGAAAAGCTGAAATATTTAATTGAATCGCATCAGGCAATCAGTTTCTGTCCAGAAGTAGCAGGAGGGTTAAGTACACCACGATTACCTGCTGAAATTGTAGGTGGTCAGGCACAAGACGTATTTAATCAGCAGGCAGTAGTCTTAGACTCATCGGGTCAGGATGTCACACAGGCTTTTATAAATGGCGCCTATCAAACTTTGAAAATGGTACAACAGCATCATATCAGCCATGTCATTCTAAAAGCAGATAGTCCATCTTGTGGTTCAAAACTGATTTATGATGGCTCATTTACCGGAAAGAAAATTACAGGCGAAGGAATGACTGCTATTTTACTTAGGCAGCATGGAATCATCGTGATGACTGAAGATGAATTTATGTAAACTCTTATAGAAAAATTTTGATGCTATGTCAGACCTTATTTATTTTTAATAGAATAGCCATAAAAAAAGCCTTTATCTCTAAGATAAAGGCTTTTTAAATTTTGGAGCGGGAAACGAGACTCGAACTCGCGACCNNCCAACTGAGCTATTCCCGCAATATGCAGCGTATTATAAGGCTTGTTCCGGGCTTGTCAATTAGCTGTTGTATCAACCGATGGTATTTTAAACTTTTTCACAACTCTATAGAGATATTTTTCAGTGTTAATTCAAGAAATATTCAGTAAAACAGGACAAAAACTAAAAATAGTCTTTGTCCTGCTTGTTTAATCTGCACGTCGCCATAAGGTGCCCTGACGGGTATCTTCAAGAACCACACCTTGGTCCAGCAGATTTTGTCGGATGGAATCTGCTTTGGTAAAGTCTTTTGCTTTTTTCGCATCTACACGCTGCTGAATAAGCTCTTCAATTTCACTTTCAGACAATCCAAGTGCTTCCTGACCAATATCAGATCTTAAAAAGTCATCTACATTGTGCTGAACCAGACCTAAAATATTGGTCAGGTGACGCAATGTGGAATAAAAAACTTTAGC
>NZ_DBUF01000009.1:51155-51964 GCF_002307755.1 Acinetobacter sp. UBA1297
AGTTCTTCATTAAACTGCTGCTGGTATGCTTTAAAAGCATGGTAAAACCGGGTAAGGGCTGTTTTAGCTTCTTTAAGTGCTACATCAGAAAAGTTGACCGGACTGCGATAGTGTGAAGACACGATAAAATAGCGAATAACTTCTGGATGGAATTTCTCCATCACGTCACGAATAGTAAAGAAGTTGCCGAGAGATTTTGACATTTTCTCGCCATCTACATTAATAAAACCGACGTGCATCCAGTAATTTACATATTGTTCACCAGTTGCGGCTTCACTTTGTGCAATCTCATTTTCATGATGTGGAAATAGCAGGTCACTGCCACCACCGTGGATATCAAAATGATTGCCGAGGCAGCAGGTCGACATGGCCGAGCATTCAATGTGCCAGCCTGGACGTCCTTTGCCCCATGGAGAATTCCAGAAAGGCTCATTTTCTTTGGCATGTTTCCAGAGAACAAAGTCAAAAGGATGTTTCTTGTCGACTTCAACATCAACCCGATCAGAGGCTCCGGCTTGCATGTCATCAAGTTTTCGGCCAGAGAGACGACCATATTTATTGAACTGTTCAACCTGAAAGTAAACGTCGCCATTTGTTGCCGGGTAAGCACTACCATTGTCTACCAGCTTGCCAATTATATTCTGCATCTGGTCGATATATTCAGTTGCGCGTGGTGCTTCATCCGGTGCAAGACAGCCAAGACGATGCGCATCCTCATTCATGGCCTGAATAAAACGGTCGGTCAGAGCCTGGATTGTTTCGCCATTTTCGTTGGCACGTTTGATAATTTTGTCATCAATATCAGTAAT
>NZ_DBUF01000009.1:52031-82248 GCF_002307755.1 Acinetobacter sp. UBA1297
AGGTCTTCACATGCTCAAACAAAGGTAGTTCATCATAACTGAAGCGATATATTTCATAAAGTTTTATGCATTAATTTTATAGACTTGTGAAAAGTTCAGATTTAGAAAGCGGACTTTTACAGACCTATGTTAAAATNNATTATTCAACTCTTAAAGAGTTAAGGTAAGTTGAGCTTGAATTCATCCAATATGACGCAGCAGATTGATTTTCAAAAAGTTGCTCGAGAAACATTACAGATAGAACAGCAGGCTTTAGAGATTCTGGCTGCACAGATTGATACACGCTTTGAACGCGCCTGCGAAATCATCTTGCAGTGTAAAGGCCGTGTTGTGGTTACAGGTATGGGCAAGTCAGGACATATCGGCCGTAAAATGGCCGCAACTTTTGCTTCAACCGGAACGCCTTCATTCTTTATGCACCCGGGTGAAGCAGGACATGGTGATCTGGGCATGCTGGTCCGTGGAGATGTGCTGATTGCAATCTCTAATTCTGGCAAAAGCGATGAAATCATGATGCTCATGCCTTTGATCAAGCATCTGGAAGTGCCTTTAATTACTATCAGTGGTACTGAAAGTGGCCCAATGCCACAGAATGCTGATGTTGCATTAACGCTTGGCGAGTTAACAGAAGCCTGTCCGCTGGGTCTGGCGCCAACCTCAAGCACTACTGCTACATTGGCCCTAGGTGATGCACTTGCGGTCGCGCTGCTAGAAGCGCGTGGCTTTACGGCGGATGATTTTGCCCGCTCTCATCCGGCTGGGGCATTAGGCAAACGTTTACTTTTGCATGTAAAACATTTGATGCATAAAGATGATGAGCTGCCAAAAGTCAGTCCTGATACACCCATGAATCAAGTTCTCTATGAAATTTCCAATAAACGCTTGGGTTTAACCACTGTTGTAGATACACAAAATACTTTATTGGGTATTTTTACCGATGGTGATCTACGTCGTCTGATTGATCGTCAGCAAGGTTTTGATGTAAACCTGCCGGTATCGGAAGTAATGATCAAAGATCCGTATACCATTTCTCAGGAAGCGCGTGCTGTTGAGGCACTTGAATTATTACGTGATAAAAAGATCAATCAGTTTGTGGTCGTAGACCAGTCGAATAAAGTTATTGGTGTTATCAGTATGCATGATCTGATTCAGGCTGGAGTGAATTAAAACTATGGCATCGTATGTTTTACTTGAACAGGCTCGACATATGCAGGCCCTGGTTCTGGATGTTGATGGAATTTTAAGTGATGGTTTTGTTACTCTCACTAATAGTGGCGATGAAATCAAGTCTTTTGATATTCGTGATGGTCTGGGAATGAAGCTGGTGCAGCAGGCAGGTATGAAAATCATCATCATTACCGGTCGCAGCAGTAATATCGTGCATACCCGTATGTCCAATCTGGGTGTTGATCTGGTTTATCAGGGCCGTGAAGACAAAGGGGTAGCATTACGTGAAGCCTGTGCGCAGCTTGGCCTTTTACCAGAGGACTGCCTGTATATGGGAGATGACTGGCCTGATCTCTCTGCTTTTGCGATTGCTGGTATGAAAGTTACTGTACCTAATGGTCATGTGGAAGTACGCCGCCGTGCAGATCTGGTCACCCAGTCAATGGGCGGTCGCGGTGCAGTACGGGAAATATGCGATATATTATTAAATGCAAAAGGTGTTTACCAAGAACTTCTTGAAAAATATCTTGCTGTACCACATTAATAACAGATGTCCTGATTTAAAGAACTTAGAACCACGCTTATGGATACCCGAGTTTTATACGTTGTTGCGATTTTAATAGCAGCCCTAAGCGGTGGTTATTATTATTTCAGTGGAAAGGGCAAACGACTTGAGGTGAATTCAGGGCGTAACATGACTTATTCCGCAAAAGGCATTCATCTTACTCAAACAGATGAGCAAGGTAATCTGTATGTAAAAGCCAAGGTTGACCGTCTGGAACAGGATATGCAACAGAAAACGTCCAGGCTTGATAATTTGAATGCTTCTATGTATGAGGATGGGACAGTTAATGCTACTTTCTTTGCACGTCAGGCCAATAGCTTTAATGACAATGAAAAAATTGTCTTATCGCAGGATGTGGTGGCTACCCGTTTGGGCGCACAAGGGCCTATGGAGTTTCGTACCGATAAATTGACAGGTTATCCCAAGCTAAAGCAGCTGGAAACTGACCATCAGGTTATTGTACAGTCACCTCAGGCAGAATTTGTAAGTCAAGGTTTAAAAGCCGATTTAAATAAAGGTCAATACGAATTCTTTAATATTCGAGGAAAGTATGTCCCAAACACTTAATTATAACCGAACTTCAACTTTCCTGAGACAGGCTGTACTTACTGCATTGCTCGGAGTAACCTCTGTAGCCGCTTTGGCTCTACCTTCTGACCGTAATCAGCCGATATCACTAGTTGCTGACCGCGCAACCTATAATGAGAAAACTGGTATAACCACTTATACCGGTAATGTCATTATCGAACAGGGTACTATGAAGCTTCAAGCCAACTCAATTGTGGCTCAGCTTAATAAAAGCCGCCAGATCAGTACGATTACTGCTACAGGCAAACCTGCCAAGTTCCAGCAGCAGCTCGATACCAATAAAGGTCCGGCTCGTGGCGAAGCCCAAAAGATAGTTTACAATGCTGAAACCGGTATTATTACGCTTTCTGGTGGAGCTTATCTCTATCAGAATGGAGCAAGTATTCGAGGAAATACCCTGCGCTATAGCATGAATAAAGGCGATATCGAGGCTGTTGGCTCATCAAACAGTACAGGTTCATCGACAGGCCGGGTACAGATTATTATTCCACCATCAGCTTCAAAAAATTTCCCGGGAGCACGTGATTAATGGAGCAATCACTAAGCCAGCCACAAACCCTTACTATTAAGCATCTGGCAAAAAACTATAACAAACGCTGGGTTGTGAAAGATGTATCTTTTTCCATGCAGAGCGGTCAAATTGTTGGTCTCCTGGGTCCAAATGGAGCCGGTAAAACGACCAGTTTTTATATGGTGGTCGGCTTGGTCCGTATGGATAAAGGTGAAATCCATCTGGATCATCTGGATCTTTCAGATCTGGCCATGCATGAGCGTGCGCGTAAGGGAATTGGCTATTTGCCTCAGGAAGCATCAATTTTTCGCAAGCTGACAATTGCTGAAAATATCATGGCGATTCTGGAAACCCGTAGAGACCTGAATAAACAGCAACGTCAGCAACGTTTGAATGAACTATTAAATGACTTCAAAATTACTCATATTAAAGATTCATTAGGTATGAGTGTTTCTGGTGGTGAACGCCGTCGGGCCGAGATCGCACGTGCTCTGGCCGCCGATCCGAAATTTATGCTGCTGGATGAACCCTTTGCAGGCGTTGATCCGATTTCAGTAGGCGATATTAAAGATATTATTCGTAATCTGAAAGAACGTGGCATCGGTGTACTTATCACTGATCATAATGTTCGTGAAACCCTGGCTATTTGTGAAAAAGCTTATATTGTCAGTGAAGGTGCAGTGATTGCAGAGGGTACACCGCAAGAAATCTTGGGAAATGAAACAGTGCGGCAGGTCTATTTAGGCGAGGATTTCACAGTTTAATTAGACAGTCTTTTTTTTGATCCTACTTCTAAACTGCTCATAAGCTCTTTTATTTTACTGGAATTTAAAATAAATCTTGTGAGCTTTTTCCTTAATTACAATTTTAAAAACTAGTAAAACTATTTAACAAAAATTACGGTTCAGTTATTAAAAATATGTAAAATGTAAAAGTTCCAAATTATACCTATAGCAAAGCGTTCAACACTGTAACCCTTTTATGAAGAATAAAGTAATTAATAAAAAAGTTAATGGATTAATACCTGCGGTTCTATATTTAACCCTAGCACCTTTAACTACCTTAAATGCCGCCACTCCTGGTGAAAGTTACCATACTTTAAAAACCAATCTTGTCCAGTTGTTCTCACCTCAGCATAATGAATCATATCGACAGGTAAATATTGCAGAACTTAGCAATTTTCAGCTGGATCGGTCTGCTATTCAGGAGTTGCCTGTAGTGGGTTCAGCTAGTCCGGCGTCTGTTTCGACTCAAGTCTCCACAGAGCTTTCACTGATTGAAGCGGTGCGACTGGCTGTGCAGCGTAATCCGCAAATCACTCAGAGTATTTCGTCTGTTGCTGCACAAAATGCCAATATTGATGTGGCCAGGGCTGGCTATTATCCACAGCTTTCAGGTGGTTTAAGTACGGGTGATATGACCACAGGAGAGCGGGGCCGACAGTTGCTGAGCCTGAATGCCATTCAGATGCTCTACGATTTTGGCAAGGTCCGCTCCGGTGTGAATACTGAACAAGCCCGATTACAGGCTGAACAGGCCAATGTGCTGGTCAGTATTGATGAGATTGCACTTGAAGTTGCTAATGCCGTGATTAACATTAAGCGATATCAGGAGCTTAGCCGGATTGCCCAGCAGCAGATCAGCGGTATTCAATATATTCTGGAGATTGCTAACCTGCGCGCTAAAGCAGGTATCAGCAGCCAGGCTGATCCGGTACAGGCCCAGTCTTATCTTGAATCCGCCCAGGCAAATCTAATTTCGCAACAGTCTTTTCTGCGGCAGTATCAGCAACGGCTGCGCACCTTGCTGGGTTTTGAAGTCAGCCACACTGGCTGGATCATACCAGAAACACTGGTAGCCCGATCAGCGTTATATGAAGAGCCACAATTTACTACGATCCCGCAGATGATGGTTGCTCAGGCACAGGTCGAAATTGCAAAATCGCAAAGAGAACAAACCCGGTTAAGCCGTTATCCAACCTTAAATGTTAGAGGTTCGCTGAGCCAGGCAGTTAATGGCCAGAATCCCAACAATAATGAAGATGATGGGCTCTACAGCTCTGTCATGCTAGAGGCTACCAGCAACTTTTATCAGGGCGGGGCAGTAACTTCGCAGACACGTGCAGCGGGTTATGCGGAACAGGCAGCCCGGGCCAGAGTTAATGCAGTTTATCTTGATGTGCTGGATCAGGTACGGACCACCCGTGAACAGGTGGAAAACAAGCAGAGACAGATGCAGGTACTCGTTGCAAGACAGGCTACCACTGTGCGGACAAAAGAGCTCTATCAGGAACAGTATAAACTTGGAACGCGGACGGTAGTGGATTTGCTCAATGCCGAACAATCCATCCATTCCTCGGCTTCAGAGATTGAAATCGCCCGTTATGATATTTATGACAGTATTGTTCAGAATATCGCGGCAACAGGACGTTCACGTGATGTCTATGACTTAAATAATGTTTCGATTCAGGGATTTGAAATTCAGCCATGAGTACAAAAATAAATTACCAGCCTTGGCTACAGGGCGTAATGACGGTTGCCCGACATTACCGTATTGAAACCTCTGAAGAGCGCATTCGTTTGCAGCTGGACTGGAACCAGATCCAGACTCTGGATGAGGTTCTGTTATTGATGACCCGTCAGGTAGGTTTAAGCTTACGTAAGAGCAAATTTACGCCCGATATACTGAATCCCTGGCGTTTGCCGGTTCTGGTTGAATTCCAGAATGGACAGGTGGGTGTGATTGACAAGGCCGACACCGCCAGTAATGTCAGTATACAGCTGAGTGGCGATCAGGGCCTGGCACAAAGTTTTAAAGTAGATGAGCTACAGCCAGTCATTAAAACTGTTTACATCCTCCGGCCTGAGAGTTCGGTACCTGATGCGCGGATTGATGAATATATCAAGCCTTATGAAGCTAACTGGTTCTGGAGCATTGTCCTCAAGGACTGGAAACGCTATATCGACATCATGTTTGCCTCTCTCATGGCAAATATTCTGGCACTGGCGACTATTATCTTTTCCATGCAGGTTTATGACCGAGTCGTACCTTCCCAATCCATTCCAACTTTATGGGTTCTGGCTGGAGGGGTACTGATTGCTGCGATCTTTGAATTTATCATGCGGGTTGCCCGGGTTTACCTGTCCGATATTATTGGCAAACGTGCTGACCTCAAAGTTTCGGATCGGGTATTTGGCCATGCATTACGAATTAAAAACAGCGAACGTTCAAAATCAACCGGAACTTTTATCTCCCAGATACGTGAACTCGAAGGTGTAAGGGAACTGGTCACCTCAACCACAATCAGTGCCATTGCCGATTTACCTTTTTTCTTTCTGTTTCTGGTTATCTTCTGGATCATCGGTGGCAACCTGTTCTGGGTAATGCTGCTAGTGGTACCGCTGATGATTATTCCGGGTATTCTGGCCCAGAAGCCGCTGGCGAAGCTTGCGCAGGAAGGCATGCGTGAATCCTCTATCCGAAATGCCATACTGGTTGAAGCCGTACAGGGAATTGAAGATATCAAGCTGCTACGGGCGGAATCCCGCTTTCAGAACCAGTGGAACCATATGAATGAAGTCTCTGCCGATGTCAGTATGAAACAGCGCAAGATTGTCGGCGTAATGACAGCCTGGACTCAGAAAATCCAGGGACTGACTTATGCCATTGTAGTGCTGGTCGGTGCTTTTGCTGTAATGGAAGGTGACATGACCACTGGTGCACTGGTAGCCTGCTCGATCCTGTCTTCACGTATGCTGGCGCCAATTTCACAGATTACAGGTGTGCTGGGACGTTTGCAGCAGGCTAAAGTAGCTAAACAGAGTCTGGATGAGCTAATGAAAAAACCGGTAGATCAGCCTGAGCGAGCCAGTCTGATTCACCGGCCTGTATTATATGGCAATTATGAGCTCAACGGCACAGTCTTTAAATATGGTGAAGATGACCCGAAACCCAGCCTGATGATTCCAAAGCTCAGTATCCGTGAAGGTGAAAAGATTGCCATACTTGGCCGCAATGGTGCCGGTAAGACGACTTTGCTACAGTTGCTAGCCGGAATGCAGGTTCCCCTGCAAGGGAATATTGACCTGGATGGATTAGACCTGAACCTGATTGACCCGTCAGATGTACGCCGCGATGTAGCTTTGCTTAACCAGAATGCTCACCTGTTTTATGGCACCATTCGCGAAAACCTGACTTTGGGCGCGCCTCTGGCCAGCGATGAGGATGTGTTAAAGGCACTGGCAATTACCGGTGCACTGCATTTTATTAAAGAGAAAAAAGAAGGCTTGGACCATATTATTCTAGAAGGGGGAATCGGGTTTTCGGGTGGGCAGCGTCAGGCATTGTTATTAGCCCGGTTACTGATTCGCCAGCCTAATATTTTATTGCTGGATGAACCTACTGCTTCTATTGATGACGTTTCAGAAAAACAGCTGATTGACCACCTTAAGGGCTGGCTGTCACACCGTACCCTGATCGTGGCAACCCATCGGCGTGCAGTGCTGGAACTGGTAGACCGAATTATTATTATAAATGAGGGCCGGATCATGATGGACGGGCCAAGAGACCAGATCCTGCAGCAAACTGTAGCAGCACAGCCCCATAAGACCATTCAAGGAGGCCAGGCATGAATGATCACAAACCTGAACTGCAACGTTCTATAAAAGTGTCTTACCGGGAGCCTCCTTTACCCAAATCAAGTCTGGTAATCTGGATTGTCGGCTTATGTCTGCTAGTACTGCTGGTCTGGGCCTGGCTGTTTAAACTTGAGGAGGTCTCAACCGGAACCGGAAAAGTGATTGCGTCATCGAAAGAACAGGTGATTCAGTCCTTGGAAGGTGGCATATTGACCCGTCTCAACGTTAAGGAAGGTGATATTGTCGAGCAGGGACAGGTACTGGCCCAGCTTGACCCAACCCGCTTTGCCTCCAATGTAGGAGAGTCCGAGTCGCTGCTAGTTTCGGCACAGGCAACTGCGGCACGCTTGCGCTCTGAGGTAAATGGTACGCCATTATCATTTCCAGAAAGTGTACGTAAAGTACCGGCACTGGTTCAGGAAGAAACTGCGCTCTATTATTCAAGGCGCAGCAATCTGGAACAGTCCATGTCGGGACTTAAACAGGCATTGGAGCTGGTCAGGCAGGAACTGGTTATGACCGAGCCGCTAGTCGCCAAAGGTGCAGCCAGCGAAGTTGAAGTCCTGCGTTTAAAGCGTGAAGCCAATGATCTGCAAAACCAGATGAATGATTTGCGTAACCAGTACTATGTAAAAGCACGAGAGGAACTGGCCAAAGCCAACACAGATATTGAAACCCAGCAGCAAGTGGTCAAAGGTAAATCTGATACTCTGCAGCGTACCACTTTCAAGGCGCCGGTCCGTGGAATTGTAAAGGAAATTGATGTAATGACCCGCGGTGGAGTAGTGCCGCAAAATGGTAAGCTGATGACGATTGTTCCCCTGGATGAACAGCTCTTGATCGAAGCACGCATCTCTCCCAGGGATATTGCTTTTATTCGGCCGGGACAGGATGCGCTGGTAAAAATTACGGCCTATGACTATTCAATTTACGGTGGACTCAAGGGGAAGGTAACCGTAATTTCACCGGATACCATTCGTGATGAAGTGAAGCAGGACCAGTTCTACTACCGGGTTTACATCCGTACCGATACGGACAAGCTGATCAATAAGGCCGGGCAGAGTTTCGGAATTACCCCGGGAATGGTGGCAACGGTAGATATTCGTACCGGACAGAAAACAGTATTAGACTATCTGCTTAAACCATTTAATAAAGCTAAGGAAGCTCTACGGGAACGTTAAGAAACTTACTTTGAAAAGCCTCCTGAGGGAGGCTTTTTTATTTTTAAAATTAAACCGGTTATACTTAATATTTGTTGCAACATGTGATGGTGATATGCCGTTTACAATTTCCTCCCCAGTGCAGTTTGAAGAAGAAATCAAGAAGAGTCGTTTCCTTGCAATTGCTGCGCCTGTAGATAATGAACAGGCAGTAAAAGATTTTCTTGAAACTTATAAAGATCATAGTACTACTCATCAGTGCTGGGCTTGGAAAATTGGGCATCAAATCCGTTTTAATGATGACGGGGAACCTTCAGGAACAGCAGGCCGTCCCATTCTTGCCACTATTGAAGGGAATGAACTTACCAATATTATTGTCTTGGTTAACCGCTGGTATGGTGGAGTCAAGCTGGGCACAGGAGGGCTGGTACGGGCTTATGGTGGATGTGCTGGACAGTGCCTGCTGCTGGCAGAAAAGGTTGAAGTAATTGAGAAAAAACAGGCTTACTTCTGCTGTCATTTTAATGAATGGGCTATATTGCAATATGAACTTAACCAGCAACAGATTGAGTTTCAGGAAAATTATACAGCTACAGGAGTAGAAGTAGAGCTACTTTTGCAGGTGCATCAGATTCATTCCTTTAATTTAAAACTTCAAGATATTAGCCGGGGACGGGAACAGCTAAAATTACAGGAGCAGGAGCATGCCTGAACAGGATCCTTTACTAAAATATAGAGATCAGCATAAGCACCGCCTGAATTATATGCCTTGGCTGTACTATACGTTAAAGCCCAAGCATCGGGCCTGGGCCGAAGCATGGCAGCAGGAATATCAGGCTTATCTGATGGAAATGGAAACAGTAGAGATTGGTAAAAACTGCTTTATTTCACCACTTGCCCATATTTTTGCCGAACCGGGACGCAAGATTATTATTGGCGATCATAGCTTTATTGCAGCAGACTGTACCTTACATGGCCCAATTGAGATCGGGCAGGAAGTCGCGATTAATCACCATTGTATTTTAGATGGTGGTCGTGCTGGAATCCGTCTACACGATCAGGCCAGGATTGCCGCTTATTGTCATCTGTATGCATTTGATCATGGTATGGCACTTGAACAGGCGATCTACCAGCAACCGGTGCGTTCTCAGGGAATTGAGATTGGGAAAGATGTGTGGTTAGGTGCACATGTTGGTGTAAAAGATGGTATCAAAATAGGAGCACATGCAGTAGTCGGTATGAACAGTATGGTGACACATGATGTGGCTACCTGTGAAATTGTGGCTGGAAATCCGGCTAAAATGATTCGTTATCGGAAATAAAAACTGCATTCTAATATAGAATATTTATAAATAATTATTTTACTGGCAGGTTTTCCAGTTTAAAAAATTAACGCATAAAGTACTTGCTTTGTGATAGCTTAAGTTATGACATTAAAACATATTGGGCGTTAAGACCTAAAGAGAGGCGTAAAATGAACCGTGTAATTGCATGTATTGACTCATCTCCATGTATCAATGCAATTGCTGAGGCAGCTGCCTGGATAGCATCGAAAACACAACGAGAACTAGTGCTATTACAGATTCTGGATTATTACCCTGCCAGTTATCATTTGGGAGAAATTAGTGGCGTAATCGGCTTTGAAAGTAATGCCATGCTCTTGAAAGAACTGGCAGAACTTGAACAGAAACAAAGTGAACTTGCCATGGATTATAGTAATAATCTGCTTAAACATATTTCCAATCTGATTCAAGAAAAATATGGTATTACCTGCACTAAAATTCAGGAAAAGGGAGATTTTCTGGAGCAGAGTTTCAATTTGCTTCATGAAGAAGATATTGTTGTGATTGGCCGTGTGGGTGAACGCTCTGCTGAACGTAACAAAGCAATTGGTAGTAACGTTGAAAACTTTATCCGTGGTGTAAAAAGTACGGTAATGACGGTAGGTGAAACGTTTAAGCCACCAACACGGTTTATTTTTGCCTATGAGTATTCACCAACCTGTCTTGCCATGATGCGTCGTATTGCAGTGAGCGACCTGCTTAGACAGTTGCAGTGCCATTTGCTTTATGTAGGTGACCAACCGGAGGTTCTAAATGAGCCTACTCAGTTCTTGAAGAATGCAGGACTCGATGTTGTAGTAGAATATCGCTATGGAGATGTAGCAGAAAATATTTTAGATTATCAGCGTGAACATGGGATTCAGATCATTGTTCTGGGAGCCTTTAGTCAGAGTAAAATTCGGCAGTTTTTCTTGGGCAGCATTGCCACAACTATTTTCCGTAACGCGACAGTTCCGCTATTAGTAGCAAAATAATTGATCTTTAAAGACTAATCTATTTAGCCATTAATATATTTATAATAATTTGTAAAGTTTTAAATAGTATTAAAAAAGTCCATATAGTTATCCGCAATTACTGTGGATAACTATATGGACAGTATATGTAAAATAATGAAATTTAAAAATATTTTTATAGTGATTGTTTTTTATGCTTTTGAGTTTTTATTTTACAATAGCTAATGCAAACCCATCGTGACCTTTACTTCCGACTGTTTGTAAAGCTGTAGAAGATAGAAGTCGAGGATGACCTTTTAAGGCCTCAAACAAATCGCGGATACCCTCAATACTTGGTTTTTTATTTTCAGGATTGATGATTTCACCGGCACGTATGACATTGTCCATAAAAATTAAAGTCCCTGAACGTGAAAGGTTCAAGCTTAATTCCAAGTATTCAGAATAACTCTGTTTGTCGGCATCGATAAAAATAAAATCAAAAGGTTCGGCATTTTGTTTAATTAATTCATTTAAAATATCAGCAGCACGTCCAACTTTTAAATCAATTTGAGCTGCCAGTCCGGAATGCTCGATATTTTCCTGTGCGACAGCAGCATGAGCTTCACGGCCTTCGATAGTAAGCACATAACCTTCATCACCCAGTGCTCTGGCTAACCAGACTGTGCTATAAGCAGCAAAAGTACCCAGTTCTAAAATTCGCTTGCAATTGTTCATCTGGATCAACATTTGCAGAAGCATTCCTTGATTAGGGGCAACTGCCAGATGTTCAGGCAGACCTCGACGTGCTGTATTGTCTACAGTTCGTCCTAAACATGGATCATCGGGAATTAAATGTGAATCAATAAATTGGTCAACCTCTGTCCACATCTGCTGCATAATTTGATCACCTGTATTTTCATTGAGGCAATTGTAAGCCTTTCTAGTCAGAGTTCAATTTACCTTGAAAAGATTCGCTGGTTTTTTCTGCAATTTCTGATTGTAAAAAAGGAGGCATAAGCCTCCTGTATCTGACAGAAATTCAATTAGAAATGACACATTGAACTGTTACGGGTCAAATCTGGTCCCCAAGTACGGTAACCATGAGTATCAATGTGAATTTGTCCAGAGGCATACAGGCCAAGACCCATATTAAAGCTTTGCCCATGCTGAGACCAGAATTGGCATAATTTAAATTTGGTATTTTCAGTGAAAGCATAATCTTCAGGTTGAGGAAACTCTGGCCCTATACGAAAATCTATAGCTGAATTGAACAAATGGCGTGAAGAATTGGCCCCACCAGCACATTGATTTAAAGGCAAATCCCGATAGACTGAAGTCACTTCAAAATCGGTCAGAATTTTAGACGCTACCAGGTATTTAAATATACGTATGGTTGCCAGCTGGTTATTCCATAATTCACGATTTGGGATGGCATATTGTGAGCGGCCACATTTTTGCCAGTCACGGGCAGTACGCATGAGTTCAAAACTGGGGATAATATTGCCGACGTTATTGCGTTCCAGAAACTGTTCATACTCGCGCACACGTCTAAGATTATCGCCTGAAGCAAGCCAGGTTTGGTAAGAATTAGGAACAACTTTAGGTGGAATCGGACGTTCAATAATCACGCGTTCCTGTGGTATAAAAATACGTTTTCCATGTGGATGGGCCATATTGCCTTGTTGCGGCGCAGTAACACAACCACTCATCACCAAAGGCATAATGCCAATTGCCATTATACCTTTCAATAAATGCTTCATCGAAAAATCAATTACTTATAAATTGGATATCTATTCTAATTCAAAAATGTCGGGAAAAATGGGAAAAATTGCAATCTAATGTTTAATTTGAGTATAAAAAAAGATCAGCTTATGCTGATCTTTTCTCATTTTATTTCTCAAGATACTGGAGCTTGTCCGGTTTGCCATTCCACTCTTCACGGTCTGCTGGCTGTTCACCAATTTGAGTAATATTTGGCCATTTTTGTGAAAGGTCTGCATTAAGTTCGATAAACACTTCCTGACCTTCTGGAAGTTCATCCTCAGAGAAAATTGCATTAGCCGGGCATTCTGGTTCGCACAGAGCACAGTCAATACATTCATCAGGATTAATAACCAGGAAATTCGGACCTTCATAGAAGCAGTCTACCGGGCAAACTTCTACACAGTCTTGATATTTACATTTAATACAGTTTTCAGTGACAACAAAGGTCATGGCGACAGCTACCTAAAAATACGGTTCTAATGAGTAATGCGCTATTTTAGGCAAAAATCTACTCTACTAACAATTCCTTTTATTGATATTTGTTATTTATATGCATGAAATACAATTAGAATATTAATATTTAAACAGTACTAAGCAAAACAGTCTTATATTTTCTCAAAAAATTTCATAAAAATAGTAATTTAAAAACAAGAGCATAACTACCAATAAAGAGGATAGGAATAAATTTCGTCTAAAAATGAACACTAAGATCTATAAAAAATAATGCCTTATTTATACCAATATTTTTTAAGATTAATTCTTGGCCGAGTTATTTTATTGTAGCTTGAAAATCTATTACTGATTCCAAGCTCAGGATTGATTGTTGTAATAGAAGTTAAGATTTATGAGAGAAGTTTAAATCCCTGATCAATTATACTGTTTAAGTGGTTAACTCAAGGAGTGTAAAAATAATCTGAAAATAGAACCCAAGATTCTTGGTCTTATCTGCATAAAGATGTCTGCATTTATCTTATAACGAGATAAAGATAAACTTAATTTTATAAATTATAGATTTGAAAATAGATAAGCTGTACAGAATGCAGATAGAAACAGCAATATATAAAAATCGCACTGAATAGTGCGATTTTTATATTCAGATTTGTGGTCTGTTTTCAGCCTTTACTCATCGTCTGCTCAAGCTGATCTTTGAGTTTATAGAGCTGAGCCAAAGCTTCCCGTGGAGAAAGACTATCGACATCAAGCTGTTCTAAAGACTCTAGTACAGGAGAAGTTTTTTCAACCTCCATTATCGTCTCCGTGACTGGAGAAACTACGGGGGCAACTACATCAAATAGATCATTTTGTACTACTGTCTGTAAATGCTGTTGCTGCTGCTTTTCCAGAATTTTGAGGCGTTTTTGCGCTTCTTTAATTACACTGGCGGGGATACCCGCAAGTTTAGCTACTTGTAAACCGTGACTCTGGCTTGCTGGTCCAGGCTGTACCTTGTGTAGAAGAATCAGATTGCCATTCATTTCTTTGGCTGTTACATGATAGTTATCTATACCAGCTTCCTGGCCAAGTTCGGTTAACTCAAAATAGTGGGTAGCAAACAGACACAGGCATTTAATACGTTTGGTTAAGTCCAGTACACAGGCCCATGCTAAAGATAGCCCATCATAAGTGCTGGTTCCACGGCCAACTTCGTCCATAAGTACTAAAGACTGACTGGTAGCGTGATGTAGAATCTGAGAGGTTTCTGTCATCTCTACCATGAAAGTGGATTTACCCGATGACAAATCATCTGCTGAACCGATGCGAGTAAAAATCCGGTCAATTGGTCCGAGTCGTGCAGACTGTGCCGGTACGAAACTGCCGCAATATGCCAACAGGCTGATTAGCGCAGTTTGGCGCATGAAAGTTGATTTACCTCCCATATTCGGACCAGTAATAATCGCCATGCGATGATTAAAATCCAGAGAAGTATCATTTGGGGTATAAGGGGTTTTACTTAAACTTTCTACGACTGGATGACGTCCAGCTATAATCTTGATCCCAACTTCAGGTGAAAACTCCGGGCGGTTCCAGCTTTTTAAGCGGGCCTGATAGGCAAAGTTGGCCAGCAGGTCTATCTGGGCTATAGCACTGCTCATAACTTGCAGACTGGCAATATCCTGACGCAGTTCTTCAAGTATTAATTCAAACAGGAGTTTCTCACGTGCCAAAGCACGCGATTCGCTAGAAAGTACTTTATCTTCAAAGCTTTTAAGTTCTGGGGTGATGTAACGCTCAGCATTCTTTAGGGTCTGACGACGAATATAATGCTCGGGTGCCTGCTCTGCCTGTGCACGGGTAAGTTCAATGTAATAGCCGCTGACCCGGTTATAACCAATCTTAAGTGTAGAAATACCTGTCTGCTCACGTTCCTGAATTTCCAGGTCGATCAGAAACTGGCCGGCATGGTCACGAATTTTACGTAGCTCATCTAACTCATGATCAAACCCTTCGGCTATTACATTGCCGTCACGTAATAATACTGGCGGATTTTCAACAATTGCTGAACTTAGGCGTTCAGATAAGACCTTAAAATCACCGAGCTCCTGATAAAGCTGATGAAGCATTTTTGATTTTTTACTATCAATTACTGGCTGTAATGCATGACGTAAAAAAGGGATTTGGCTACATGCCTGACGCAACTGTACCAGATCACGGGGACGTGCAGTGCCTAAGGCAATACGGCTTAATACCCGTTCGATATCACTGATTTCTTTTAAAACCAACCTTACAGGAGCTTCATGATAGCCCTTAACCAGTTGCTCAATGGCATCAAGCCGAGCTTCTAAAATGACTGTATCACGTAGGGGCTGCATCAAGGTGCGGCTGAGTAACCGTGAGCCCATTGCAGTCTGACACTCATTAATGAGATGAAATAATGACGTACCGTGCTCAAACAACGGATCAATAATTTCCAGATTGCGCCGTGTAACTGGGTCAAGCGCAATAAAATCATTGCTCTGTTCCAGACGGATAGACCGAATATGCGGCAGAGCCGTTTTTTGTGTCTCTTTCGCATAGTGAATGAGGGCGGCGGCGGCGGCCTTCGCTAGAGGTAAATGATCAATACCAAAACCGGACAAAGTGGAGACAGCAAACTGGTCGTACAACGTTTTTTGCGCATTATTTAAATTAAAATCAACATTTGGACGCTTAGTGACTGGACAATCAATCTGTTTCTTGATTTGCTCAATAATATTGGCATCGACGAGATCTTCATCGACCAGAATTTCGCTTGGCATTAAGCGGGAAAGTTCAATTGCCAATTGTTCTGCTCTGTATTCCTGCTGTTGAACTTTAAAGATACCCGCGCTTAAATCCAGTAAGGCGATACCCACTTGGTTCTGCTGAAAACATAAGGCGACCAGATTAGAGCTTTGATAAGAACTTAACAGAGCATCATCAGTTAGTGTACCTGGTGTTAAAATACGTACAACCTTACGCTCTACAGGACCTTTGCCTGTAACTTCACCCACCTGTTCACAGATGGCGACTGTTTCGCCAGCTTTAACCAGACGGGCCAGATAGCCCTCTGCAGAATGATAAGGTACGCCCGCCATCGGTATAGGATTGCCGTTAGCTTTACCGCGATGGGTTAAGGTAATTCCAAGAAGTTTGGCTGCCTTATGAGCATCATCAAAGAATAATTCATAAAAATCACCCATACGATAAAATAACAAGGCATGGTTATGTTGCATTTTGACTTTTAAGTACTGCTGCATCATAGGAGTATGGGTGGAGAGGTCAGCCATTATTTCTGTGCTATTCATGTATGTAAATCCTTAAATTTATAAAATAAATTTAGTTTTCTAGGAATTTTGGCTGTCTAACCAATTCGATGCGTACCTGACCTGAACGAAGAAAAAAGTATATCTTCTTCTATATTAAAATTGAGTCAACAGTATGTGAGAGTACGAAGGCACTCTTACGGGTGTCATATTAACAAATCCATATAGATTCACAAAAAGGATTGCTCATATGAGTGAGTAAATTAACAACAAAAAGTATGCTCTGTCAGTTTGTATCATAAATAATATGAAATTGAGTGATACTAGTAAAAAGATCTTGGTGAAGATGGGTGAAGAGTTATTTAAGGGAAGATGAGAGTTAAAATTTTGATTTAATGCTATAAAAATAATAATTTATATAACTTTGTAAATATGTCTCTAGTCAAGGTGCGCATAGGCCTATAGTGAGTAAAGGGATTATATTTACAAGGCGCTTACTGTTCCTAAATTAAATGATTGATGAGTAAAAATAAATGTTAAAAGCTAATAGTAAAATATTCATTTTAAATGATGTAATTAAGTTTTATTTAATAAAAATAATTGAAGAATAGATTGTTTTTGATAAAAGAACAGGAGAGTACAGGCAATAGAAAGATCATAACTTCTGAAAAGATGATAAGAAGCAAAAGGGACTTTATATCTTAATTATACTAAAAAAATTGAACTCAATAAGTTAAAATATATTTTAATAAAATGAATATAAAACAGACGCTACGAAGAGGAATATAAGTATCAATATAAGATATTTATTTATCAAGATTTTCTTATATTAATATTAGTTTATATATCTTTAAAAATATTATAAATTTCGTATACTTAATAGATATTGCTTATATGGCATAAGGCTCTCAATCTAATACATCGATCTTATTAATAATATGTGTTATGTTATAATATAACTAGAAAAAACCTTGCACGTAGCATTATTCCAAGTAAAACACATGTAATAAATGAGTTATACATTGCATGGAACTCTAAACTTCTAAATATTATACGATCATTATTTATATTATATTTATCTGTGAATTTAGATATAAGAATTATTAAAGTAATGGAAATCATTAATATAACTTTATTAAAGACTACCAAATCATTAATAACCACATATCCTTTTTTTTGTTGAGATAAACAGAGAAATATGAAAACTATATAAATAATAAAGCTGAAAGAAAGTATTAATAATTCATAAATATGTATCTTCTCAAAGATTTTTTTATATTTTTACTTAATATTACATAATAACAAATAGAATTAATTTTATATTATATCTAATTTTTTAATAGAGTATAAATAAAAACAGCAGGAAACAACCTGAGCGCTAAATTAGAATATAGTCATCCATGATTGACGTGATACTGCTTTATCTATTGTTTAGTATAAAAACTATTTGTTTTTATTAGGTCTTAGCACCCTATTTTTCTAAAAATAAGGCGTTAAGTGAGCAAATATTTTATTGAGATTTTGCTGGAAAACCATCTTCTGCTAAAGCATTTGTAATCTTGTCGATACTTTCGATTGATTCTACACTGACGACCTTGGTCGCTAAATCAATATCAACTTTGGCATTAGGGTCTATTTCATGAATGGTTGCAGTCACACCACGGGCGCAGCCCCCACAAGTCATATTTTCAATCAATAATTTCATGGATTTTCTCCGAATAGAATATCACTTCAAGCAAAGTTTAAACCTTTCCATAATGGTAAGGTCAAGTGTATTCTTTTAAAAAATCTGCTTGACCTTACCATGATGTCAATCTGTATGCTGCACCTTAAAGATTGTCATGACAGAGGTTGTTATGGATTCAAAAAATATAAAACCTTCTCCCTATCGTGAAACATTATCCATCACCGGTATGACCTGTGCTTCCTGTGTTGGGCGTGTGGAAAAGGCATTGAAGAAAGTGGAGGGCGTTGAAAGTGCCCAGGTTAATCTGGCCACTGAAAAGGCCGTGGTTTCTTCTTCTGAGCCTTTAGACCTTATGGTATTGACTAAAGCCGTAGAGCGAGCTGGCTATGAAGTTAGTGCTACGCAGCCCATAGAACTTGAAATTGATGGGATGACTTGTGCCTCTTGTGTAGCAAGAGTAGAAAAAGCCTTAAAAAAAGTGACAGGTGTACAACAGGCCAATGTCAATCTTGCAACTGAACGGGCTTGGGTACAAGGCAATACTCAATTACAGATTAATGACTTAATTCAGGCTGTACAAAAGGCTGGCTACACTGCCAAGCTGGTTGAGCAAGATCAAAATGAACAACAGGGTAAAAAGGCGTCAGAACAGCAACAGCTTAAACGTGATTTAATTCTTTCCCTGATTTTAGCTCTGCCTGTTTTCATTTTGGAAATGGGTTCGCATATGATTCCAGCCTTTCACATGTGGGTAATGGAATATATTGGTCATCAACCGAACTGGCTGATTCAATTTGTTCTAACCACACTGGTACTCATATTTCCAGGCCAACGTTTTTACCAGAAAGGAATTCCGGCCCTGTTCCGTTTGGCACCAGACATGAATTCTCTAGTTGCTGTGGGAACGCTGGCCGCATATAGCTTCTCACTGGTTGCAACCTTTATTCCAGAAATACTGCCTCAAGGCACGGTGCATGTCTATTATGAAGCAGCAGCCGTGATTGTGAGCTTGATTTTATTAGGACGCTATTTAGAGGCAAAGGCTAAAGGACGTACTTCACAGGCTATTCAACATTTAGTAGGAATGCAGGCTAAAACAGCGCGTATTTACCGTGATGGGCAAGTGATAGAAGTACCAGTTGCAGAGGTGACTACTGATACGATTGTTGAGATTCGTCCTGGCGAACGTGTGCCTGTTGATGGGGAAGTAGTGGAAGGCCGAAGCTATATTGATGAGTCCATGATTACAGGTGAGCCTGTTCCTGTAGAAAAACATTCGGGAGATCAGGTGGTAGGCGGGACAATCAACCAGAACGGAACATTAAATATTCGGGCAACTGCGATTGGCGAGTCGTCTGTATTGGCACAAATCATTCGTATTGTTGAGCAGGCTCAAGGCTCCAAACTCCCTATTCAGATGTTGGTTGATAAAGTCACGATGTGGTTTGTTCCAATGGTAATGCTGTTAGCTACGCTGACTTTTATTGTCTGGTTTATTTTCGGTCCAGAACCTGCCTTAACTTTTAGTTTGGTGAATGCAGTGGCAGTATTGATTATTGCCTGCCCTTGTGCAATGGGACTAGCGACCCCGACCTCAATTATGGTAGGTACAGGACGCGGTGCAGAAATGGGTGTGTTATTCCGTAAAGGTGAGGCTCTTCAGCTTTTACAGGAAGTTAAGGTTGTTGCAGTAGATAAAACAGGTACACTGACTGAAGGTAAGCCACTATTGACCGATTTTCATGTTCAGCAAAGTTTTGAACATAAGAAAGTTCTACAGATTGTGGCGTCGGTTGAAGCAAAATCTGAACACCCGATTGCACTGGCAATTGTTCAGGCTGCAGAGCAGCAAAAAATCAATCTGTTGCCTGTAACAGCTTTTGATTCAGTTACAGGATCAGGCATTAAGGCAGAGGTTGAAGGACAGAGTGTCCAGATTGGTGCTGACCGTTACATGCAGCAGCTGGGCCTTAATGTTACATCTTTTGAGCAGGAAGCAGCGCGTTTGGGACAAGAGGGTAAAACCCCAATCTATGTGGCAATTAACCATAAATTAGCAGCCATTATTGCTGTTGCTGACCCCATCAAGGAAACCACATATGCTGCCATTAATGCCTTACACCAGTTGGGTTTGAAGGTAGCCATGATTACAGGTGATAATCGCCATACTGCTCAAGCGATTGCTGCGCGTTTACATATAGATCAGGTCGTGGCTGAAGTTCTGCCTGATGGAAAAGTTGAGGTAGTACGTCAGTTGCAACAGCAATATGGTCGGGTAGCATTTGTTGGAGACGGTATTAATGATGCGCCAGCCTTGGCCCAAGCTGATGTTGGCCTGGCAATAGGCACAGGTACCGATGTGGCGATTGAGGCAGCAGAAGTTATATTGATGTCAGGTAATTTACAGGGTGTACCCAATGCAATCGCATTAAGTAAGGCAACCATTAGTAACATTCGACAAAACCTGTTTTGGGCGTTTGTTTATAATATTGCCTTGATCCCTATTGCAGCGGGGGTGTTGTATCCTGCATTTGGTATTTTACTGTCACCCATCTTTGCAGCGGGTGCCATGGCATTATCTTCTGTTTTTGTATTGGGTAATGCCTTACGCCTAAAATATTTCAATGCGCCGCAGATGAGTACATAAACTATATTGATAAGGGTGGAAACCGAATTAAGGTTGAAACCCTGTTTAGGCCAGAGGTAATAAATGAATATTGGTCAAGCTTCGAAACAATCAGGCATTTCAACCAAAATGATCCGTTATTATGAACAGATTGGTCTGCTTGAGCCTGCTAAAAGATCGGATTCTGGCTATCGGATTTATTCAGAACGTGATCTAAAAACCTTGGTTTTTATAAAACATGCCAGAGATTTAGGCTTTTCCTCAGAGCAAATGAAAGAACTAGTTTCCTTATGGAAAAATACAGATCGTCAAAGTGCTGAGGTTAAGCAACTGGCTTTAAAACATATCGATGAATTAAAACAAAGAATCGCCAGATTTCAGGAAATGGTTAATCTTTTACAGACATCAGCAAATTATTGTACTGGCGATAATAGTGCAGATTGTGCAATTTTAAATCATATTGAAAAAGGAAAATAAAATAGCGAGAATGGACATTCATGCTACAGGAAAATATACCTAAAGCTATATACAACACGAGAGACAGATGTAATGATAATTTTTTGATTTTATTTAATTAATATATAAATTTATATTTATTTGCGGTATAAAGTAATTTTCTAGAAAAACTATCATCTAAAAAATATAAAAACTTTCTAACTGACCGGGACAAATTTTCTGTACTGAACTGAATACAACCTAAGGCTGCCACTGTTTTCACGTCGATTTCAGCTACATACTCAACATCTAAATTAATATATTCGGATACTAAAGCAGTTAGTCATCCCAACCTAAATTATTTCGCTATAACTCCTCAATAAGTTTATCTGTTCTTTTATCTATAGAAAAATTTTTATTTAAATATTTAATTTAATGAAGCTTTTTTTAAAGTTATGTATGCAATATTGATTACTAGTACCCTATTAAATGAAAATGTAAATAATAGTAATTATCATTTACAATTAATTTATATAAGTATATTTTACTCATCACACTATTTTTACTTAATAAAGTGATGAAGATGAGATCGTTCACGGATAAGATCGCTTTACAACATTTAGTCAATGCATATCTACAAGAAACAGGTAATGGTCGTTTTATTCCTATCGCAGAACAATCGCAACAGTTACAAAACCAGAGTCAGGGAAATACTGTATTGTGTATTCCTTTGCAAACGGTTTCCGGGTTTTTATATGCGCCACTTGCCTATGTGAGCAAAGTAGGCAGACATCGTTTCGCTGCTTTACCGTGGGTAGAACAAGGCGGGAAAATACTGAAGCTGAGCCCGGTCAATTTGGCAGCAAACTTGTTGGAAAATTTAATTTTTCAAAAAAATGATGAAGCATTAGATTCCTCATCTTTGCTTGAATGCTGGATTCAAAGCCGTGGGGCTCTGCAACAATTTCTGAGTTACCGTGAAGAGCAGATCGATGCCGTAATTAAGGCCCAGCAAAACTTTATTCAAAGTGAGCAAGCTCTGGTTCTCGGGCATAGTATGCATCCCTCACCAAAGAGCCGTCAGGGTTTTGTTCAAAATGACTGGCAGCTTTATTCTCCAGAAACCCAAAGTACTTTTAAGATGCATTTCCTGTATATCCATCCAGATCAGGTAGTACATGACAATGCACATGAAACTGATATTTCTAACCAATTAAAACAGGACCTTGCACCATTTTTTAATGCCTATCACCAAGCCAAAATGGATGAGTATCCTGATTATGCGTTATTACCATTGCATCCATGGCAAGCCCGCTACTTAAAAGATAAAGACTGGTATCAACAGCTTTTACATCAAGGCAGACTGGTTGATTTTGGTGCCTTGGGTTGGGAGATGAAAGCGACCACCTCGGTACGTACTTTATATAGCGAACAGGCGCCCTGGATGTTTAAAACATCTATGACAGTCGCCGTAACCAACTCTATTCGAGTTAATCTTTATAAAGAATGTCATCGTGGTTTGCTGAGCTACAAATTGTGGAATGATGAGTATCTTTCCAGTTTTAGGCAGCGTCATCCACATTTAAAAACTATCAGTGATCCAGCTTGGATGGCTTTAAAAGTTAACGGACAGGTTTTAGATGAAACCATTTGTATTTTACGCGAAAACCCATTCCAGGAAAATGCTGATGTGACCTGTATTGCTTCACTCTGCCAAGACCATCCTTTTGAAGCTAGAAACCGTTTTAGCGAAATCTTTGCGAATCTTTCCCGAAAAACTGGTCAAAGCCAAGCCAATATTGCTTTGCAGTGGTTCGAGCGTTTTCTGGAAATCACGATTTTGCCACTAATAGAGTTGTATCATGAATTTGGTATGGCATTTGAAGCCCATCAGCAAAATACTTTAATTGAGCTTGAAGAGGGTATGCCTAAAAATGTCTGGTTTAGAGACAATCAGGGATTCTATTATATTAAGGAGCTGGCCAACGAAATTTTAGAACGTTTCCCCACACTGGCAACAGATGGTCAAGCAGTTTGTCCATTAGCTTTAGTGGATGAACGTTTCCGTTATTATTTTATTGGTAATACTTTATTCGGTCTGATCAATGCCATTGGTATAACAGGAGTAGTTGAAGAGCAAAAACTGATTGAAATGCTGCAATCCTGTCTGATGCAGGCCTACCAAAAATATCCGGAAAGTAATTTATTAAAAACTGTTTTATATCAAGACACCTTCCCCTATAAAGGTAATTTGATGACGCGTTTGTATGAGTTAGATGAATTACAAGCCCATATTTCTCAGCAATCCATTTACATCAACCTTAAAAACCCGCTGTATGTTGTACAGACTGTAGTGGAGGCTGAATATGCTTGATTTTATCGGGATCGGTTTAGGACCCTTCAATTTAAGTCTGGCAGCCTTGCTTCATCAGCAGAGCTCACTCAAATACCAATTTTTCGAGAAACGTCAGGATTTTGACTGGTATGCTGGCATACAGCTACCTAATGCCATGATGCAAGTACCTTTTATGGCGGATCTGGTTAGTCTGGTCGAGCCGACCAGCCCGTATAGCTTTTTAAATTATTTAAAAGCCCATCAACGTCTATATAAGTTCTATTTTCGGGAAAATTTATATATTCCACGCCAAGAATACAATCATTATTGTCAGTGGGTCGTTCAACAATTAGAGCATTTACAGTTTGGTAGCCGAGTAACCGACATCGCGCCAATTTTAGGTGGTTTTCAGGTTATTACCGAACAAAAAGGCCGGCTATCTGTGCATCAAACTCGAAAACTGGTGTTAGGAACAGGAACAACACCCAAGTTACCCCAGCCATTACAGCGGATAGCCGAGCAACATCCACACTGTCTGCACTCCTCGAATTATCTACATCAAGGCGATCAGCAGTTATCGGGCAATGTGGTGCTCATTGGTTCGGGTCAATCAGCTGCTGAAATCTTTATTGATTTATTTGACAGGCAGATTAACCCTGAAACCGGGCAAGCAAAATTTCATTTATATTGGCTCACCCGTTCAGCAGGCTTTTTCCCCATGGAAAATACGCCGCTCGGTCTGGAAAGTTTTAGTCCAGATTATATGTCTTATTTTTATCATTTATCCCAAGACTTAAAAACGACATTACCTGCAACTCAAGCCAACCTGTACAAGGGTATTAGTGCCAAAACCATTCGTGATATTTATGAACGGCTTTATCAGCGCAGTATTGGAGCAGTAGATACACATGTCACTCTGGCAGGCCATTATCACCTTGAAAATGCCCAGCTAGTTCATGGAAAAAATATTCAGCTTAAATTTTTACAGACACAGAAACAGCAGAATTTAAATATACAAGCCAGTACGGTTATTGCTGCAACGGGCTATCAATATCCATCTTTAGACTTTTTAAATAAGCTTGGCTCTAAGATTGGTTTAAATCCACAGCATCAATGGGAAATTAATGAAAACCATCAACTCAATTATCAGGGTGATGGGGAAATTTATGTCCAGAACACGGACTTGCAGCATCATGGTGTCGGGACGCCTGACTTGGGTTTAGGAGCTTTTCGTTCTGCAAAAATAGCTAATCAAATTTTAGATAAAACTTATTTTGAAATTGAAGGCCGACAAAGTTTTCAGGATTTTCAGATTAAGGAAACTGAAGCTTCGTTTGCTATACCTGCTATAGCCAAAAGTAATTTTCGGACAGATGTGATTTCATCACCGATTTCAAAAAAAGTAGCAGATTTATTTCCTCAATATTCAATGAAATAAATAGGGAATTGTCATGGCTGAAATATCAAATTCAGATTCCCGTTCTGTTTCGGATCCTGACCTGTCCCAACGCTGGGTCATGCTGTCTGTCATGTTGGGAACAGGAACGGTGAGTCTCAATAATAGTAGCTTTAACCCGGCAATTCCCCAGCTGATGCAGGATTTTCAGATTGCAGAAGCAGCAGTAAGCTGGGTGGTGGTAGTTTTTCTTTTAACCATGAGCCTCAGCCTGCTGTTAACTGGTTTTTTAAGCCAGCGCTTTGGTCAGCGCCAAATCTACTTATCTGCATTAAGTATTTTTATGTTGAGTTCAGTCTGCGGTGTATTTGTCTCTGGCTTTGAAACAGTATTGGCTGTACGGGCCTTACAGGGTTTTGCGAGTGGACTGATGATTCCATTGTCGCTGGGCATTATTTTTTCAGTGATACCAAAACAGCAACGTGGTAGTGCAACGGGACTATGGGGCGCAATGATCATGCTGACTCTGGCCTGTGGCCCGATGTTGGGTGCACTGCTTCTAGTCTGGTTCAGTTGGCAAGTACTTTTTCTGCTGAATGTTCCCTTGGCTCTAGCAGCGTTGGCCATCGGATGGTTATATTTGCCCAAGCAGTCACTTACGCATAATTTAAAATTTGACTGGCTTGGTTTTAGCTTGCTGGCGGTTTCAATCATTTCGTTACTGTTGGGGCTAAGCACAATTAAGCAATGGGCAGATTTTTCCCAGTCTTTATTCTGGTGGCTGTTCGGTTTAAGTGGATTAAGCGGGTTTGGTTTTATTTGGTTCAGCCGAAAAAGAACCAGCACAATTATTGCTTGGCCCTTATTTCAAAGCCGTGAGTTTAATTACAGTCTGATCATTTCGATTGTACATACTGTTGGCTTGTTTATCAGTCTGCTACTGATTCCATTACTGGTCCAGAACACACTTCAGCTAAGTCCAATCTGGACAGGCCTATTGCTGATGAGTAGTGCCTTAGCCACCAGTCTATGCAGCAAACACGCAGGTAAATATCTAGATGAGCACGGTGCAAAACGGCTGATCAGTTTTGGCCTGTTGCTAACTGCAATCGCCTTTATAGGGCTGGGCCTGGCCGCCGGTCTATCTGTTAGTTTGCTCATCTTTTGCATGATCATTCATGGTCTGGGTTTTGGCTTGTCGTATATGCCTGCGACCACCGCAGGGCTTAATCATCTACATAATCCAGAGCTGGTCACGCAAGGGGCTGCTGTCAATAATCTGTTTCGGCGCCTCTGTTCGGCTGTCGCCGTGGTGATGGCTGCACTTTATTTACAAATTCGTACACAGCATTTGTTATTGAACCATGAACTGCCTATTGCACAACTGTATGCAATTCGCGAACTGTTTTTCTTCTGTGCCTGCATGATGCTATTAGGCTTGCCCTATGCATGGAAATTTCCACATTCAAAACAGTCCACACTTCATGTTTAAAATTAATAATCAAGGAAAAATTATGGGTCACTTAGCTACAGCATTCGCACAAAATAACCATTCCACCTTTACACCTACCTTGGCTTGGCAACAACCCGATCAGGCTGCCATTAAAAAGGTAGAGCAACGAGTTATTAAACAGTTATTTCAGGCACTGATTTATGAAGAGGTGATTGCAGCCACAATAGAAAATGAATGTTTTATCATCAGTGCTCAGGATCGAAACCAGCAGGCTGTAGAGTATATTGCCTCGGGTAAACACTATTTGAGTTTTGGTTTAGTGCGTATGGATGATCAGAATGTCATGCGCCAGGACCATACCGGGCAAAGAACGGTTGCACAATTAAATCAGGTGATTGATGAAATTGTTCGGGCTATTCCAAATGCGGCAAAACTAGAAGATTTTATTCATGAATTAAAACGGACTTTTATTCATGATGTGCAATCGCAGCAGTACCAAAATACGTTTTCGCTTCCTGCTGTCCAGCACAGCTATGATGTTCTCGAAACCTATTTGATGGCGGGGCATCCCTATCACCCGTGTTATAAGTCCCGGGTTGGCTTCAGTCTGCAAGATAACTTGAAATATGGCGTAGAGTATGCACAACCGGTCCATCTGGTCTGGCTGGCTGTACATTCTTCTTTATGTTCAGAGAATGCCTCTCACTCAATTGATGCAGATCAGTTTTTACATGAACAGCTGACTAAAGGAGAGACAGAAATATTCAATCAGGTTTTGGTAAGGCAGGGCTTGGATACTACTGAATATACCTGGCTGCCTGTACATCCCTGGCAGTGGGAAAATACCCTGGTCCATACATTTTTTGAAGAAATAACCGCACAAAAAATGGTGTATTTAGGCCGTGGTACTGATGCCTATATTGCGCAGCAATCATTAAGAACCTTAACCAACTTACAGCATCCAGAAAAGCCTTATATCAAACTTTCGATGAGTTTAACCAATACTTCAAGCTCACGAATTCTGGCTTCGCATGCCGCCATGAATGGCCCGTTAATTACCGATTGGTTGCAAGGCCTGATCGAAAAGAGCGAGATTGCCCGTTTTTTAGATTTTGCAATTTTAAGAGAAGTGCATGCGACTGCTGTTGATTTTACCAAGCTTCCCGCGTCTCATGCCAGACAGGCTTATGGCACGATTGGAAGTCTATGGCGTGAAAGCATTCACCACTATTTGAAGCCGGGGGAAGATGCCATTCCGCTGAACGGCATCAGTCATGTCCAGAACGACGGCCAACTTCTGATTCAGCCCTGGTTAGATGCACATGGAACTGAAGCCTGGCTGACCCAATTCCTCTCCGTGGTGATCCAGCCTATTCTGTTTTTATTGCATGCTGAAGGAATCGGCTCTGAGTCACATGGACAAAACATCATTCTGCTACATCAGAATGGCTGGCCAACCCGCATTATTTTAAAAGATTTTCATGACGGTGTTCGTTTTCATCCGGACCATCTCACCCATCCAGATAAGTGTCCTAAATTACATGCCTTGCCGGCAGAGCATGCCAAAGCCAATCGCATGTCCTTTATTTTGACCGATGATTTAAATGCAGTTCGGGATTTTAGTTGTGCCTGCCTGTTTTTTGTCGCTTTAAGTGATATTGCGATCACCCTGCAACAGAAAATTGGGTTAGCTGAACAGCAATTCTGGCAAAAGGCGGCCGATATTATTCATGACTTCCAGAAAAAATACCCGCAGCATCAAAGTAGATATGAAAAATTTGATGTATTTGCAGCGCAGTTTTGCATTGAATCTTTAACCAAAAGACGGCTGTTTGGTGATAGCAAAGTACAGCTACGTCTGGTGAATAATCCACTACATGTATTTCGTCAACTATCAGTTTAAGAGTGTATCAGATGAATACGATGTTGTTTTCACCTACTGTTAGCACACAAATGGTTCTGGTCGATCTGGTAAACAGTTTTTTGGTAGAAGGCTATATTTCCGAGCAGGCTATTTTCACCCGGCAGCAGGCTAAAACCCGATTAAAAGCCCGTTTTGGCCAGTGTTTTGATTCATTATTTGAAGGGTATACAGATCAGATTTATTTTGCTGTTCTGTTCAACTCAAATGTAACCGAATTTATTCTGTTGCCCGTACGCAAAGCCATTAAACAGGACTGGCAAATTCAGCCCTTGGCGTGCTGTTTTCGGGTAGAGGTTCTGACAGATCAAGGCTTTCAAACTTGTCTATGCAATGCTTTGGACTTATTTAATGCTATGCAGCGTTTGGAATATTTTTCAGGCTGTGAGGAATCAAAGCTAGCAAATTTAAGCGCCGAACTGGAATTAACCTTGCTACAAACTCAGCTCAGTAACCATCATCAGATATGTTCTGAAACATGGTTATCAGATCAACCTGCTGAATTATTTATTCAGCTGGAACAGTATGCTGCACTTCGAGACCGTCCTTATCATCCACTGGCCAAGCTCAAAGAGGGTTTTTCCAATGATGAGTACCGGCAATTTAGCCCAGAATTTTCACAGCCCATCCGTTTGAACTGGGTAGCAATTAAAAAAGAAAAGCTGGTTTTTGGACAGGACGTGACCCAGCTTAAAATTCATCAACCCTCCAAAATTTTCTTGAGCAGTGAAGAAAATTTACAGCTACAGCAGGAGCTAAATCAGAAGGGGGTGAGTGATGATTATCTGGTTTTACCTATGCATGCCTGGCAGTTTGAGCATGTACTGGCAGATCAGTTTAAGTCAGAACTTGACGAGCAGGTGATTGTGTCCTTGCAATTTCAGTCTGCTGACCTGTATGCCAGTTCTTCGCTAAGAAGTTTGCTGTCTAAGATCAAACCACAAGATAGTTTGAAGCTTCCATTAGCAGTAAAATCTTTAGGCTCGCTACGGTTTTTACCGATTGTTAAAATGATTAATGGACAAAAAAACCAGAAACTTTTGCAGGTTGCCAAACAAAAAGATGATGTACTGAAAAAACGCTTGTGGTTGTGTGATGAGAACCAGTGGTGGGCGTATTTACCTCATCAACCTGAAAATCTAACACCAGATAATCTTACTTTATTTGAAGAGCGGCCGATGCATCTGGCAGCTCAGCGGCGCCGTATTCCTTCCGAATTATTGCAGCAGCCCTACCAGCTTATTCCAATGGCCAGTTTAGGGCATTGCATCGAAGGAGAAATCTATCCGTTTGAGCTGATTCTCAAGGCTCAACAGCTTGAGTCGAACCAGACTAATGTCATTGATGTATTTAAAACCTTGTGCAAAGATTTTTTTGAGGTGAATTTACGCTTATTCCGCTTAGGTCTTATGGGAGAAATTCATGGCCAAAATATCTGTATAGTCCTTAATCAAGGGCAGTTCTCCGGCTTTATGCTGCGTGACCATGATTCGGTGCGGATCTATTTACCTTGGTTGCTAAAACACGGCCTGGAAGACCCATGCTATTTAAGCCCGCATGATTTTAGAATTACGCTTTATCATGATGCTGTCGAAGACTTGATCCTGTATTTACAGACCTTGGGCATACAGGTCAATCTGGCCAGTATTTTAGAAGCAGTTGCTGAATATTATCATATTGATGAACTTAAATTGTGGCGCGTATTAGCTCAACAATTACAGCAGGCTTTGAACCATACCCCATTGTGTGCAGAGGCGAGGGCTGAGTTACAAAACCTTCTATTCGAAAAAGCACAGTGGCCGTATAAACGGCTCATTCGTCCATTGCTGGAGCAGCAGAATCGAGTAGGGAGCATGCCCAGCAGCATCGGCGAAACCTGTAATATTTTAAAAAAAGTTTCGCACTTTTCATCACAGTGAATAAAACGGGTCTCTAAAACGTGCGTTCCCATATCTCTGTCATGAATATTGATTTT
>NZ_DBUF01000008.1:0-30575 GCF_002307755.1 Acinetobacter sp. UBA1297
ATAAATTTACATGAGCACAATGCATTGAGCTTTGCAGATTTATTAGAGCCCCGGCACTGTGCAATGGTATTGGGTGAATTTCAGTCCCGTATTCAGGCCTTAAACCTGACCTGTTCAGGTTCAATGTTCATAAAATATTGGGCTGTTCCGCTGCTATTTCCTTATCTATATGCCCTGCTCACTGAACAGCTAAATTTATCTTGGCAGCTGTCAGCACTTTCAGTGCAAATGGCACCGACGTGGTCTTGGGACCAGCATTTGAATTTTAAGGCTTCAAGTTTATCTCTAACGGCTCTAAGTACTCAAAATTCTGGTTATGAAGCATTTA
This sequence comes from Acinetobacter sp. UBA1297, assembly GCF_002307755.1. Lineage (NCBI taxonomy): Bacteria > Pseudomonadati > Pseudomonadota > Gammaproteobacteria > Moraxellales > Moraxellaceae > Acinetobacter > Acinetobacter sp. UBA1297. The sequence goes on from NZ_DBUF01000008.1 coordinate 329, forward strand.
TGTTGAAGATTTTTCATGAACTCAATCAGATTTTTCAGGTGATCGGTCAGGTAGCAAAAGTACAACGGTTTCTGCTTTGGGAAAATACCGCTCTGCGTATTTTACAGTTCTATGACCTGATGCAGCGCAAAAATCCCGATGACATTTACAAGAGCGACATGCAACGTCAGTTTCTACTCGATCTGGAGGCTGAACGGTTTGGTTTAAAACACAATCCGTTTTTACTCTTGCAACACAGCCGTCAATCCAGTCTTAAAAATTATCAGCGTAAAAAATGCTGCTTTTATTTTCAACTTCCTGAAGCTGAAAATGAATACTGCGGCAGTTGCCCATTAGTAAATAAACACCCATAAAGTGATCAACCTTCATGTTAGAACTATCCAATAATTTATTAAAATCTTATTCCGCTATTTCCAGTTCAACCATCGGCCATATTTTAGATACTGGCTATTTACCCGGTATTCATGCTGTAAATTCAATTCAGCAGGTAGCAGGTAGAATCAGAACAGTCACCTTAAACTCTGTTAACGCTATGCAGATTCGTGAGGCTCTCTTAGCCAGTAAAACGGGTGATGTCTTAGTGATCGATGCGCGCAACATCGGTAATCGCGCCTGTTGGGGCGAACAGCGTCATCGAGCTGCCATTTACCATCAACTGGCTGCAATTGTGGTGTTGGGTGCAGTTACCGATATCAGCGCCTTACGTACCATGAAAGTTCCGGTTTTTGCCCAGGCGGTCAGTTGTTTAACTACCCGAGCCGAAGGGAAAAGCCGGGTCGATTTTGATCAGGACATTTATTATTTTGATGCCGTTATCTCCACTGGTGACCTTATGGTTGGAGATGCTGATGGTGTGTTTATTTTAAAGCCTGACATGGCAGAAAGATATGTGGCCCAATTTCAAAATATGGAGTTACTCGAACAGCAAAAACGTGATCAATTTTTTAAACAACATCCTCCTGAAGATTATTATCACCAGCTAAACCACGGAAATAATTCAGAAAGAGACATAATCTAATGAAGACCTTATCCTCCTGCTTACCAAACCACTTTAATTATCAGGAAAAAGGTATCAGCTATGCACTGCGGGCCTTAAGCTTACCGAATGATTTTCCACTCCTGTATAAATGGATGCATGAACCACATGTTATTCCACAATGGCAACTCAATAAGCCAGAATCGGAACTGGCAGCATATTTTGAAAAAATGCAGGTAGATGACCATCAGCGGCTCTACATTATTCAGATCGAAGGGGAGGACGTTGGTTATCTGGAGATTTATGAAGCCAAGCGAGACAGATTATCATTGTATTACTCTGCATTAGATCACGATTTAGGCTGGCATATTCTATTAGGTGAGAAAAAAGTGGTCGGAAAAGGGCATTTTAGAGCCGTCATGCGTCTGATAATTTATTTCATTTTTGAAAATTCGCCTGCAGAAAAAATTGTTGGCGAACCTGATGAACATGTCAGATCTTATGAATACATTGCACAAGATATTGCTTTTAAAGCGCAGAAAAAAATCAGGATGCCAGAAAAAAATGCCATTCTATATCATTGTTTCAGAGAAGAATTTTATGAAAGATGTGGGGGATATAAATCTTTTTTAAATAAATAATTGTTAACTGGGCTTATCAATTTATTTTTTCACCATTTTTAAAATCCGGATTCTAAAATTTAGCGATTCAGGTTAGTTGATAAAGTAACTTGAAAAAGTTGAGTGAAAAAATAGTAAATATTGCAACAAAAAATTTACATTGATAATAATAATTATTATTATTTGCATTAATATTAATATTCTTATAAAGGGATTAAGAATGCGACTATCTCAATTTAGTCTGTGTTTTCTTACTGTAGCAATTTCTTCACTTTTATATGCGGAAGATTCTGGTTCTGAATTAAAAGAGCTGAAAAATTCAGATAAAACAATGAAACTTTCTCCTATTGTGGTCACAGCTACCCGTACACCTAAAACAATTGCTGAGATTGCGGGTACAGTACAGACTATTCAGGGTGAAGATATTGCTCAACAGGCGGGAGCGAGCCGGAAAGTCGCAGATGTTTTAGCGCAACTCGTACCTTCACTGGCACCAAGTAGTGGAACAACCAGTAATTATGGACAAACCATGCGTGGTCGTAATGTATTGGTCATGATCAATGGAGTTTCACAAACAGGTTCGCGTGACGTGGCTCGACAGCTCAATAGTATCAGTCCAAATATGATTGATCATATTGAGGTAGTTTCAGGTGCGACCAGTATTTATGGTTCAGGTGCAACGGGAGGGATCATTAATATTATTACCAAACGTGCAGATAAATCGAAACCTTTCAGTTTTCAGACCAAGTTGGGCCTGACATCGGCTGACAATTTCCGTCGCGATAGCCTGGCTTATCAGGTAGGGCAAACCGCTTCATTTAATAATGACAAGATGGACGGTTTTTTAGGTGTAGATTATACCAGCCGAGGTTCGCAGTTTGATGGTAAAGGCAATCGTATCCCGTTAAGCCCTTGGCAGGGCAGCACGATGGATACTAACACGCTTGATGTGAATGGCCGTTTAAACTTTAATTTAACCGATCAGCAAAGCTTAAGTTTTGGTACACAATATTATAATGATGAACAGGATACCGAATATGGCCCTGACTATTCCTATCTGCAAAAAGGTACACAGCCTTCATATAAAGCCATTAAAGGATGGAGTTTAGATAAACAACCTTTCACAGAACGCTATGCCTTTAATACCCAATATCAAAATCAGGATTTCCTGGGACAAACTTTGAATATTGAAGCGTATTACCGTAATGAAAAAGCACGTTTTGTACCGTATGGTTATTCAAAAGATGGCGTTGACGTAAAACAAAGTCAATCCAATGTGGACTATACGGGAATTCGCTCTACCGTTCAATCTGATCTGCAGGTAGCCGACCGGGCTTTAAGGCTGACCTATGGCTTGGACTATGACAGGGAAAAAGACCACCAGTGGGCCGATTACTATACACCTAGTAATAATGGCTTAGTTTATACCCCTACAGGTAAAAAAGAAAGTGCGGGACCTGATACAAGAATCCAGAATATTGGAACATTTGTACAAGGTGATTATGCCATTACGGATCGTTTAAATATTCAGGCAGGTGTACGTTATCAATATGTTCAGGCGGATACCGACAGTTATTTTACTGCACGTAAACCCATTACATTAATGGCAGCTGACTCTACCGATTCTGACAAGCTCCTGTTCAATTTAGGTGCAGTTTATGAGTTAACGGACATACAGCAAGTGTATGCCAACTTTTCACAAGGTTATAGTTATCCTGATGTACAACGGGTACTGCGTGATGGTGTAGCTGGATATACTTTAACGACGTCAGGTATTGCACCGATTACAGTTAACAGCTATGAACTGGGTTGGCGCTTAAATCAGGATAAGGGCTTAAACTTGGCTCTAACGGGTTTTTATAACACTTCTGATAAAGTAGTACAGTTCAATTCTGACCGTTCAGTAAATGTAGTCGATACCGATCAGCGCATTTATGGAGCAGAAGCAACTGTGAGTTATTCATTTATAGAAAATTATAAGGTCGGTGGTACTTTGGGTTATACGCGGGGACAATATAAAGATGTTGCAAATAACTGGCATGAACTTAATGCTTTTGCAGTTTCCCCGACGAAAGGTACTCTATTTGCTGAGTGGAGCAATGAGCAAGGCTATGGTGTGCGCGCACAAATACAAGCTATTAAAGGCACAGATAAAGCATATAAAGATGACCAGGCATTAAAAGCGGCGGGTCTAACAGATAGCAATAGTGCGGCCGAAATTAAAGGCTATACCACGATGGATGTCTTGGCTCATTTTCCTATGGCTAAAGGTCGTGTAGATTTTGGTCTTTATAATCTGTGGGACCGTCAATACAAAACCGTATTTGCTCAACAAGCAGCAGTTACTAATGATAACCCTATACTGGCGATTCCTGCTGAAGGTCGTACTTTCGGCTTAAGCTATACCATTAATTATTAATGCTTATCCAGGAACTATCTGTAGCAGTACAGATAGTTCTTCATTTCTTGAGATGTCATGAAAGATAACGTCAATGGATAAAAAGAAATCAGAATGGTTATCTATTAGAGAGATTTTTTATATCTGCTTGGCAGCTTATGCCTATAGCGTATGGATATCTTGGGTTTTTCCTGATTATTTACCTTTCGCAAAAGCTGAAAATATCTATTTTTCTGCCCTCCTGGGTTTTATTTTTCTCATTTTTTATATTGTATTAGTTCCTGGTCTGCGCTCTAAGCGATGGCAAAAGAGAATAAATTATCTGAGTTATGTCTTGTTGCTAGGCTATTGGATAATAAAAAAAATAGGAGAACATTAAATGCAGTTTCGCCAAGTACAGGCAACTTTGCACAGCTGGTTGGGTATAGTTGTACTATGGTCAGGTTTCTTAATCTTTTTTACCGGCTCCATTGCCTACTTTAGAACTGAAATTAACCTCTGGTCTAAACCTGAAATTTTTTTATATTTAAAAGAGCCTCCTCCTTCTTTTGAATCGGCCCGAGTCGCTTATGATTATTTAAATATGCATGCCCTGGAAGCAAAAAGATGGCGGGTGAATCTTACCAATTCCCGAATGCCCTTTAACACTTTAGAGTGGCAAGATAAAACAAATAAGTACCATAAAATACAAGATCCGAATACAGGATTAATCTTAAAAGAGGCCCGAGAAAGTTTGGGAGGCGACTTCTTTTTTAAATTACATTACAGTCTTTATCCCTTACCAGATGTAGTAGGTAGAACGCTCGTAATCATTATAGGCATCCTATTTCTTATTGCATTAATCAGCGGGATATTGACCCATAAAAAAATATTTAAAGATTTCTTTGTCTTTCGAAGTTTTAAAGGACAGCGAACCTTGTTAGATTTACATCATATTACTGGCGTAGTAACACTTCCTTTTTATTTAATTATGGCCTTTACTGGCATCATGATTTTCTTTTATCTGCTCATGCCTTGGGGAATCAATCAACAATATGGCGAAAATGGAATAAAAAAATTTTATAACGAAATACAATATATCAATCCGCCAAAACTGGCAGCGACTTCAGGTATTCAATTAAAAGAATTCTCTACCTTCTCCAGTCAATTACCTCAACAGGGCAGTAATGGTACTACTCTGGAAAAATTTGAAGTTAAAAATCCAAATACTACGGAAGCCTTAATCACCTTCGACTATGGATATAAAAAAATAATTAATTTCAATAATCCACAATTTATTTTTTCAGCAAATACTGGAAGGCAACTAAATAATGAAAGAAATCTTCATCCTGTCGCTCAAATCAGCTCGGCAACCTATGGGATTCATTTGGGTTATTACGCCAGTCAATCAATGAGATGGGTATTGGCGAGTTTAGGTTTTGCTGGTTGCATCATGCTGGTCGCAGGAGCTTTATTATGGCAAAAGAAACGCATTAAACAGCAACATACATTAAGTTATAAGATAGTGAGTTACCTTAACTATTTCACTTTCTTGGGCTTGCCATTTGCAACAGCCATGTATTTTTTGGCCAACCGTGTTTTACCAACCAATCTTGAACATCGAGTTCAGTACGAGTTACTGACATTTTTTATAAGCTGGATTGGAATTCTAATCATTCCGATGCTGATCAAAATGCAAAAAGCTATTATTTTAGCCTTTATATTCACTGCTTTTATTTTATTGATAACAGTATTAAGTCCTGTATTTTTTTCTCCACAAGCTTTCATCCTCAATACATGGTTACATAAGCAATGGCCTATAGCAGGCGTTGACCTCGTATTTATATTTATTGCTGTAGGATATATTTCTGCTTGTTATTATTTTAGAAAAATACAAATGAGTAAGGTGAATAAATGAGTTTGGTTGCAATATTATGGGCAGTTGTTGCAATGATGCAGCTTTGTATGACCAGTCAAATTGGAATGAAAAAACTTAATAATAACTTCCTGGCTTTTAATCATGCTCGTTCTTCTTTAAAAATATTATCGTTTATTTTTATGGGCGTTTCTTTATATCTGAACTGTCTGGATAATGGTGTTTCTGTAGGAATTATCAGCTGGTTTTTCTTGATTATAACTTCAGCATTTTTTTTACAGATTTTATTTTTCTATCATTTTAAAAAATGGTTTTTTTTAATCTGGATCTTTTTATTTCTTCTGGTAGTTTATTATCTGTTAACTCATATATTTAATAATATTATAGTTTAAATCTCACTGAGAGTTTAATAGTAACTTATTAATTAAGGAGAGTACTCTCTTAAAAAGACATTGTTAAGCAAGTGCATTATAATTACTTAAAATATTTTAGGTATCATTTTGAATTTTAATGCCTTTAAGTCCATCATTCACCTTATTTAGCAAATGAATCAGGGTAATTACATCATCAAAGGTAAGCTTATTTAGAGCCTGACCATAAAACTCAAAAAAATCAGCTTGCAAGCTATCCCACATCTCTAAACCTTCAATGGTTAGGGCGACAATTTTAGCACGGCGGTCCTGTTCACTAATGACCCGCTCCACCAGACCGTCACGTTCTAGCCGTTTTAATACTGCGTCCAGATTTTGCCGGCTCACGCCCAAATATTCAGTCAGATCAGAAAAGGACATCCCGGTTCTGGCTTCAGGACGCGATAGCGCACCCATTACTGCCCAATGGACAGGAGATATTTTTAACTCATTGAGGCATTTGCGGTCCAGGCTGTTGCCCACCTGAAACAGCCGGAAAAAAAGCCGGTTATGTGCAGAATATAAGGATTGATCATATTTTTTTGACAAAGTATCACTCACTATGGGACATTCTCAAACCAAAGAGCCGAATGCTGCAAAGTATATCCTATCGCTTTTTCGCTTTAATCAGTTTCTTTTATCATTTGTTTTAAAAATTATAGTGTTTTTGCAGAAATTTTCCTATTTAAATTCTGAGTCGATCAATTTTATGGCCTGGAAATCTCTCTTTTTCTCCTCACTTCCATTGTGCTCACTCGCCAAATATCTAAGGTTTTCTTCCTAATTTTAAAGGAATAAATTATCTGTCATGCAAAAGATATATTTGGGCTCTAGAGTGAGGTCAGATTCAAATTAATCTAAAGCCAAAAACCAATATAGGTCAATACGTTGAATAAATAAAAATATTAACTTGTTGATAAATATATAAATAATAATTTATAAATATTATTTTATGTAAATATGTTGACATAAATTCAATCTCTTTCTATTTTAGATAAAACACACCGAATTAGAACAACAGCCGATTAAATTCGACAACAAAATAGCGTAGGGATGAGCAATGAAAGGATTAAAAGACAAAGTTGTGATTGTGACAGGTGGTGCAGGCGGAATTGGTTCAGCCACCTGCCGACGTCTGGCGGAGGAAGGTGCCAAAGTTGCCATTTTTGATATGAATCTGGAAGCGGCTGAAAAGCTGGCGAATGAAATCAATCAATACAGTCAGGCACTGGCAATTCAGTGTGATATTACCCAAAGTGATGTAGTTGAGCAGGCAGTTCAAAAAACCGAAACTGAACTCGGTCCAATTGATGGACTCGTCAACAATGCCGGCTGGGATATTTTTAAACCTTTTGTTAAAACCAATCCGCAGGAATGGGAAAAATTGATCCAGATCAATCTGGTCGGTATGCTGAATATGCACTTTACTGTGCTAAAAGGCATGGTAGAACGCAATTCCGGTAGCATTGTCAATATTGCCTCGGATGCAGCCCGTGTCGGTTCTTCAGGTGAAGCAGTCTATGCGGCCTGTAAAGGTGGATTATTATCTTTCTCTAAAACGCTGGCACGTGAGCATTCACGCCACAACATCAAAATAAACGTGATTTGTCCGGGACCCACCGATACGGCTTTGCTTGCAGGCGTCACTGAAGGCGCATCAAATCCGGAAAAATTACGTGAAGCCTTTATTCGTGCCATTCCACTAGGGCGTTTGGGTCAACCCGATGATTTGGCTTCTGCCATTGCCTTTTTCTTGAGTGATGACGCCAGCTTTATTACCGGGCAGGTACTCAGTGTTTCTGGCGGTTTAACCATGAACGGTTAAACGGACATCATCATTGAATTTCATAACCATCACAGTTCAACCAGATAGATAAAAACAGTACAGGATGTAAAGAAAATGAATTTTGAAGATATCTTATATGAAGTTAAAAACGGTGTTGCCTGGATCACGATTAACCGTCCAGAAAAATTGAATGCCTTCCGTGGCACCACATGTGACGAACTGATCAAGGCGTTGAATAAAGCGGGCTATGATCGCAACGTTGGTGCAATTGTACTGGCAGGCGCGGGGGAGAAAGCCTTCTGTACCGGTGGCGATCAGTCTGCACATGACGGTAATTATGATGGCCGCGGCACGATCGGTTTGCCAATGGAAGAATTACATACCGCCATCCGTGATGTGCCTAAACCGGTAATAGCACGCGTACAAGGCTATGCGATTGGCGGTGGCAATGTGCTGGCAACCATTTGTGACCTGACCATCTGTTCAGACAAAGCCATTTTTGGTCAGGTTGGTCCGAAAATGGGATCGGTTGATCCGGGCTATGGAACGGCATTTTTAGCACGTATGGTAGGTGAAAAGAAAGCCCGTGAAATCTGGTATATGTGCCGCCGTTATTCTGGTCAGGAAGCTGTTGAAATGGGCTTGGCGAATAAATGCGTACCGGCCGATCAACTGGACGCTGAAGTGCAGGCTTGGGCAGAGGAAATTTGTCAGCGTAGTCCGACTGCCATTGCAATTGCCAAACGCAGTTTCAATATGGATACCGCACATCAGGCAGGTATTGCTGGCATGGGCATGTATGCGCTGAAACTTTATTACGATACTGAAGAGTCTCGTGAAGGAGTCAATGCACTGAAAGAAAAACGTCAGCCTGAATTCCGTAAGTATGCCAAATAAGGAGACTGATCCATGAAAAAGAATCCTTATATCACTGAAGAGCTCGAGTTTTTGGCAGAAACAGCAGAAAAATTTGCCCAGAAATATATTGCCCCAGGCTTTTTGGAACGAGACCAAAGCCGAATCTTTGACCGTGATCTGGTCAAAAAGATGGGTGAAATGGGCTTTATTGCACCTGAACTGCCGGAACAATACGGCGGTCAGGGCATGGGCAGACTGGCGGCTGGAATTATCCATGAAGCGATTGCCAAAGCAGATTTAAGTTTCTCCTATATCAACCTGCTTGCTTCCCTAAATGGGCAGATTCTGGCCGAACATGGTCAGCCAGAAGTCGTTGAGCCTTGGCTGAAAAAACTCACTGCAGGCGAAGCTATCTTTTCAATAGCTTTGACCGAGCCGCGAGGCGGTTCTGATGCAGCGAACTTGCGTTTGAAGATTGAACGTGATGGCGATGAATATGTCATTAACGGCGAAAAGACTTCAATTTCTGCGGCCGATCAGGCAGATGCTTCTGTAGTGTTTGGTCGTACTGGTGCCAATGAAAATGGCGCACATGGCGTGACAGCGCTTTTAGTTCCAATGAATTTACCGGGCATCAGTACCACACGTTTTGACTGTCATGGTCAGCGCGCCATTGGTCGCGGTTCAATCTTTTTTGACAATGTTCGCGTACCCGTAAATCACCGTCTAGGGGATGAAAACAAAGGTTTTGTGCAGGTGATGCAGGGCTTTGATTTTTCTCGTGCGCTGATCGGTTTACAGGTTTTGGCCGTTGCCCGGGTGAGTCTGGATGAAGCCTGGGAATATGCAGCCCAACGTGAAGCTTTTGGTCAGCCATTGACTGCTTTTCAGGGAGTTTCACATCCACTGGCAGAATACGAAACCCAGGTTGAAGCGGCACGCTTACTTTGCCTGCAAACCTTATGGCTCAAGGACAATCATCTGCTACATACCTCTGAAGCAGGTATGTGTAAATGGTGGGGGCCAAAACTGACCTATGATGTAATTCATCAATGTCTGTTGACCTTTGGCCATGCTGGTTATGACCGTGGTGTGATGGAACAGCGTATGCGGGATGTACTTGGTTTCCAGATTGGTGATGGAACAGCACAAATCATGAAAACCATTATTGCGCGGCATAAAGCAGGTCGTAAGGCTGTTCCGGCTTAAGGAAAATAAGCACAGGCCTGAACTAAAATTATAATGAGGAGTAAGCGAATGGATTTCGATGCGGTTCTGATCCCGGCCAGAAAAGAGGCCATGCTTAAACAGGGATACTGGTTAAACCAGACAATACTCGATTTTTTACGCAGTGCCGTAGAAAAGAATTCGGACAAAACAGCTTTAGTCAGCGTTAAGGTCGAGAATCAAACTGAACAGACTTTCAGCTATCAGCAGCTTTGGGACATGACCAATAAAATTGCGCTGGGTCTGAAACAGCTAGGTGTTGAAAAAAATGATGTAGTGTCCTGCCAGTTGCCGAACTGGTGGGAATTTACCTTGCTTTACTTGGCTTGCAGCCGTATCGGTTCAGTACTCAATCCACTCATGCCGATCTTCCGTGAACGTGAACTGGAATTCATGCTCAAACATGGTGAATCCAAAGTTTTTGTTGTACCTAAAACGTTCCGCAATTTTAATCATGAACAGCTGGCCAATCAGCTGCAAAACAAGCTGGATAGCTTGAAGCATGTAGTGGTGGTCAATGGTGAAGGCGAGAATAATTTTGATCATCTGTTACTCAATCATAGTCTGGAACAGGATGCTTCAGCAGTTGCTGCACTGGATGGACTGGAATCTGGCCCGGATGACATTACCCAGCTGATCTTTACCTCAGGCACGACCGGTGAACCGAAAGGCGTGATGCATACTGCCAATACCTTATTTTCCAATATTGTGCCTTATGCGAAGCGGCTACATTTAACCGAAAATGATGTGGTATTAATGGCTTCACCAATGGCACACCAGACCGGTTTTATGTATGGCCTGATGATGCCGATTCAGCTAAATACCAAAATGGTGTTGCAGGATGTTTGGGATGTAGCCAAAGCCGTGGACCTGATTCATCAGCATCAGGTGAATTTCACCATGGCCTCGACACCATTTTTGAATGATTTGTCCAGTACCGTGGCAGAACAGCATGATAAAGTCGATTCACTAAAGATTTTCCTCTGTGCCGGTGCACCCATTCCAGGTCCATTGGTGCAAAAAGCCCGGGAAACTCTGGGTGTTAAAGTCATATCAGCTTGGGGTATGACTGAATGTGGCGCTGTAACACTAACCAGACCTGAAGATAAGGATGAACGCTCTTTCAATACTGATGGAATTGCATTGCCAGGTGTTGAAATCAAGATCGTGGATAAAAAAGGGCAGAGTAAAACTGTTAATGAAGCCGGCCGTTTAATAATTCGTTCATGTTCCAGTTTTGGAGGTTATTTAAAACGCCCACATTTAAATGATACAAATGTTGAGGGCTGGTTTGATACCGGAGATATCGCATATCAGGATGAGCAGGGATACATCCGGATTTGTGGACGCAAAAAGGATGTAATTATACGCGGTGGGGAAAATATTCCGGTTGCAGAAATTGAGTCACTATTATATAAGCATCCAAATATCGCTGTAGTGGCATTGGTGGCTTATGCAGATGAAAGGCTTGGTGAGCGTGCCTGTGCGATTATCAAACTAAAAGATCCAGCACAGCTTTTGAGTTTAAATGAACTGGTTGATTTTCTTAAAACCCATAATCTGGCCATACAATATATTCCTGAACGTTTAGAAATCTGGGAAGAAATTCCCATGACACCCTCAGGGAAAATCCAGAAATTTAAATTGAGAGAGTTATTGCAGTAAACTGTAAAATAATAACTTAGAAAATCAACTTATTTTTTTAATAAAAGCTAAGCAGTAAAAATAATTTCTATTAATAGGATTGAAAATTTTTGATGTGGAAATGAAAGCTTAAACCTGTAAATTTTAGAATACTTTAAATGCGATATAATGTAGCTGCTTAGTTTAAATTTTAAAATATTCACAGGCCTAAAGTTTTTTCTTTGCTAAGTGCTAAATATAATATTTATCAAGTTCAGGACAGTTTCATTCTAGATGAAACTGTCATCCTATAGCTATTCAATAAATAATTCGATACTCTCTAATACCTGGCTAAGAAAAACTATAATTTTTAATTCCATAATCCAGTTTTGCCCGGCTAATACTGAGCAACCGGGCTGCTTCAAAAATATGGGTCTGGCTTTTTACATAGTAGTCCGAATTAATTGCTGTTCATACTGCTCCAGATTGAAGCCTTCTGTTAAAATAGTAGCTAAATCTGTTCCAGTGTATTCAGTATAGCTATCATTACGGGAACAAAACATTTAGTTTAATTAACGGCTGTTTTTAGATTCATAGGACGGCACATTCCAGCAAATTTTCTAGCTTTCGGATATTTCCCGGCCAAGCATAGGCTTGCATAAAGGCTGTGGCTTTTTTACTGATGCCCTGTATCTGTTTACCATAGCAATAAGTGAATTGATGAATATGTTATTACTGCAATGCTCTATCTATCATTATTGATTGTGGAAACTTAATCATTCTGCGTCTTCTTAGATAACCATACTAAAGAAAGTGCTGTAATAACCAGCCATGGAATAAGGGCCATATTCATGACTTTCCAGCCAATTATATTCAGTAATGCTCCAGCACTAAATGAGCAGATCAATCCCACCACAAAAACTGTCATGTCATTAATGGCCTGTGCCTTGGCTTTTTCTTCATGAGTATAAGTTCTGGTTAATAAAGAAGTACTGCCAATAAACAGGAAATTCCAGCCTACACCTAATAAAACCAGAGAAATAGCAAATGAATGGAATTGCAGGCCAGAAAGGGCAAAAGCGATATAGCAGGCAAACAGTAAAAGACCTGCAAACATGACTTTCAATACACCAAAACGGACAATCAGGTTACCCGTAAAAAATGATGGCAGGAACATCCCCAGTACATGCAATTGAATTACAGTGGTAATTGTACCTAATTCATGATGAGCATGACGCATGGCAATTGGTGTGGCAGTCATACCTAAAATCATGATGCCATAACCAGTAATTGCGCCCAGTAAAGCCACTAAATACATGGGTTGAAATACAATTTTTGGCCAAGGTCGTCCTGCACTAAAACTGGTCTTAATTTCCACCTGATCTGGAATATGTAGTCTTGATAAGATTCCGATCGCAAGCAGGGAAACGATAGTAATGATCAGGAAAGAACCCACATATTCCAGATGATTAAATAGTGGTCCACCAAAGCGAGCCAAAACCGGACCAATCAATGCTGCAACTACGCCACCCGCCATAACAAACGAAATTGCACGGGAACGAAAGGCATCATCTGCTACTTCACTGGCAGCAAACCGGTAGAACTGGGCAAAGGATTGATATGCTCCCACACAGAATGTGCCTAATGCCAATAGGTAAAGTGAACTATAGATAATACCAACTGCTGCAATAATTCCACCTGAAATACCTAATAAAGCACCACATAAAAAGCCATTGCGCCTGCCTACTTTTGCCATCCACATGGAAGCAGGGAACATCATCATGGCTGTACCTAAAAACATCGAGGCAATTGGCAGGGTGGAAAGGGTAGGCGTATTGGCAATATTTGCACCTGCCAGTCCACCAATCGTCATCACCATGACTGAAACGGTCTGGAATAAAGACTGTGAACTTGCCAGAATGAAAACCTGGCGGTGCATGGTATTTTGCAGCATAAAAGTGTAACCTGAATTTCTATAAACAATTGATTAATAAGTGTTTTGATGTAGAATTATTACCACTTGGAACAAGGCTTGAGCTCATTTCATTCGTACATAAGTCTATTGAGCCTGTTTTAGTAAATAGATCACTTAAACCTGCACTAATAGTGGCAATCTTGGCCCTTATCACGGCTTCTGTTCTATAAATTTTTGAGCAGATAAAAGATGTCCTGTCTTTACATAAAGGATTGCTCCTGCTGAACACGCATGAAAGTTATGGCTGCTTTGAATCGGTAAACGAATCCATGAACCTGCAGGATAAGTTTCTCCATTTGCAAGCAATTCACCTTGTACTACCAGAAGTTCAATTCCGTTTGCACTGTGCTCAGCAAAATTCTGATGGGGTATTAGTTTTTCCAGATAGGTTTGTTCGTCCTGAGAATGATATAAAGGGCAAATCTTACGCTGATTAAGTGTTTGCCAGTTTTCAGGCTCATGGGTATTGATACGCAGCGACAGTACATCTTCTCTGGTCATTTGCATGAGCTTGACAAAAATCAGTGTGCCTTCTTCACTGGATGGAGTATGTTTTGATCCATCCGGATTCCGTAAATACCAGCCTGCTGGATAATGCTGGTTGCCATTTTCAGTAAATGTTCCAGAGAGCACTAAAATTTCTTCACCTAATGGATGTTGATGCTCTGGAAAAATGCTCTGCGGTGCATAACGAACCAGACTGGTGGCACGGGCTGTTTCACCACCTATTCTATCGAGCATAACTCGTTCAACTTCACCACCAGGAGATTTGACCCATTGATAATCGTTAGGTCTAACCATAGTCACTTGGGAAAAATCAGCGTTAATCCACATGCTTTGTCTCATCTATTCAAAAAGTCAGATATCCTGTTGATCTGATAAAGATTAATAGGAAGAAAAACTTAAAAATGTTAATACTGATTGTTACTATTTACTGCTTCTAACAGACGCGCTGAATAGGATTAGGCCTGCTAGAACATTTAATATAATTGTGATCAATAGAGCTTCCTTATCCAGTTTTGTATTTAAAGGGCTTTGACCCATAAAGTGAAAAATTGATTCTATAAAGATGGTTCTATACAAACAAACCAGTTAATCTTATAGTAATTGATAGAAAATCTTTAGAATGAAAACTCCTGTATATCTCAACGCATTAAGAGCTTTTGAAGCTAGTGCCAGACATCAAAGTTTTTCCACGGCAGCTATTGAGCTGAATGTAACTCCTGCAGCGGTGGGACAACTGGTTAAAAGTCTGGAAGATTACCTGGGCATTACATTGTTTCAGCGGAGTACAGGGGGAAAAGCCCGCTTGGTGGTAACTGAAGCTGCATTAATGGCATTGCCCGATATTCGTGCCGGTTTTGATAGGTTATTACTTGGTCTGGAAAAACTACAGGCACAAACTTCAGCAGGTGTTTTAACTGTTGCGATCAGCCCGGCTTTTGCATCGAAATGGTTGCTGCCAAGAATTGATACTTTTCAGCAAGCCTATCCTGAAATTGATATTCGACTGGATACTAACTTGGAACCTGTAGATTTTGCTCAACATGGTATTGATATTGCCGTACGATATGGACAGGGAAACTGGTCAGGACTAGTTGCGGAAAAACTCATGGATGAAGAGGTTTTTCCTGTTTGTTCACTAAGGTTTTATCAGAAATATCGACACCTGTTAAAATATGTAGAGAACTTATTAAACCTACCTTTAATTCATGACTTAACACTGGATGTCCATACAGGTTTTACTACTTGGGATACATGGTTGAAGTACAATCAGGTGAGCAATGGCCCGACCCAGCGAGGATTAAAAATTAATAATTCAGCTGCTGTACTACAGGCAGCAATTGATGGGCATGGAGTCGCATTGGCAAGAAGTGTTATGGTGGCAGATGATTTAAAAACAGGGCAATTGATACGTTTATATCCAGATATGAAGTATTCATCGGCCTTGGCCTATTATGTGGTCTATCGACAAGAATGTCAGAATAAGCCGAAATTCGTAGCCTTTAAAACATGGCTGATGGACGAGGTGAAGTTATAAACTAAATAATTTTTTGATATTATTTTTAAATATATATGTATCAGTATCTATTATTTAAAAAAATTATATATATCCAGTTTATTGGAATAATTGAAATATATAATAAAATGTCTTACTATATTAATATTACTTAAAAATAATAGAAAGTTTTTTTTACTTTAAAGGTTTTACTGAAAGCAATTTTATACTAGATATATTAACTTTAATTTTAAAGCCATTTTTATTTTTATAATAAACTCTTATTTTTGTTCAAATATATAATGGCTTTTATAAATAAGAGGGATAATAGTTGGTTTATTTTTATTAAATTAATTTTTTATAATTTAAGAAACTATTTTAATTAATTATTTACTTAAAGCTATAATATGTTTATACATTTGTCTAACAAAGCAACTGAAAAAGTACACTATTTTCAATTTAATTAGACTATCTTAAAAAAGTTGCTTCAATAATAAAACTCTAAAAGGATGCCAAAGTGGAAACTATAACAGTGAAAAAGATAGTCAGCTGTATTGCTTTTAGTAGTATATTAGGCCTGACTGCATGCCAAAGTACAACCAAAGACCATCACTCTATGGATGATCGAAAACATCATTCTAAAATGTGGCATGATAAGCATGAAGACTTATCCGATAACCAGATTATTAAAATATTGAGTACTGCCAACAATGGCGAGATTATGCAGGCAAACGCGGCCTTGCCAAAGTTAAAAATGCCTCAAGTCCGTCAATATGCTCAGATGATGATTCGTGAACACTCAGCGAATGAGCAAAAAGGTCAAGCACTGGCAACTCGTCTGATGCTAACACCACAGACCAGTGAGATTAGTAAGTTATTACAGCGTGACAGTGACAAGATTGTTGATAAACTTAACAGATCATCTTCTGACACTGATAAAGATTATATGAAGAGCCAAGTGGAAGTACATCGTAAAGTTCTCATGGTAATCGATAAAAAATTGATTCCAAATGCTAAAAACTCTGACTTAAAGAACATGCTTGTTCAAACACGTAGTGCGGTTGCTACACATTTACAAATGGCTGAACAAATGGTTTCAATGATGAAGTAACATTAAAATCATCCATATATTTATATTTTTTAAAATAGGTCTAGCATTCATCATGCTAGACCTTTTAAGTTTATATAATTTAATACTAAGATTAAATTATACAATAAACAGAATGTTACTAATAAAGTCTTCTGCATCAGATAAATAGGCTAGATAAAGTTTGATAAATACTCATCCTATTCTCTAGCTTCTATTTTAGATATCTAATCCGAAGAAAATCTTTTACTCATAGATATTTTATAAGTATATTAGAAATGTTTTCTCATAAATCAGTATTTTTTAGTTAATTGAAGCCTTATTATTCTTACTTGAAAAATCAGAAATAAGGCTTATTATGCTACCTATTATTTAAAGTAGAATTAAGAGTGAATATCTGCGTTCTTTAACTAAAAACTGTATGTCATACCTAACTTTGCAGTCCGTGGTTGTCCAGGATATACATAGCGGTTAAAAGCGCTATCATCATATTCTTTATTAAAAATATTCATAATATCAAAGCTGAATCTTAAATCAGGATTTAAGTCATAGTACGAAATTAAATCAGTTGTTGCATAACTGCCCATCGTATAAGTATTATTTGCAGTCTGACCTTTTCGGTTACCAATATAACGCTGATTAATGCCTATGCCTAAACCATCAAATAATCCTGATTTAAATTCATAAATGCTGAGTAAATTAAATGAATTTTGAGGAATATTGGCTAGATGTGTTCCTTTTTCTAAGGTATTGTCTTTATTTACACTAGCATCGACATATGAATAGTTTCCTATAATTTTCCACGCCGGTATAATATTGCCTATCAGACTTAAGTCAAAACCTTTACTCGATAACTCTCCAGCAGCAATACTTTTAGTCGAGTCTGTTGGGTCAAGAGTTAAAATATTCTCTTTTTTTACATAATAAATGGCAGTGTCAAAAGAAAGCTGTTCATCTAGTAATGTGTATTTTGTACCTATTTCATAAGAAATACCTTCTTCAGGGTTAAAGCCCTGATTATTACGATCCACTCCGGAGTTAGGCTTAAATGATTTGCTAATATTGGCATATGCTGTCAGTTGGTCGGTCAGATCATAAGTCATACCAATGCGTGGAATAACAGCATGGTTATCTGTAGACCAAGATGTACTAGAAATAAAGTTGTGATAATCATGCTGATAGCTTTCCAAGCGTAAAGCAAGCAAGGTGTTTAAACGATCAGTCAGATGAATTTGATCCTGAATAAATAAAGCTTGGCTTTTTAATTGTTCACGGTCGTGGGTGGTTATATTATTTAATTCTGGCAATGATTGTGGTTTATATGGATGATTAATATCTAAATCAAAATCATCCTTCGAACGAATAATAAAAGATTTATAATCATAATTTTCAAGTTCTATGCCTGAAATTAAAGTATGCTCTAAATTAAATAAATTGAAATTTCCGACTATATTGGCCTGAAAGTTTCTATCAATCCAATCTAAATTACACCAGTTATAATTACGGGTAAGTAACTCACCATCTGTGTTAGCTTTGATGCCATTTGCCTCAACTGCATAACCATGCAGATTTCCATTTAAATATTGAGTACCAATATTAAGTGTCCAGTCATCGTTAAAGGTATGTTCAATGCGTAACTGTAGCATGTCATTATCATTATATAAGCGATTCCGGTTCTTGCCAGTTTCCCACCAGTACTCTGCCGGGTCAAAATTATATCTTTTTTGTCCTTCGTAGCGGGTAAAACCCCGGTCTAAAGCATGCTGGTTGCGTAACAGATCAGCTTCTAAGGTCACTTTAGTGGTGTCTGAAGGACTCCATTGAATAACAGGTGCGATATTCCAGCGCTTTGAATCAACATGGTCGCGGTAAGTATCTCCGTTTTCTCCCATGACATTTAAGCGGTACATAAGACTCTCATCTTCAGTTAAAGCGCCGGCTGTATCTAAAGTGCTCCGCAACAGGCCCTCATGATCAACACTCAAACCTAAAGTTGTTTTTTGTTCAGCATGGGGTACTTTACTAATGACATTGAATGTACCTCCCGGATCGCCACGGCCATACAAACTAGAGGATGCACCTTTTAATACTTCTATACGTTCAATCGTATTACTGTCAGGTGCATTGGGATAACCACGATTAATTGGAAAACCATTCCGGTAGTATTCGCCACTGGTAAACCCGCGTGAGGTAAATGTGGTTAAACCCTGACACCAAAGTTATTGGCCCGCCCTATACCTGCTACATCAAGAGCTTCCGATAAGCGGGTAGCTTGAATATCGTTTAGGACTGCTTCAGAAACAACCGTGACTGCCTGAGGAGTATCTTTCAATAAGATATGAGTACGTATGGCAGAGCTTGCCGTACTGACCTTATAGGCTAGATGAGCATTATCAGTTTTGCTGGTTGCCTGTAAACTGATAGTAGGTAATGAGCTAATTTGGTCATTTGCAAATACGAAAATAGGACAGCTAAGTGGTAACAAACCGAGAAGTAGGTGACGTTTTAACACAGAATATAGTTTCACAAGATTTTTATGATAATGATTATATTTTACATTTTTAAAAAGTAAATATAATCTTCATAATATAATCTATCGTTATAGTACTTTATTAGATATAAGTCTCTGCTTAACTTGAATTTAATATAAAAGAGCAAAAACAGATTGTTCATTTCTGCTAAAAAAGAGAAGTAATATAAGTATTAAATAGATAGTAAATTACTGAGCCAGACACTCTTCATTAAATTAATATATTAAAAGCAGCTGAAGAAATAACCGAACCGCGGCTGGGAACACCATCTGGATAAAGTAATTCAACTAAACACCAAATAGTCTTAAGTGCGCTTTAAGTGGCTATATTTTAAAAAAATAAAATAAAGACTTAGAAGAATCAATAACCAGAATATATAGTCAAGAATAAAATATAGGTAATGGAACTCGTCTAAGCCTATAACTAAGGATAAAGGATCAATACCGATGCTACCTACAGGCGAAATTTCTCCATCGATAAGAAATTGGAAAGGTGCTCCTCCAGCTATTACCTGATCCTTCTCGATGGTATCGACGGCTAGACGTTCAACATCAATAGTAGTCTGGTAGAATAAAGAACTATAAGTCGCTACCAGTGCTAACATATTTAAAGATATTATTTTCTTGATCACTCGATCTATCCATGTCTTTTTATCTTTAGTCCCCAAAATCAGGTATATCTCAGAATTGTATTTTAATTTGTTATATCAAGCAGAAACTATTTTAAAGGATTCTAGAGATGGCTTAAAAAGGTTTAAATTAAATTTTAACTTAATCAATACTTAATAAATAAAAATATAACTTTGCAGTTGTTGTTAGCTTATTAATCATCCCCATGAATCAAAAATAGAACTTTTTAAATTCGATACCAAAGGAGTACCTGAAATTCTGTGACTATCAGGCAATGTATTTTATCTCTTTTAGGAGCTTTCTATGCTATTCACCAATCCATTATTGACCATTTTACTCATTCCAACTCCGCAACAGTTGGTCATGGACTCATCTGCAGTACAAGAGTGCCAAGCAGAGCAGTTAACTATTCAGGTCGATAATAAAGCAGGTGATTTTAATGGTATGTCACATTCTGGTACAGAAATTAAAATTTATAATAAAGGACCAGAATGCCAATTCCCGGCACGTCCACGAGTTAAAATTTATGGCTCAGAAGATAAGATTTTGCCTTTGGAAAATGGTACCAGACCTGAACAGCTGGCTCAAAATTTAGTAATTGATAATGGGCAATATGCTGTAATGCAATTACGTTGGGTATCAAGTCCTGTCTATAATGAAAACAAAAAATTAAAAGCAATTACTCTGAGCGTAGATACACGGTATTCAGCATTAAAAGTTCCTCTAGCAGCTGAAATTTATATTCCTGCTGATGTGAAAATAGGAACATTTGAACAGACCCCCCTACGTATAGTAGAGGGTAGGAGTGAACGTTAATAATATATCTATGATAAAAAAGAAAGTAGCTTTTCATAGCAGTCATATGTTGGAACAGGCTATCTAACTTATAAAATAGATGAGCATAAAATTTTGTAAGTTTCCACTGACATCAATAGGCGCTTATAACTGCTATGCAGTCGATGAGAATATTTTTATGATGAAGTCATGAAGGAACAGGATGTTCCAGAACATAAAACAATAATAATAAGTTTCAGCACCAGGACTGTGAGATAAGACAGGAGTTATATCTAGCAACCCCATATGAGAAACCTCGGCAGGATGCCGGGGTTTCTTATTACTCAATTATTTTTAATCGAAAAACCTATGAAGCAATTAGCTGTATAAATCTATTCACGGGACACGAATAAATTAAATATTGATCGCTTATGCATTTAATTTTTATGGGATTTTTTGAGACTTAAATAGTGGAACACTGTTGCAATTAATTGTAATAGCACTACACTTATCGTCCATACAGGTAGTAAAAAATATAAGCCAAATAAAATACTGATATAAATAATTTTTTGGAATTGATTACAATTTTTCCACTGTTGCCATAGGTCTTGGTTAAACTTTCGTAATGTATCTAAAGGTCGTTGGTAAGTCCACCATGCCTGATAAGAAAATATTAGTACTAATAAGATTATGGCTGCAGACAGAACTAGCAAAACTTGATTTAGCCAGCCGAACAGAACCCCAATATGTAAATCTACTCCCCAGCGTGTTAATTTTGCAGATAATGGAAAATCACTAAATCTTAAATGGTCAATAATATGTTGAGTTGACATATCTACCGCTAAAGCATCGATTTGAATTGGCCAACGATGATTCATTTCTTCTATCGACCAGGCCCGATCTTTTTGATAACTGGGTTTAATTTGTAATGCTTGGGCGTTTAAACCATTTTGATGAGCAAGCTCGACAATACGATCAAAGTCTTTGAAGTTTAATTTAGTTGAAAGATGTTGGCCTGACATATCCATCTGCATGTAATGTTCAGCATGTGGATTTGTCACATTCATCGTTTTTGGATTTAATGCCAGATGCAAAGTTGGTGTATCACTATTGAGTAAATGGCGAAGTTGTGCAATGTTTGCTCCGCTCCATTTTGACCATGTTAAACCGGTAATCGAAAAGAAAAATAGCATCGGTAATACAGTTAAACCGAAAATATAATGCCATTTGATACGTGAATGGCGTGAATGAATGGATTTATTTTTTTTACGATAGCTCCACCATTGAATCAGGCCAGTTAAAGCGAATAGTCCTAACCAGCTTGCTGCAAATTCGCTATATATACGACCATACTCACCTAGTAATAAGCTGCGGTGTAACTGGTCTAAAAAAGTTCTTAAAGGTAAAACCCCACTGGTACCGTAAACAGGAAGCTGACCTTGGATCTTTAATGTATATGGATTTATAAATATTGCTTTAACTGTATCAGGGTTGTCGGGCACTTGGTAAAGAATGCGTGTCGTATGTTCAGAAGTCTGCGGTGTTCGAACTGCAAATATCTTTGCATCATGAGGTAAAACAGTTGAGGCAGCTGCAACCTGTTGACTAAGAGGTTGAGTTTTATGGTTTGGGCTATGTAGTGCGGATAGCTGCTCTTTATAAATAAAGCTCTCAAGCTGGGGCGTTAAGCCATAGAGTAGCCCTGTTAAAGAGGCAATAAAAATAAAAGGGGCAATTAAAATCCCTAATTGATTATGAAGCAGCTTTAACAATTGGTATTCAACATATGACTTTAAAAATAGATTATATTCAAAAAATGAGCACTAGAAGAATATTAAATTATATAATCTTTATGCGATAAAACTTGAATAAAATCATGCTAGCTATGATGTATAGAAGTATAGTTAAAGGCTTATATAAAAAATTCAGTAATATTCAAAATTCTTAAATCAAACTGTTATTTTTGAAAATTTTTTCTAATGATGATTAAGCTCTGTTATATGTTACTAAAATTACCAGTTCAAATTATAACGCTATAACCCGTTAAATCATGCACCAGCCCTCTATCTGCTCAGATATAACCATATACATGTATAATGTAAAACATAAGTACGATGATTAAATCAGAATAAATATAAGTTTCTACACTATAACATGCAGAAAATTAAAAAATTATTAGTAGGAAAAGAATTTAAAAATCTCATTTTTTTTACCAATATTCTTTAATTCTAATAGCGTTAGTTTTTAAACATGAATTTTACTCACTTTCTAATGAGACTAAATCATTTTTATTCATGTTGTGATTGCGATATAAATCTATTCATGTTCTGAAGCGCTCCAGTAATTCACTTTTGATAAGACCAAAAGGCGCAAAACTGATAAGGCTGGAAAGTTTAAAAAGAGCAAAAAGATTTTTTAGGTTTATCTCAGAAATTAGGGTACTGATCACAATGAATAAAGAATTTACATTTACGATTAAAAGTATTTGTTTCGATGAAAACTATCGTCCAGCAGACAATACGCGCCTTACCACCAACTTTGCTAACTTGGCAAGAGGGATGAGCCGTCAGGAAAATTTGCGCAACACATTACGCATGATTGATAATCGTTTCAATGCCTTGGCTCATTGGGACAACCCTAAAGGCGACCGCTATGCTGTTGAGCTTGAAATCATTTCAGTTGAAATGAATATTGATGTGCAAAACCATACCAGTGGTCTTCCTTTGATTGAAATATTGAAAACCAATATTATCGATAAAAAAACCGGTAAATATATTGAAGGTATTGTGGGCAATAATTTTTCTTCTTATGTCCGTGATTATGATTTTAGTGTGCTGTTACTCGATCATAATAAAGATCAGCCTACCTTTAGCACACCAGAAAATTTTGGTGAATTACATGGCAACCTGTTTAAAAGTTTCATTAACTCTGAGACTTATAAAGCCAACTTTAAAAAAGCGCCTGTCATTTGCCTAAGCGTTTCAACAAGTAAGGTCTATCACCGTACTGAAAATGTACATCCTGTTTTGGGTGTCGAATACAAGCAAGAAGACTATTCATTAACTGATGAATATTTCCAAAAAATGGGCTTAAAGGTCCGCTATTTTATGCCGGCAAATAGCGCCGCGCCTTTAGCATTCTATTTTTCAGGTGATTTGTTGAGTGATTACAGCAACCTTGAATTGATCAGTACCATCAGCACAATGGAAACTTTCCAAAAGATTTACCGTCCTGAAATTTATAATGCAAATTCAGTTGCCGGTAAATATTATCAGCCAAGTTTGAAGAATCAAGATTATTCACTCACTCGCATTGTGTATGACCGAGAAGAACGTAGCCGTCTGGCTATTGAGCAGGGGAAATTTGTTGAAGAGCAATTTATCAAACCATACCAAGCGATTCTTGAGCAGTGGTCTGCAAGTTACGCTCTTAATTAATATACATACAGGTCATTGATCATGAAAAAATTATTACCGACTTCAACTGCTGGCAGCTTACCTAAACCGTCTTGGCTTGCAGAACCTGAAAAGCTTTGGTCGCCTTGGAAACTTGAAAATGAAGGTTTAGCTGAAGGTAAAAAAGACGCGTTACGTTTGGCGTTGCATGAACAACAACTTGCTGGCATCGATATTGTCAGTGATGGTGAGCAAACCCGCCAACACTTTGTGACGACGTTTATTGAACACTTAAATGGTGTAGACTTTGAGAAGCGTGAAACAGTTCGAATTCGTGATCGCTATGATGCAAGTGTACCGTCTGTAGTGGGTGCGGTGTCACGTCAAAAGCCGGTTTTTGTTGAAGATGCCAAGTTTTTACGTCAGCAAACCAATCAACCTATCAAGTGGGCATTACCTGGCCCAATGACCATGATTGATACGCTTTACGATGGTCATTACAAGAGCCGTGAAAAACTGGCTTGGGAATTTGCTAAAATCTTGAACCAAGAAGCAAGAGAATTAGAAGCTGCGGGTGTAGATATTATTCAGTTTGACGAACCTGCATTTAACGTATTCTTTGACGAGGTCAATGACTGGGGTGTCGCGACTTTGGAACGTGCCATTGAAGGCCTAAAATGTGAAACTGCGGTTCATATTTGCTATGGTTACGGCATTAAAGCTAATACAGACTGGAAAAAAACACTCGGTTCGGAATGGCGTCAATATGAAGAAGCATTTCCGAAACTTCAGGCTTCTAACATTAATATCATTTCATTAGAATGTCACAACTCACATGTGCCTATCGATTTACTCGAACTTATTCGCGGTAAAAAAGTGATGGTCGGTGCAATTGATGTTGCATCTAACCAGATTGAAACACCAGAAGAAGTGGCGAATACACTCCGTAAAGCGCTTCAGTTTGTAGATTCTGACAAGCTTTATCCTTGCACAAACTGTGGTATGGCACCTCTTTCTCGTGAAGTGGCACGTGGCAAGTTAAATGCTTTAAGTGCAGGTGCAGAAATCGTTCGCCGAGAACTTACAGGATTGGAACTTACTGCTTAATATTTACCAATAAGTGGTATAAAGGGTTACTTTTTTGATGGCAGTTGATAATCAAACAAGTAACCCTCATTTTACTTACTACATGTCGTTCTAATCAGAACGCATGTCGATAGTACCTTCCTGATGGAGTTGGGCGGTATAGCAAACACACATGAAAAAGTACGGTTCAATTTAGGAATAATGTCATGGTTCAGGCAACAGACTTTAGAAATGCAATGTCTTTACTCACAAGTGCAGTCAGTGTTGTGACCACGGCAGGTATGTCTGGCCGTTTTGGATTTACTGCCTCTGCTGTGTGTAGTGTGACTGACACACCACCGACATTATTGGTCTGTATGAACCAGGCTGCAAGCTCACATGCACATTTCCTGGATAACAAAATCTTAACGGTGAATGTTTTAGGCGCGCATCACGAATATATTTCAAAAGCATTTTCATCTAAACTCACGCCAGAAGAACGCTTTAAACATGGTGCATGGATTGAGTTGGAAACAGGTGCACCTGT
Organism: Acinetobacter sp. UBA1297; assembly: GCF_002307755.1. Classification (NCBI taxonomy): domain Bacteria; kingdom Pseudomonadati; phylum Pseudomonadota; class Gammaproteobacteria; order Moraxellales; family Moraxellaceae; genus Acinetobacter; species Acinetobacter sp. UBA1297. The sequence goes on from NZ_DBUF01000008.1 coordinate 26,084, forward strand.
GTTGGAAGATGCTTTGGTAAGTTTCGACTGCGAGATTGAGCAAATTCAACAAGTGGGAACTCACACTATTTTGATTTGTCCTATTGTTGCGATTCAACAAAGCCAGCATGATCAAAGTCTGGTTTATTTTAATCGTGCTTATCACCAAGTGGGCCAGACAGAAACTGCTTAAACCCACTCTTTATGCAAATGAAAATTTATTATAAAAGTTAAACGTTTAAATTTTTAAAATGCATGATTGTCATTCAGGTAAATAGTATGGGGGTTATCTATTGGTGAAGGTTAATTTCAGCGCGAACAATATAAAAATGGAGCCAGTTATCTGATCAATTTTTTTCAAAGTTTTACCTTGCTGTAGAAATCTCGAAATAGGTTTCATCAAAGTAATCAAAAATAATGACCATAAAATGCCTAAACCTACATGAATGGCTACTAAGCTTAAAAGCCAATATGTAGAATTTTCACCAGTTGGAATAAACTGGGGTAAAAATGAGACATAGAAGAACCCGACTTTAGGGTTCAATATATTCGTAATCAAACCTTTTAAAAACCAATTTTCCTGTTTGTTAGGATTTGACGTTATCTCAAAAGCTGTTCGAGGTTTAAAAATCAAGCCAATACCTAACCATACCAGATAAACAGCCCCTAACCATTTTAACAGATTAAATGCAAGTTCAGAGGTAGCTAAAATAGCGCCTATTCCACAAGCTACGAGTACACCCCATGCTAAACAGCCACACGCAATACCTAAGGCTGCATTGAATGCTTTACTTTTATTTCCTACAGTAGCTGTTCGTATAATTAATGCTGTATCCAGTCCCGGGGTTATTGTTAATAGAATAATTGCTATAAAGAATGGTATAAGAAGCTCAGCCATATTCAGTCGATCAGGTGTAAAACTAGAGCTTATATGATAACGTCTGAATAAATAAAAATTAAACTCTATTATCAAAACTCGCTAAAATCGATAGATCAAAAGACCTGATGCGTAGAGCATTTGCTCATGTATATTAAATATGGATTAATATCCAGCCTGAGTACAAGTAAGAAAATATAAAAATTTTAATCATGTTTTTGTTTTTAATAAATATCTGATAATGTTAATAACTGTTATATGAACACTCATCCTGATAAATATCATAATATTTATTATATATTTAAAAATAGAATAGTTCAGTATGCCATTAATTGTTTTAAGGGGAATATAGAAATAGAGAGCGTAATGTCTGCTCATCAAGATTAAGCAGGGTTACTTAATATAGAACAAAGTAACTTCAATTGTGAAAAAATCAGTTGAGAAAAAAATCAGTAAAAATTATATAGCATAAAAAAGCATACCCCTTAAAGGATCAGTTATATATCTGATACTCTAAAAGTTATGCTTTAAAATAGCTGATTCATAAATTTCCTGAATTATATTTTTTAGCTGTGCTTTACCTGGTTGCGGCCATGATTTTTGGCATGGTAAAGATTGTTGTCGGCAATTTTTAATACTTCTGAAAAACTATTTGAGCTCTCGGGCCACGACGCAATACCAATAGAGACCGTGATTCTGCCAACATTATTAATAATATATGTTTCTACGGCATGGCGAAATCTTTCAGCACTTTCATAGACCTCTTGTTTATTAACATTTGGAATAATTACAATAAATTCTTCACCACCATGACGGCAACAAAGATCATTTTTGCGGAAATTTTCCAACATGATCTTAGCCAAAGTTTTTAATACTTCATCACCTTCATCGTGACCATACGTATCATTAATACGTTTAAAATGGTCTATATCAATCAGAAGTACAGAAAAAGGAACTTTAGAATCTATCATTCCTTTTGTAAAGAACTGCATCCCTCTACGGTTTAATAAGCCAGTCAGTGGATCTGTATTAATACGATGATCCATTTCGGTTAGCTTATGAGAAAATTTACGTGCGCTTAATAAAAGTGATAACTTGAACTTGGTGACTTCATAGTACCAAGGATTAATCCTTTTGATTCTTTCTTCGATTTTAGGCTGATTCAGCAGACTGGCCATATTGGCTAGGTTATGTAACGGATTGGAAATAACGAGTGCAAATCTCCAGACAATATAAAAAATAAGCAGATAAAACAGGAAAATTCCGCCTGTAACTTTATAAATAATAGTCGATGCCTGCTCAAGTAACTCATTAGTGGGCTGCTGAGAGACAATAAGCCACTTGGTTGAGGGGATGTATGAAAAGCCGGCAAGATTATCTACGCCTCGACTGTTTATCAAACGGATATTTCCATTTTTGGTCGCCTGCATGTATTTCAGGCCTGTATTATTCCTAACAGTTTCTCCAATTCTTTTTGTATCAGGGTGAAAAATAATCTTATTATTCTGATCAATCACATACATATAGCTCTTTTTATAACTGTAGTTGATCGTTAAGAGATGGTTAATAATATTTTTCTGCTTTAAGTAAATGGCTGAGCCTATAAAGCCCTTATAGTTATTATCTTTATCAAAGATAGGCTGGGACAAGAAAACAATCAGATTATCTTTCACAGAGTAATAGGGTGAAGAAATATAAGTTTTTTTATTTTTAAGTGAGGCTTGAATTCCCGGCGTGGTCTGAATTTTATTCCGGTCAATATTTAAAATGTTGGGAGAAAAGTTGATGAGTCTGCCTTCAGCATCACCAATGACTACACTGTTATAGTGATCCGACTGGTATTTTAGACGGTTAACTTCTGCTTCTCTTAACGCAAAACTGTTAAAGTCTTTCCCCAAAGATTGAGCACTGTACTTGAGTTCTTTTAATATATTTTGAAAATGATTGTCTGTATTAAGGGCAATTTTATTTGCATATTCCGAGTTAATCGCTAAAGAGTTGCTGATTAACTGGTTTTTTACGATTAAATAACTCACGCCTAAAGATACAAAGAAGAGTGTAGATACGCAGAATACGATTAATAAAAGTATTAATTTTCTCAAGTCCAGGTCAAGAGACTTACCCAGTTTTCTCATGAACATCATAAATTAATCAAATTCTGACATATTTCGGCTCATAATACCTTTTTAATTTAATAATGTAGATGAAATTGGATGATTTATTAAACAATAATTCTGTTTTTAATAATTTTATTGTTTATAGAAGTTTTTACTATGCCTCTTTAAAAATCTTAAATTATTTATGGAATAACGAACTTCATAGATGACAAGCCGAAAGATAAGGGATATTTCTAAATCATCTAAGCGATGACAAACTGCATAGCGCATAACCGCACCAATAAATTTTCTTTCTAAATCATCTAAGCGCTGACAAACTATTGTCAGATGAGTTCCAGATCATGTTGCGTTTTCTAAATCATCTAAGCGATGACAAACATGCCGTTATAGTCCGGATACGGCTCATAATCTTTCTAAATCATCTAAGCGATGACGAACTCATCATAACCTTCTAAATAGGTTTCTGAATCTTTCTAAATCATCTAAGCGATGACGAACACTTCGGACATAATTCTTTTACCGTTTTTAATTTTCTAAATCATCTAGGCGATGATGAACGGATTTCAAAGGTTTTTTTAAGTGGTGTTTAATTTCTAAATCATCTAGGCGATGATGAACAGAATCTTACAGTTAATCGCGGTTCCATTACTTTTCTAAATCATCTAGGCGATGATGAACCTCATAATTCGCTGATCATTGTTATTGGTCTTTTTCTAAATCATCTAGGCGATGATGAACAGCATCCCCCGAATTTACTTCCAGTACTGGAGTTTCTAAATCATCTAGGCGATGATGAACAATGTCCTTCGAGGGGTGGCTGCAATTGCTATTTTCTAAATCATCTAGGCGATGATGAACGATAACAAACCTGCAGATACTTCTGTTCCGGCTTTCTAAATCATCTAGGCGATGATGAACATATATCTATTACAGATCTAGCAAAGATTTCATTTCTAAATCATCTAGGCGATGATGAACAAATACCGCCGACAGTGACGTTGGAAGTCGAATTTCTAAATCATCTAGGCGATGATGAACACTGGGTAACTGTAGTATTAATGGCAGCACTTTTTCTAAATCATCTAGGCGATGATGAACATTAAGTCAATCATTTACACTGATCGTAGAATTTTCTAAATCATCTAGGCGATGATGAACTGTCAGCGAACATTAAACCTTTATCCGCAAGTTTTCTAAATCATCTAGGCGATGATGAACAATTAAATGCCCGCCGCTTCGAATATCAAAATTTTCTAAATCATCTAGGCGATGATGAACATGTGGGGTTACAAGAAAATTCTCGGCTTCGTTTTTCTAAATCATCTAGGCGCTGATGAACCAAGTGCAGCAAGTATATATAAAGTATTCATATTTCTAAATCATCTAGGCGATGATGAACTGTATCTAGCATTACGCATCGTTTTACTTTCCTTTCTAAATCATCTAGGCGATGATGAACATTATATGTATAGACCTTATAATTTCTGGCAATTTCTAAATCATCTAGGCGATGATGAAC
>NZ_DBUF01000008.1:30627-30875 GCF_002307755.1 Acinetobacter sp. UBA1297
CTAGGCGATGATGAACCCTATTTCTACAATGTTAGTAAATGGCAAAATTTTCTAAATCATCTAGGCGATGATGAACACCTCAAACATTAAAACAGCCTTATTCCGAATTTTCTAAATCATCTAGGCGATGATGAACATATATAAAGTTTGAATACCTGTAATTTTTCCTTTCTAAATCATCTAGGCGATGATGAACGCTACGCCAGACCTGAATATTCAACTAATGCATTTCTAAATCATCTAGGCGA
>NZ_DBUF01000020.1:0-53898 GCF_002307755.1 Acinetobacter sp. UBA1297
AAAAAGCCCCCTCATGTGAGGGGGCTTTTTTTATGTGTGGGGTGTAAAAGAAAAAGAGTTAGCCATAGCAATGCTGGCAATAGCTGATCTATTTAAGCTACTTAAGAGTTTAATATTTTTTAACTAGCTGACTATCCTAAAAAATAAATTGTATGTTTTATAATAAAAGTATGCTATAAAAATTAAAAGAGGCATAAAAATTGCATTAATTTTATATGATAAAGTAAGGGTGGGATATTATGAAGTTGTCGGTTGGGCTTAAAGTTGCAAATAGTTTATCCCTTACCCCCCAATTACAACAAGCCATCCGTTTACTTCAGTTATCTAATTTGGAACTCGAACAAGAAATCCAGCTTCAGTTAGAAAGTAATCCTTTACTTGAACAAATAGATGATGAAAATTCAATTTCTACCCTATCAAATTCTAATAATACAGATATTCATGAGCTTGATCAGAGTCTAAATGCAGACCATTTACCTGAAGAGCTACCAGTAGATACTCATTGGGATGAAGTTTATATTCATCAGTCTACCGCACTTGAGACTCCTGAGTTTCAGGAACAAGAAGACAATAATCATAAATCTTTAAATTTAAAACAGCATTTACTTGAGCAAATTAACCTTTTACATTTTTCCCAGATTGATCAGTTAATTGCCTATTATTTAGTTGATTCTTTAGACCAACGGGGCTTTCTTGAAGCTGAAATTGAAGAAATTACTGCTTCTGTTCAAAACTTACTTGCAGAAATGGGTCATGAAGAAGAAGTAGAGGATGATGAGGTTTATGTGGTACTCAAGCATATTCAGCAGCTTGATCCTTTAGGTGCAGGTTCACGTAATCTGGCAGAATGTCTTAGGATTCAGCTTGAAGCTTTACCTTCTGTGCCAGTTATTCAGGATGCTTTGATATTGCTGGAGCATTATCATTTACTGATTGCTAATGATCTTGGCAAGCTATTAAAACAGACAGGGTTGAATACTGAACATTTAAAGTCAGCAATTAATATGCTTAAAACTTTAAAAGCTTATCCCGGTATAGAATTTGAGGATGAATCATCTAATTATCAAATTCCTGATGTAATTGTATCTAAGAAGGACCAGATTTGGCATGTTCAGCTAAATACCGATATTTTACCTAAACTGCGTATTAATTCTTTTTATGCTGGTATGATTCGGCGCGCTGATCAAAGTACCGATAATAATTATTTAAAAGATCAGTTATATGAGGCAAAAAATTTTATTAAAAGTATTGATGAGCGGCATAAAACTTTATTAAAAGTAGCCAGCTGTATTGTTGAACATCAGCGGACTTTTTTTGAAATTGGGGCAGAGGGTATGAAACCCCTCATTTTGAGAGAGGTCGCTGAAGAAGTACAGCTGCATGAGTCAACTGTATCCCGGGTCACAAGTAACAAATATATGCTGACTCCACGTGGCCTGTTTGAGCTTAAGTATTTCTTTTCAAGTCACGTAGGCACTACCTCAGGGGGCGAGGCTTCTTCAACTGCAATTCGTGCCATGATTAAAAAACTAGTCTCAAGTGAGAATCCCCGTAAACCCTTGTCTGATAATTCCATTACGAATTTACTTAAAGAAGAAGGGATTGATGTAGCACGCAGGACAGTAGCAAAATATCGTGAATCTTTAAATATTCCGTCGTCTTCTGACCGAAAGGTCTTGATCTAGTTTTTAGTCGAGCTATTCTAATAGTTCATTATGACAGCATAGTGAAACTTTCATTTTGATTTAGAGGAGCGGCAGGAATGGTTTGATATAATTTAACAGAATTCTATTTTCTGTCATTAGACTATCCCTGTTCTGACTTTAAAGCCTGAAACGAGGTGAGGAATAGAATTATGCAAATTACCATTCGTGGCCACCATTTAACGATTACCCCTGCAATAGAGCAGGATATCCGTTTCAAGTTTAATCAGCTGACTCAGCATCTTGACCAGGTAAATAGTATGCAGGTCAAGCTTAGTAAAGATCATGAAGTTACCAAGCGTTCAAAAAAAGGTAGTGCTAACCATAAGGCTGAAGCGATTATCCGTTTACCTGGAATTGAGCTATTTGCACAGGCTTGTGCAGATGATATGTATACTTCTATTAAAAAATTATCAGAAAAAATAAAAAGACAGCTTTATAAACATAGAAAGTTGCAGTGTAGTCATCAACCTTTAGGAATTTAACGAAACAGTTTAAAAAAGAGGTTTAATACCTCTTTTTTTTCATGTGTAAATTTTATAGGCCAACTGCATTATTCCTTTAGAGTTATAGTAATATATCTGGTTTTTACACCGTCAGTCTTACAAGAGGTTTTTACAATGAATAGTGAACAGCTCACTGAGATTCTACAAGCTGCTTTTCCAGAGGCAGAAGTTGCTGTGAGCGGACAGGCGGGAAAATTTGATCTTCGTATTGTTGATGATCAGTTTGAAGGTAAACGTACAATTGCTCGTCAGCAGGCAGTATATGCTCCTCTAAATTCCTATATCGCGAGCGGAGAAGTGCACGCGGTCACTATTCGCGCAATGACCAAAGAAGAGTGGCGCAAAGCAAGCCTGTTTGGAGCTTAAGACTTAAATGGATAAATTTGTAATTAATGGCGGTATCAAGCTCCAGGGTGAAGTACGTATTTCGGGTGCAAAGAATGCAGCTTTACCTTTACTTGCCGCCACTATTCTTGCCGAAACACCTATTACACTGACCAATGTTCCTAACTTAAAAGATGTAAATACGCTGGTAGAACTGATTGCCGGTCTAGGAATTAGCATCAGCTACAGTGGTGATACAGTCAAGGCAGATACCTCTACCTTAAATAATCAGTTTGCACCTTATGAGCTGGTTAAAACGATGCGTGCCTCTATTTTAGTGCTTGGGCCATTGGTAGCCCGTTATGGCAGTGCTCAGGTTTCCCTGCCAGGTGGCTGTGCAATCGGATCGCGTCCGGTTGACCAGCATCTCAAGGCACTCGAAGCCTTGGGCGCACATATTGAAGTTGAAAATGGCTATGTTAATGCCAAAGTAGATGGCCGTTTAAAAGGTGCAGATATTACCTTTGATATGGTCACAGTAGGCGGTACAGAAAATATTTTAATGGCAGCAGTACTGGCAGAAGGCGTGACTACACTGCGTAATGCTGCTTGTGAGCCAGAAATTACAGATTTGGCTAATATGCTCATTAAAATGGGAGCCAAGATTGAAGGTGTAGATACAGATACACTGGTGATTACAGGCGTAGAATCTTTGCTAGGCTGTGAATATGCTGTAGTAGCTGACCGTATTGAAACTGGTTCATATCTGGCTGCTGCCGCGATTACTGGTGGTAAGGTTAAGACGACCCATACAGACCCGACATTACTTGAGGCAGTGCTAGATAAGTTCGAGGAAATGGGTGCAGAAGTCACACGCGGAGATGACTGGATCGAACTGGATATGCAGGATAAACGTCCTAAAGCAGTAAGTTTCCGTACCTTACCTCATCCCGACTTCCCGACAGATATGCAAGCACAGCTTATGGCTGTTAATGCGATTGGACATGGTTTTGCAACTATTAGTGAAACAATTTTTGAAAATCGTTTTATGCATGTGCCTGAGCTTTCACGCATGGGAGCCAATATACAGGTGGAAGGTAACGATGCCGTCGTGACAGGAGTTGAAAAATTATCAGCAGCTCCGGTCATGGCTACAGATCTGAGGGCTTCATTCTCTCTGGTACTGGCAGCGCTGGCAGCTGAAGGGGAGTCCATCGTTGACCGTATTTATCATATTGACCGGGGCTATGAGAATATTGAGGCTAAACTTCAGAGTTTAGGTGCCCAGATTAAGCGAGTAAGTGCATGAGTGATGTAAGAAACGATGATCCAAATTTTGATGTAATGGGTAATTTTGATCATGGTTTAACCTTGGCTTTGAGTAAGGGACGTATTTTAAAAGAAACATTACCTTTACTTGAAACAGCAGGTATTAATCTGCTGGAAGATCCGGAAAAGTCTCGCAAGCTAATTTTTCCAACTACCCATAAGCAGGTACGTATTCTAATTTTACGTGCTTCAGATGTACCTACCTATGTTGAAAATGGTGCAGCAGATCTGGGCGTTGCTGGTAAAGATGTGTTGATGGAACATGGGGCTCAGCATGTTTATGAGCCACTTGATCTAAAAATTGCTAACTGCAAGTTAATGACAGCAGGCAAAATTGGTATGAAACGTCCACAAGGACGTTTAAAAATTGCCACTAAATATGTCAATCTGACTCGCCAGTACTATGCAAGTCTGGGGGAACAGGTAGATGTAATTAAACTTTATGGTTCAATGGAGCTTGCTCCCTTGGTCGGCTTGGGGGACTATATTGTTGATGTCGTAGATACCGGCAATACCTTGCGGGCTAATGGTTTGGAGCCACTCGAAGAAATCTGTAAAGTGTCTTCACGTCTCATTGTTAATAAAGCTAGCTTTAAACGTAAGCAGGCATTGCTCAATCCAATTATTGCGCAGCTGGAAAAAGCAGTAGAAGCACGCCAGCAAATGAGCCCATAAAGTATTTGTTATCTAAGACCGTCCGCAAGGACGGTTTTTTATACCTTAATTGGTTTTACCGCAGATTTGAAACTTCATCAATCTTAGCAAAAGTTATTTTCAATAAAAGTCCTTGAATACAAGAGCGATTCCTACCCACAAGTTCGTAGAAAACAGGTAAACTAAAGTTTTACATAGACCTTGTGGGTAAATTGATGCGACGTTTATCGACTCAAGATCAAAACTTCAAGCAAGCTTTTGCAGACTTGTTAGCTTTTGAGACAGTTAGTGACCCTGAACTTTTAAAAACTGTAGACCAGATCATTGCTGATGTGCGTCAACTTGGTGATGCTCACGTTCTTAAACTCACTCAACAGTTCGATCGACATCCAGCGCATCAGTTTTCTGAACTTGAACTGACTCAAGCACAGTTAAAAACAGCATTTGAAAATTTAGAGCCGCAGGTACGTGATGCTTTAGAGATGGCAGCGGATCGGATTCGTGCTTTTCATCAGGCACAGAAACAGGATGGCTGGTCTTATATAGATGAATTGGGCAATACCTTAGGCCAGAAAGTGACTCCATTAGATCGGGTCGGTATTTATGTTCCGGGTGGCTTGGCCTCTTATCCTTCCTCTGTTCTGATGAATGCGATTCCTGCACATGTAGCAGGAGTATCCGAAATAATTATGGTAGTACCGGCACCAGATGGTGAATTAAATCCTCTGGTACTTGCCGCTGCATTCCTTGCTGGGGTAAGCCGGGTATTTACTATTGGTGGAGCACAGGCAGTAGCTGCACTTGCTTATGGTACAGAAACTGTTCCGCGTGTTGACAAGATTACCGGACCGGGTAACCGTTTTGTTGCAGCAGCCAAGCGTGCCGTATTTGGGCAGGTGGGTATTGATATGATTGCAGGTCCTTCAGAGATTCTGGTTTATGCTGAGGGATTAAATAATGCTGACTGGCTAGCCATGGATGTGCTGTCTCAGGCAGAACATGATACTGTGGCTCAAGCTATTTTTATTACGCCAGATGAGCAGCTATTACAGGCTGTGGAAGAGGCGATTGAAAAACATTTAAGTCAGCTACCCAAAGCCGAGATTGCCCGTACTTCAATTGCCAATCGTGGTGCTTTAGTTCTGGTAAATAGCCGTAAAGAGGCAATAGAGCTGATTAATCAGGTTGCTCCAGAGCATTTAGAATTATGTCTTGATGAAGCTAAAGAGATGGCTACCTTGATTCGTCATGCAGGAGCTATTTTTATGGGCCGTTATACACCAGAGGCAATTGGTGATTATTGTGCAGGTCCGAACCATGTCTTGCCGACATCAGGCACAGCGCGTTTTTCTTCTCCGCTTGGTGTATATGATTTTCAGAAGCGGACCAGTCTCATCATGTGTTCTGAACAGGGCGTACAACCACTGGCACGCACTGCGGATATCCTGGCACAGCAAGAAAATCTGGATGCTCATGCTCGCTCAGCCCGCTATCGCTATTGAGAGGCTTTTATAAAGAATTCAGGGGCTGTCAGGAACAGCCCTTTTTGGAAAATGAATTTGAGAATCTTAAACATGGAACTAACTACCGAACAAATGCGTTTTTGGAGTCCTGAAGTACGTAAACTTGAACCGTATATTCCTGGTGAACAGCCTAAACTTCAAAATCTGTTAAAATTAAATACTAACGAAAATCCTTATCCGCCATCACCTTATGTTGTTGATGCAATACAGGCTGTGCTGGCTAATCAGGCTGATGTATTACGTCTTTATCCGGACCCCGATGCAACTGCATTAAAAGAAGCAATTGCCCAGCAGCAGGGTATTACAGCCAGTCAGGTATTTGTAGGCAACGGGTCTGATGAGGTACTTGCACATATTTTCAAAGCATTTTTTATTCAAGAGCATCCAATTTTATATCCAGATATAACCTACAGCTTTTATCCGGTATATAGCCAGTTTTTTGGAGTTAAAACTAAAATACTGCCACTAAACGCTGACTTCGAAATTGACATTGCTGATTATAGGCAACCCAATGGCGGTATTATTATTACTAATCCAAATGCGCCAACCAGCATTGCATTAGATCTGCTGTCAATTGAAGAAATTCTTCAGAATAATCCTGACTCTGTAGTGGTTATAGATGAAGCCTACGTAGATTTTGGTGCAGAATCTGCAGTAAGTTTGGTAAGTAAGTATGAGAATCTGGTGGTATGCCAGACGACCTCCAAATCACGTTCACTCGCAGGTTTACGCGTTGGTTTTGCAATTGCCCAGCCACATTTAATTGCTGCACTTGAGACTGTTAAAAACAGTTTTAATTCCTATCCAATGGACCGTTTAGCTATTGCTGCTGCGGTAGCTTCATTTCAGGATCAAGACTATTTTCAGGCTATGTGCCAGAAAGTAATTGATAGCCGTGAGCAGCTTGTAAATGGGCTAGAAGCTTTAGATTTCAAGGTATTACCTTCTAAAGCTAATTTTATTTTTGTTTCTTTAGCTCATAAAAATGCTGCTGACTTGGCTGCCGAGCTGCGTCAACATGGCATTATTGTACGTTATTTTAACAAACCCCGTATTAATCAGTATTTACGTATTACTGTCGGTACGGATGAACAAAATCAAAGACTTATTGATACATTGAGAAATCAGATTCTAGTCTGATTATGATTCACCTGTTCTCTGCCATGTATTGAGTAAGTCCAGCATGGCAGATATTTTATCGAAACATTCCTGATATTCTGCCTCCTGTTCTGAAGCAATAGTAATACCGCCGCCTGCCCAGATAGAAATATCATGATCATATTTTTGGATGGTCCGGATCAGGATATTCCAGCAGCCTGTTCCATCAAAATTAAAATAACCTAATGAACCGCAATAAGCACCCCGAGCAGCTTCTTCAAGTTCTGCAATAATTTCCATGGCACGTATTTTAGGCGCACCCGTAATTGAGCCGCCCGGCAAAGCAGATAACAAGACCTGAAACGGTGAAATATTTTTGTTTAATATAGCTTGTACTTCACTGACCATATGATGGACTTGATTAAAACTTTCAATTTCAAATAATTTTAGTGTTTTAACTGAACCCTTTTGGGCATAGAGACTGAAGTCATTACGCAGTAAATCAACGATCATAACATTCTCTGCCTGATCTTTTTTGGAGTTAATTAAAGTGTTTTTTGCTTTCTGGTCAAGTATCGGATCTGCATAACGCGGCATGGTCCCTTTAATCGGGCGTGTTATAATTTGCTGTTGTTCTTTAAAATCAATAAAAAGCTCAGGAGAGCAACTTAAGATTTCAAGATTATCTATTTTTAGGTAGCCCGCATAAGGCGCATTTGTCATAGCCCAAAATTTCGCTGCACAGTCTAGTAAATGACCATTACCTTGAGCTTTAAACTCTTGAGTTAAATTAATTTGGTAACAGTCACCTGCTGTAATATATTCCTGCACTTGCTTAAAGGCTGAAATATATTGCTGTTTAGTCCAGCGTGGCTGACAGGTCTGAACCAGCTGAAACACCTGAGTATCTGAATCATGATCTAAATGAAGAGCATCATAAATATTTTGATAAATGATTAATGCATCTTGACCTTCACTATAAAATATCCACTCTTCTGCTTCATACTTTAAATAATGATGATATTTGCCTAAATATAAACTTGGCTGTTTTTTATATTCTATATGAATTTTAAGATGTTGTTGGGCAGCAAAATCGTAGCTAATAAATCCAATATATCCACCGTTAAATCCTGCTTGAGAAGAACCCTTAAATTCAGGATCTAAACAAATAAAATCAAGTAAATCTATTTTATGATGAGTAATTGAATAAGAATAATCAGTATTTTTTTTATAAGCTGAAAATAAGCCGGACTGGTATTTAATATATTGATCTGGCAGAAATGCAATAATAGGCCGATGATTATCTTCTAAATAAACTAAACCAAAAAAATCCCTCAATTTATTTAAAATAGAAGCAGGATCATTATGATAAAAATCAAGCTTTTTTCTCAGCTTTGGCATAGTCTATAAGTGCATCTGATAAAACAGTGGCACATATTACTACATAATTAACTATGACCTAAATCCAGATACCGTTTATCGGTTTTGCTTTGATTATGATGGGCAGCAGTTGATCAATTAATCCTCTCAGGCTAACTTAAGCTTGCTAATCTAAAGTAGCTACTCAAGGACAGGATGTTTCTACTGCAGAAAATAAAAAAACAGTAGAAATTAAGAGTAGCTAGACAATCAAAAAAATAAAAACTCTTAGGAGAGTATGGAATGAAAATGTTTACTAAAATTGCTTTAGTTTCTTCTATGGCAATTAGTGCAAATGCAATGGCAATGCAAGCGATGGATGATGCTTCATTAAGTGCAACCACTGGCCAAGATGGTATTAATATCGGGATCGGTATTTCAAAGGTTGAAATTGAAAAATTATTTATTCATGATAATGATGGCCTAACAGGTGGAAGCACTGCTGGAAAGGCTGGTGCCATCGTAATTAAGGGTAACGGTAAAACAGGCGATATTAACGAAAAGCTGGGTGTAGTAGTCAAAGCCAATTATGATGATGCAGGCAAATATCTGCTAACAACTCGTAATCTTGCTGACCTGCGTATTGACTCTGATGCAGGCGACAAAGCAGCTGGTGGTGCATTTATTAATATTGCTGCTGATGTATCGGGTCTAGATATCAATATTGGCGAGATTGGGGTAACCGGTTCTAATGCTGTAGCAGATCCTGCAACTGCAACGAGTATTCGTCGTGGGGGGGATGATACAAACTATAATGCTATTCTCTCTGGCCTTTCATTAAAAACAGGTCCAATGTCAGCAAATATTCAATTAGGTGCAGCTCCACAGGGCGCCATGATTAAGCTAGATGCGAAAATGCTGGGCGGTCTTGAGATCAAGAACCTGGGTATTCTAGATAACTCAACTAAAACAGCTACACGTGCTGCTGGTGAAATTTTTGTCGATAGTATTAAAGTAGCTGATGCTAATGCTCGTGATCTATCAATTGATCAAAAAATTAGTGTGATCGGTAAAGAAGGTACTAATAATGGCTATATTCGTATGGTAAGTAACTCAGGTCCAATTGATAACTATGTTAAGGGTGTTCATTTAGGTAGCCGCGATGCTGCTTCAATTGGGGATGTAGAAATTCAGGGACTACAAACTTATTACAGTCCTGCAATGGGTCAATACAACCAAGGTTCTGTGATTACCATTTCTGGTCGATAATAAATTTCTATTTAAAAGCGCGTGACTTCACGCGCTTTTTTTTACAATAAAATATAATTTTTTTCAAAAATCCTAAAAAAAGCTGTTATTTTTAAAAAAAAAAGGTATCTTGAGTGGTACAAGGAAGTAGAGTTTATACTCTAGAAAAATAACGAATATCAGTATAATTACTGAAAACTAAAAAGTTAAAGATATGTTAGAGATCGCTTTAGGCTCGGCATTAATGTATTACTTTGCCACGGAAGCCTTTGAAATAAAAAAGAAACCGGAAGAAGCAGTTTATTATACAGAAACTTTAGATTCTCGAAATAACTCTTTTGTCCGAATGCATAGAGAACCTGTACTTATTAAACCCGCATTAGAAGACCAGTTCCGAGGTATTGTCCGTCAGGCTTACGATTATAGTTGTGGTTCAGCCGCACTTACTACACTTTTAAATGGGTATGTTGGCACTGATTTATCAGAACAGCAGACCATGAATGGACTTTTAAAGTTTGGTGAAACAGAACGTATTATTGAGCGACGCAGTTTTTCCCTGTTGGACATGAAGCGTTTTGTAGAAGCTTTAGGTTTAGAAAGTGGAGGGTATAAAGGAGAATTTTCAGATTTGGTCAAGCAGGGTCAGCCTGCAATTGTACCAATCAGTTACGCCGGTTTTAAGCATTTTGTGGTTTATAAAGCCTATAAGAATGGGCGCGTTTACGTCGCTGACCCGGCTTTGGGGAATATAAGTTTTGACGAGCAGCGTTTTAAGGAAATTTGGGAAAATAATACACTGTTCTTGATTAACGTAGCGCCTGAACAAAGAAAAAACCTGTTGGCTTTGCAAGATGCTGATATGCGTCATGTAGAAGATGCCACAGTAAACCGTTATGCCTTTGTGGATATTCAATATCCGCAATTTTATATGGAAAAAATTGCCGATAAAGCCTCAACTATACGTCTAGACCGAAATTTGAATAAGGAATCAGAAAGTTATGGGCAACCTACTTATAACTATCTGAGGCTCTATTACAAAAATAAATAGCAGCACAGAAATTTTTTGAAATTAAAAAAATAAAAAGGTGGGATGGAAAATGGACCGTAAGTGGATGAATAGAACAGTCTTGGCTTTAAGTATTCAGATGTTATTCGGGGTGGCTTATGCGGCTGAACAGCCGGGAGCGCTAGAGAAGGAAAAAACAGCAAATCGGCAGGATATTGAAGCCGCATCTCCTGAACAGCCTATTACATCAGAAACAGTGTCAGAGCAGCAAGATGCTTCAATGGCTCTGCAACAGCAGGCAGGTGATGCGACTAAAGAAACCAATTTACAGGAAGTGTTTACATCCAATGGGCGTCAGTATTCTTTAATCAAAAAGGGTGATATCTCTGCATATTATGATGTCGACTATACTTATTACAGAGATACACAGCTAGATTTAGAAATGGCTCAAGGGCAGCTATACCAATTACGGGTGCAGGAAAATGCCAGTCATACCCTAACCAATACCTTTACTGCTCAATATGGCGTGCTGGATAACTTAACGTTCACTGCTTCATTACCTTTGGTTGCAAAAACAGATCTGCTCAAAGATGCTTCTACTGCGGGTCTGGGGGATATTTCAGTAGGGGCGCGTTGGGAGCCTTTTCCCTTAAAAGCTGGACGCTTACCGCTGATTTTATTTGGTAATCTTTCCAGTAAAACTGGCGATAGTCCTTATGAGATTAATCCAACAACAGACCTTTCTACCGGTAAAGGATATTATTCGGCAGGTATAGGGGCGAGTACCCGTAAATATATTGATCCTGTTGTACTCTTCGCCTCAGTATCAGCCAACTACGGTTTTAAAGAAACTGGACTGAATCAGCGCCGTGGGTCACGAATCATTGATGAGTTTAATCCAGGTATAAGTGGTGGATTCGCTTTTGGTTTTGCCTATTCATTTAACTATGATGTTTCGATGACCATGTCTTATCAGCAAAGTTTCAATACTGATGCTGAATTCACATATACAAGTGGAGAAAGTTATTCGGTTGCAGATCAAACCAGTTCAACCTTTGCAATATCTCTAGGCGTACGGGTATCACCAGAGACTATTGTAAACGGTACACTGGGTATAGGGCTGACAGAAGATGCACCTGATGTGTCTTTGGGTCTTTCTTTCCCACTGGATATTTTGGGTTTTGGTAAAAAATTACGCTAAGAGGCTGGTCGTATGAAAATTAATCGACTTCGCCCGCTAGTGTCTGCAATTTTATTATCGGGCTGTTCCAGTGTTGCATTTGCTCAATTAGGGCAAAATTTATCTGTTGATATTCGGTCATTAACTATGGGAAATGCTGTAACAGCAGACCCTCCCGGGATTAGTGCAATCCATTTTAACCCGGCAGCATTGACCAAAATTGAAGGCTTACAAACCGACCTGCAAGGAATTGTGGCGAATTTTGATATCAAACGTGAATTTACCGTACCTGCTGGCTACAATGTATTTGGTTATTCTGATGACCCATTAGTATGTAATGACGGGCCAGAAGTTGATTCGGACTTGTGTACTGATTTTAAAGGTCCGGTCAGGGGTGATGTAGAGTACGTCAGCCTGTATATTCCGATTTTAAAAAAAATGGTCGATTTGGGCGAAGGGATGCCAATGGTCGCACCAACAGCGGGGATTGCATATAATCCGCCTGGATCTAAAACTACATTTGCTACCGCTATGTATGCACCTCTGGTAGCCGGTTTCGGTGCTGAAAATGGAAATCCTGGTAATTTTATGGGGCAACAGGTTGCCTTGGAGAGGATTACCTATCTATCGCCATCTTTTGCTTATGAAATGAATGATGAATTATCAATTGGCGCATCTATTGGCATGTCTTATCAAGCCATTGGTCTGAAAACAGATTTACGTTTTCCCAATGAATTGATTGGAATGTTACGTATGATTGATGAGGTTGTCTGTACACCTTTCAAGGAAAACCAGGACATTATTACTGATATCTTACTATTAGGTATTTGTAATGCTGAAGAAGGTATGAATCCTTTTAGCCGTTTTGGACAGATGCAAGTTGCTTTAGAACAATCTCTTAGTCCAAGTTATAACTTGGGTGTACTGTGGGAGCCAACGGATGACTTTAGCTTAGGCATGGTATATCAAAGTTCTGCAAAAATGCGGTTAAAAGGTAAATACCATATTGATAATGCCAAAGCTCCACAAGAACTCATCAATGGTCTCATGTCCTCACCGACTGGGCAGATTCTGGCTGCTATTTTAGGCTTTCCCCGTTCTATTCCAGGAAGTGAGTCAGGGCTGGTGGCTATGGATTTTGAATACCCAGCACACTTTCAGGCAGGAATAAAATATAAAATTTTACCTGATTTACAGCTTAACTTCGATATAGGCTGGACAGACTATAGGGCTTGGGACAAATTTAAATTTGAGTTCGACCGGGAAATTTCTGCGCTAAAAATTGCAAAACTTTTATCTGAAAATATTGGGGATGCCAATCTGGCCTTACCTCTAGAATTTACTTCGCCATGGAATTTTGGAATTGGCCTCGAATATTCAGCTACAGACCGTTTAAAGCTACGGGCAGGCTATGAACCACGGACCAGCGCTATTCCTGATCATAAACGTAATACCATGGTTCCAATCAATAACGCACAACTATTTGGTCTTGGATTAGGCTATCGTTTTGATGCAGATACAGATCTGGATTTATCAATTGGTTTCTTACAAAGCCGCGATAAAATTCCAGCAGGTGCCAGTAATTTAGGGAATTTGCCTGGGGTAAATAATATCTTGCTGAACCCGTTTGCGGGTTTAAATATGAAAACGGATACTAAAATTACAATCTTGGGTCTAAGTTATAGAACAAAGTGGTAGGCTTTGAAAAGAAAATGAAAAGGGACATCGTCATTAAAATGATATTCGCATTAAGTTTAATGCCAGTATCGTTTGTATCAGCTGGAGAGTTTCATACTATTATTGGTCCTGATGGGCGGCCTATGGTAGTACAACGCCCAGATAAAAGACCTGAAAAACTGGTTCAGCCTGAGGCTGAAACTACCAATTTTACTCATAAACTAAAAACATCTAGGGATGACAAAAGTCAGATAGATGTTGTGATTATGTCATCAAAAAATGTTCCATCTTCTTCAAATGGGATGGAGAAGAAAACAGCTCAAGATATAATTAATGCAGATAATCAGCCGTTGATTGTTGCCCCTAAAGAAATACAGGCTGTTACATCGATAGTTAAACCAGTAGAAAAGTTGCCAGAACATAGTTCTTCTATAAAGCAGCCGAAACGAGTTGTGACGCCACAAAAAAACATTATTATTCCAGAGACGCAAGCAACCCATCAAAAAGAGCAAAAAACTAATACAACAATCCTCACCGCACAGCAACAGGCTTTAACAGTAATTGACGGTGAACAATATATTAAAAGTGAATATCTGGAAGATAAAGAATTTAATATAGATGGAAAAAAACGTTTCTATACTATGCCAGAAGGGATTATTGATACACGTAATGGCTCCACGCGTTTACAGGTTATTGAAAGGGAAAAAGGGGTAGGCAAGTCCACTTTAGATCATCTGTTCAAAAAGGGTCCGATACAGGCAAATCAGGTAATTGTTTTAGCTCCTACTTACTATCGTATATCTCAGGCCGAAGCAGTAGAAAGTTTAGGACAACAGTGTTTTGAAAATAAAAAGATTAAAAAAGCTAAAAGGATGAATGCAGAGCAAGAAATTAATATCTGGCCGCGCGCTCCTTTAAAGGATCAGTTCGATTTTGAAGTGGTTGAACTATCTGACCAGATACAACATGTCCAGATTAACTCATATGCCTCCCAGCAAAACAGACCGACTTTTTATTGGCCTTTAGCCATATTTCTGGATGCAGAGGGTTGTGTGATTGAGGGGGCTGGAGGCTTTAAAAACCGTGATACTGATGCCTCAATGATTCATTTTAAAAAACTTGAAGGTATGATCCGTATACCAGTCCATACTCAGTACTTACTAATGACTCCCTTACTTTCAGCCCCGGATACGCCGAATTATGTACTGAGTAATCAGGGACAGTTAAAACTAATTGCACTACGTTAAACCGAAAAAAAAAGAGCATGAATAATGAAAAATAAATATCTACTACCATTTACGATGACTGCATTAATGGCTGCATTGAGTGGCTGCGGTGGTGAAAGTGCAAATATTATCCCCGAAAAAGATACGATGACGTATGTCAATGGAACATGTAAAGCAAATGATGAAGGGTGTACTGAATTTATTTTAGATTATCCCGTTGATGGTCTGAATTTTACCTGTAGTAGTGACGCCAATAATACGTTTATAACTTTAATGGATTTTGCCAACTCTGTAGTTACAGGAACTTGCCGTACAGGCGATAAGGCAAAATTCTTTATGATGGGCAGTGATGACAGAAAAATTAGTCTGGGTGAAGTAGACCTCAATAAAATTAGTTCATCCGATACAATTGGTACGGTTCCTCGTTTGACCTTGCTTGATCTTGCTGCTGGAATAACCGGGCAAGATGCTAAAATGCTTCAGCAGAGTGATCCTACCGTGAAAGTTGCCTTAGAGCTGGTTAAAATTATTCAGGCATTGGCACTCAAAGAACAAAGAATTGAAGTGCCTACGGATATCCAGGCACTTTATATTACAGATGCAGTAAGACAAAATCTGGAAAAAATTTCTACCTCAGTGACTGCCGAAGATATTGTCAGTAAAAGATATGTTGAATTGATTCGCCCATGGCTGGATGTTTCACAAATTACAGATCAAGATGCTTTTATTGCGCTAAATAAATTAGTCAATATTGCTAATTCTGCAGTTTACCAACCTGAATTTGCCGTCTTTCCAACGAATTTAATTGATCAAATAGCAAGTAATGCCGGCTCAGAAGGCATGGTAGGGTGTAATAAACCAGTTTGTGACTTAAATGATATTTCTATTAAACGTGCTTTAGGTCATTTTATGCTGATTACTGACCGGCAGGGCTACACTCTTGGGAGTGGCATTCAATGGAAGGGAGGTGTTACTAAAGCTACATCTGCAGTTATCGGTGCTAATCTGGAACTTATTACCTCTACCAGGCCAGTGAGAATCACTGCGGAACCACAGAACCACTGGATTAATCCACTTACTAAGAGAATAGATCAGCCTTTTACATTTAAAGTCAGTGAACAGAACTCTCAGGATTTACTGATTACTCAAGGTAAACTACTTAATAACAGTATTATGGCCGGGCAAGAAAAGTTCTATAAAAAAATTACCAGAAAAACAACGATTACAGAAGCAGATAAAAATGATTTAGGCCACTGGCAGCAGGAGGTAGCCGGTGAGTTATTTCAAGGACCTATGGACCTGTACAAAATCTACCATATTACTTATCTGGATAAAAAAGTCTTCAAGTCTATTAATAATAGCCGTGTAGGCGAAAATTATATTTTTCCACTTTATGCTGATCTGACCTTCAAGTTTAATGATACTTCGGTCAATAATATTAAACTCGGCATTGTAGTAGATGCCAATGGAGATATTCGAACTAATATCCGGCCAAATGCAACTGCATCAGATATGTCTACGGCTTTATGTAATTCAGATAGTATCAGCCCGGAATTAATAGATAATTATGGAGTGCAACAGTATCGTTTAGGAACCACGGCCCGCGTATTTACTAATGATAATTCTATTTCTGTACGCATGATTTTAGCCAATGATACTTTTAATAATATCAATGGTGCATTAGTGGGAATGAATGTCAAATTGCAGCTCGCAGAAAATGGTGAAATACTTTCTGTTGGGGGAGCAAGGATACAGCTTGGTGGACTATTAAACGGTAACAGGTCAATTCGCTTTACGGACTCTGCAGGAGAAGCTGTACAATGGGCCAATACATTAGCAAGCTTCCAGAATACCTTTAATAATGCAAACCAGAAAAAGACTGAAAATGATCCAACTAAAAAAGAAGTCACACAGGCTGATTTA
Source organism: Acinetobacter sp. UBA1297 (assembly GCF_002307755.1). Lineage (NCBI taxonomy): Bacteria > Pseudomonadati > Pseudomonadota > Gammaproteobacteria > Moraxellales > Moraxellaceae > Acinetobacter > Acinetobacter sp. UBA1297. The sequence goes on from NZ_DBUF01000020.1 coordinate 16,757, forward strand.
AATCTGGCAAAGCTGGCGGGCGGAAAAATAGAAATGACTTTGCCAGACTGTTATCAGGTTAAAACTAAATAAAATTCTGACATCAAATGATTTGTATTTATATGAATCAAGTTCTATAAAAGACCAGAGTAATATTAATTTGCTCTGGTCTTTTTATTATATTTTATATTAGCCGGTATGATCTATACGCGTACCAATAGTTTCAAGATGGATAATAAAAGAATTATTTTTCCGGTCTTCAAAATAATGACGCAAAGTCCGCTCAACACTCGGAAAAGCTAATTCAGTCCAAGGAATTTCATGTTCATCAAAGAGACGACATTCAATACTTTCTTCACCCGCTCCAAATGTACCATCAATTAAGTTAGCTTTAAACAGCACATAGATCTGCCCGATTCGTGGAATATTATACATACAGTATAACTGTTCAATATGAATTTCAGCTTCAGCTTCTTCACGGGTTTCACGTGCTGCACCCTGTTCCATGGTTTCAAATAATTCCATATAGCCAGCTGGCAGTGTCCAGAGTCCGTAACGCGGTTCAATAGCGCGGCGACAAAGCAGGACTTTATCTTCCCAAAGTGCTAAAGCTCCACAAATTACCTTCGGATTCTCATAATGTATATTTCCACATTGAACACAGACACGACGAATTTGATGATCGCCTAAAGGAATTTTTTCAGTTGTCTCATGCCCACAAATGATGCAGAAATTCATATACATTAACGCCAGGAGAGGTGGCATTCAGCATAACCGAAATTTTATGCTTTCGCATCATTTGTATGTCAAGCCCGACAATTTCAGCTATGATGAAAATAGAATAAAAGAGCGAAGATAAGGTAATGGCATGGATGATCATTCACTCATACAACTTCTGCAACAACGCTTGCGGTTTTCAAGACGTATACAGCCTGCCCATGCCGCAGTCCTAATTGCTATTACCAATGAGCCTGATCCGAAAGTGCTGCTAACACGCCGTTCTGCCTATCTGAACAGTCATGCAGGTGAAGTCTCGTTTCCAGGCGGGAAACGGGATGCGACAGATACCAGCAATATTGTGATTGCACTACGGGAAGCTCAAGAAGAAACTGGCCTTAACCCGTTTGAAGTAGAGCTGATAGGCGATTTACCTATGCATCGTGCGCGTAATGGTATGTTGGTTAAACCGGTAGTTGGACTTATTCCGGCCGGGTTGGAACTCAATCCGCAGCCTTCTGAAATCGACCGGATTTTTTATGTTTCATTAGACGAACTGATGCATGCACCTCCTGTACCTTATGAGGTTCACTATGCGCATCAGTCATTATATTTTCCCAGTATGCGGATTAATAATGAAATTATTTGGGGCCTGACTGCCCGAATGTTAATTGCGCTGTTTAAATATGGCTTAAATTATAAAAAAGAATGGCCATTCTTGTTGAACTCGCCTACTTTTCAGGCTAGAAAATACTGACTAAAAAAACAGGGAATAGAAACATGTTATATAAATTTGAAGGGCACGCGCCTAAAGCTTTACAGCAGCCTTGGGATGGATGGGTAGCAGACAACGCCACAGTGATTGGTCAGGTTGAAATGGGGCAGCAGGTCAGCATCTGGTTTGGAGCGGTGATCCGTGCAGATAATTCTAAAATTCACCTTGGTGATTATACCAATGTGCAGGAAAATGCAGTATTACATACTGATGCCGGCATCGAGATGAATATCGGGCAATATGTTACGATTGGTCATCAAGCCATGCTGCATGGCTGTACCATTGGAGACAATACATTAATTGGAATTAATTCTGTAATTTTAAATAATGCAGTGATTGGTAAAAACTGTATTATTGGTGCTAACGCTTTGATCCCAGAAGGTAAAATTATTCCAGACAACTCAGTTGTCATGGGGTCGCCTGGAAAAGTCGTGAAACAGGTGGATGAGCAGGTTGCAGCACATATCCGTTTCAGCGCACTACATTATGCAGAACATTTTAAGCGGTTTACACACTTGGAAGAAGTTAAACTTTAACTGAATCTGAAAGACGAAAATTTAGCCAAGTATAGACTTGGCTTTTTTGTATTTGCTCTGTGAAATCCTCGCCACTGAAACATGAGTGGAGTATGATAGCCAACAATTTTTAACTGATTTTATTTAAGGTTGTGCATGAAATTGCTGGCATTGGAAACTGCCAACGAGCAGTGTTCCGTATCCATAGTAGATGACGCTCAGGAGCTGTTCTTTCAGCTGGATGAGCGTACTAAAGCACAGACACAAATGATACTACCTATGATTGAAAAGGGATTGCAGCAAACTTCACTGCAATTGGAGCAGTTATCCGCAATAGCGTTTAGCCGTGGACCAGGTTCATTCAGCGGCGTACGCATTAATGCTGCAGTCACCCAGGCACTGGCTTGGGCCAACGATTTGCCAGTCATTCCCGTATCAACCTTACAGGCACTGGCTCAGGCAGCCTATCGTCTGACGGGCTTCAAAGAAGTGAGTGCCGTACTGGATGCACGGATGCAGGAAGTTTATATAGGCAGTTTTCAGTTAGATGAGCAGCATATTATGCGGCCAGTTGCTGAGGAACAGCTACTTGATTATGAGACTGCCAGACAAGCTGTCCAGTTTCCACTGGTGGGTTCAGGTTCAGCCTTGGTTGATACAGCACAGGTAAAATACCAGCAGATTACGGCAACAGCCCAAGATATTGCAGCGATCGCACGAGTACAGGCATTAAAAGCCGAGTGGTTAAGTGCCGAGCAGGCTTTACCAGTCTACTTGCGTGACAATGCGTGGAAAAAAATACCAGAACAAGGTAAAGCATAATTAGGAATACGGTATGGATCTTTTACTGCTATTTAAAGCAGCCATCATGGGTATTGTTGAGGGAATCACTGAATTCCTTCCGATTTCAAGTACTGGACATTTGATTCTGGCCTCAGAGTTAATGGATTTCTGGACTAAAGAAAAAAGTGCAGTCTTTGTAATTGCCATCCAGATGGGGGCAATCGCGGCAGTGATTTATGAATACTGGTCGCGTCTATGGGGCGCTGCCACAGGTATGATCACGGGCGAAGAAAAAGGTCGCCGTCTGGGCTTTGGGCTGATTCTGGCCTCGATTCCAATTGTACTGGTGGGTCTGACGTTTGGTCAGCAGGTTAAAGAGCTTCTATTTAATGATGTGGCAGTAGCAATTGGTTTGATTATTGGTGGCCTGATTATTATATGGGTAGAAAAGAATCCACCTAAAGTCAATGCACCTGAAGTTGAGAATATCAGTATCAAGCAGGCAATCTGGATTGGTCTGATTCAGGTCTTGTCACTGATTCCGGGCACCTCGCGCTCAGGCGCAACAATTATTGGTGGCATGATGTTGGGTCTGTCACGTAAATCGGCAACCGAATTCTCTTTCTTTCTCGGTATTCCTGTCATTATCGGAGCCGGTCTTTTAGATCTGTATCAAAGTTATGATGTACTGGAAAGTAATTTTGACTGGTTGGTAATCGGCTGGGGGATTCTAGTTTCCTTTATTTCAGCACTGTTCCTGATTCGTGTTTTAGTCGCTTATGTGGCCAAGCGTGATTTCATGATCTTTGCCTGGTACCGGATCGCATCCGGATTACTGATCCTGCTATTTGCCTTTACTGGCTGGAGATTATGGTAAGCCATGCGCTTATTTTGTGAAGCTGAATATGAGGATCAAGCACAGCACTACGCTGCTGTGCTTGGTTCACGAGGTATAAATTTAGGTATAGAAACAGTTGAGAAAATCAATAGCCGTTTTTTACGCCTGAATCCAGAACTTGCTTTATGTACAGACGCGCAGGGTTTATGGCTATGTGCAAATGGCATGAAAATGCAACCAGACTGGAAAGCTGAAATTCCACGTTTAAAGCGCGCCAGTTTAAAGTCGGAAATGCTTGCCCGCGCCTGCCAACTGGGAGAAAAGCCGCAACTGATTGATGCCACTGCCGGTTTGGGGCATGACAGCTTGCTGATGGCCCATTTAGGTGCAGAAGTCACTTTAGTCGAGCGTCATCCCATTCTATTTACGCTGCTGGAAGAAAGTCTGGCTCAGGCACAAACTGATGCATTCCTGAACTCAGCCGCAGCAAGGATTAAACTGGTTTTTGCCGACTCTGCTGATTATTTGCGTCAGCAAACAGCTCGACAGCACAGGATAGACGTTGTTTATCTTGATCCGATGTTTCCACAGCGTGACCAGAACCAGCAGGACCATAAAAAACAGGCCCAAGTTAAAAAGCAGATGCAGCTTTTACATATGCTGTTGCCTGAACAGGGAGAGATGGACTTGGGAGATGGACTTTTATCTCTTGCACAGGCAGTTGCAAAACGGGTCATAGTAAAACGGCCACGTCATGCAGGATTTCTAGCCGAACAAATACCTGATCATCAATGGTTAGGCGACGCCTGCCGCTTCGATGCCTACTTTTATCTGCCTGATTAAAACTATTTGGTAACAGCTTCAATATTAAGCAAAGTTTTGTTATATAGTTAGAAAGTGGCATTGCTAAATTCTATCTCAGGCCTAAACTGTTTAGGCCTTTAAAAAAATATCATTTTCCCAGACATCCTATGATTAACCTCAAACCATCGATTAATTTTTGGCATGATTTTCAAAGCAATCAGATTGCCGGGATGTGGTTATTTTTAGGTTCTCGTCGCGCACTGGCTGCTGTGCGGCCTTCAATCCTTCAGTTTATTGTCTGGGGCGTACTGGGAGGGCTGGCCAATACTTTATTTAGCTGGCTGACTGCTGGTGAAACTGGCGAGTTTAATTCTCAAGGACTGGTGAGTTATGCCTTATGGCCTTTTCTGGCCTTAATTGTCGGCATATTCCTGTCACAGCGTACCAATAATCCACGATTAATGCTGGTGCCGACTATCTTATGGCTGATTCTGGATACGCATATTGCGCTATTGCAAAGCCTGATTCAGTATCTGGGGCAACTTGATTATTTACCTTATGCAATTTATGACTATTTGCCCATCCTGTTTATGGTGCTGTTTGTCTGGCAGAGTATGGCTGTGGTCTGGGTATTTGGTCGTGAACTAAAATGGCCGTGGTGGGAATTTGCCCTGATCATGCTGGCGACATTTATTACATTGGTCGTATGGCAGATGTCAGTTAAAGACCAGCCAATCTGGAAAGTAGAAAGTGTCCCGCCATCATTTTCTGAAGAGGCTTTCTATAAGCAGAGTCAAATACTGAATCGTACTCTGGAAGATGTGGAGTATGGTGAGTTTGCTCAAACGCACTGGTATTTCTTGGGTGTCGCTGGTGCTAGCTATCAGGATGTTTTTAAATCTGAAGTAAAACGGATTAGGGAACAGTTTGATACCCGTTTTGGAACATTCGGCCGTTCGGTAATGCTAATTAATAACCCACAAACCCGTACCGAAATACCTATTGCCTCTAGAACCAGTATTAATCTGGCGCTACGCCGTATCGGGCAGCAAATGAACCGTGAAAGTGATGTGCTATTTTTATATATGACTTCACACGGGCTGCAAAATCAGTTTGAAATTGAAAATGCGCCTTTAGAGCTGGATCAGGTTGATCCAAAATGGCTACGTGAAGCATTGGACCGTTCCGGTATCCGCTGGCGTGTAATTGTAATTTCTGCCTGCTATTCTGGCAGTTTTATACCGGCCTTGCAGTCTGCCAACACTTTAATTATCACAGCTTCTGCTGCTGACCGTGCTTCATTTGGCTGCTCCAATGAAGCTGACTATACTTATTTTGGGCGGGCTTTCTTTGATCAGGCTATGCGTGAACAGTCTTCCTTAAAAACGGCTTTTGAACAGGCACGCAGTACGGTAGCGACTTGGGAGAATGCTCAAGGTTTTGATCCTTCTGAGCCTCAGTGGGTCATCGGCAAAAATATGGAACTGATGTTGCCTCAACTGGAACAGCGCCTGTTCCCGGCTACCACAGCAAATCAGCCTAATTTATCATTAGCTGTATCCCAGTCTGCTCAGCTCGAAAGGGCAGGAAAATAAAAGGAATAAGAATATGGAACTATTGCAGACCAATCGTTGCTTTGATGGTGAACAGCGTATTTATCAGTGGACTTCAAAATATCTGAAGGGTGAGAGCCGTTTTAGTATTTTTTTGCCACCTCAGGCGCTGCTGGATGAACCCTGCACCACTTTATTTTATCTGGCAGGCTTAACCTGTACCGAAGAAACCTTTGCAATTAAAGCCCACGCCCAGCGACTTGCTGCCCAGCTCGGACTAATTCTGGTCTCTCCTGATACTTCGCCAAGAGGGGAAAATGTTGCCCAGGGAGACAGTTGGGACTTAGGCCAGGGCGCTGGCTTTTATATTAATGCCTGTGCAGAGCCATGGTCTGAACATTACCAGATGGAAAGTTATGTGACAGATGAGCTTTATCCGGCAATTCTGAAAAACTTTCCAGTGCAGACCGATAAAGTCGGGATATTCGGACATTCTATGGGTGGCCATGGTGCCTTGACGCTAGCATTTAAATATCCGGAAAAGTTTAAATCGGTATCCGCATTTGCACCAATCTGCGCACCGAGTCAGTGTCCGTGGGGAGAAAAAGCATTTCGACATTACTTGGGTGAAGACCGCCAGCAGTGGACTAAACACGACGCTGTACAGTTGATGACACAAAAAGGTACCTTATTTCCTGAAATCCTGATTGATCAGGGGCTGGATGACCAATTCTATGACCAGCTCCATCCTGAACTGTTTGCACAGGCCTGCAAACAGGCAAGCCAGCCACTACGCTTGCGCCAGCATACTGGCTATGATCATGGTTACTATTTTATTCAAAGCTTTATGGATGACCACTTACAGTTTCATGCCATCCAGCTGGAAGAGAAATAAGCTTGAATGATACAGAGCATACTTCTAGTATGCTCGCCATTTTGCCTGAAATTCCTGTTGTGCCATGCGATTCAGATGATCAATAACGACTTTTTCCAGACGTTGATGCTCATCTTCGGCACGTTGACTTTCTACCTGAACAGCTAACTGTTCAGTTTCAGGGGTTAAAATGACTTTTGCATCTGGCATAACAATTGTAAAAGCTGTGCCATGCTCTTCAATTTCAAACTTGTGTTTCCAGTGATTTACCAGACGTTTAGCTATACGACCAGCATCTTGAGTATCAATTTCTGTGCGACTATTCATGTTGCTTCTCATTCTCAATAACAAGCATACTGTAGCAGAGTTTTACTCAAAGTACTTCCTCAAAATTTTAATATCTATTTCAATAGGGATCGCATTTATGCTTTAGTGCCCAGTAATCAGGAGCTTTTTGCTATAATAATACAATAGTCAATTTCTCAAGCCAGGTCCTCCGATGTCCAAGCCCTATCTAATTGCACCTTCAATTTTATCTGCAGATTTTGCCCGTCTCGGTGAAGATGTGGAAAAAGTATTGGCAGCCGGTGCTGATGTAGTTCATTTCGATGTAATGGATAATCATTATGTGCCTAATCTTACTTTTGGGGCTGGTGTATGCAAGGCGCTCAAAAAATATGGTATTCAGGCACCCATTGATGTACATCTGATGGTTTCACCAGTTGATCGCATAATTGGTGACTTTCTGGACGCAGGGGCGGACATTATTACCTTTCATCCAGAAGCATCTGACCATATTGACCGTTCTTTACAACTGATCAAATCTGGCGGAGCGCAAGCTGGGCTGGTGTTTAACCCGGCAACTCCATTGCATTATCTGGACTATGTATTGGATAAGGTAGACCAGATTCTGTTGATGAGTGTAAACCCAGGGTTCGGCGGCCAGAAATTTATTCCAATGACTTTAGAAAAACTACGTCAGGTACGCAAGATTATTGACGCAAGTGGCCGTGATATCCGTTTAGAGGTAGATGGTGGCGTAGGACCTGCCAATATTCGTGAAATTGCTGAAGCAGGTGCAGATATGTTTGTAGCAGGTTCAGCCATTTTTGGAAAACCAGATTATAAAAATGTCATTGATGAGATGCGGGCTGAACTGAATAAAGTAGGCAGTGTAGAAGTTTAAGCTATTTTAAATAACTCGATAAGGTCTGTGGATAACTTTGTTTATAACTCTATGGATATCCTTGTTGATAACGCTAGGGATAACTTGGGTGAACTATAAACAATTAACTATCAATTGCTTATTAATTAGACAAAAAAAGTATAAAAAGGATTCAACTGAATCCTTTTTTATTGACTTAATCACTCCAAAAGCAAGTATTTTTATTAGCCAGTGTCTAAAATTTGAACTGTCTAATTTATAGCTACAGCCTGTAGAACAAGGCTTTTTTAAAGCTATATACTTATCTGGAAGTGAAGTTTGGCTTTTGTGCATAACTTTATAAATTTTTCCCCATCTGCTGTAACACTATTTTTAGGGTTTACTTAAAGCTCAAGAGATTTTAAATTTAAATGAATGGAATCTGAGCAAAAGATACCTTTGTATTGAGCTACTGTTTATCTGGAAAAGCTCAGTTAAAATAATCAAAGTTTCAGGAGGAACGGCCTCCCCATAGTGGAAAAATTGTCAGGACGGCCTGACGAGAAAGGAAAAGACCGGATGGCATGGTTACTATTACTCTTAGCAGGTCTTTTTGAAGTAGTTTGGGCTTACTCAATGAAGCTTTCAGAAGGCTTTACTCGCTTAGGCCCAAGCGTAATTACGATTGTTTTTATGATACTGAGTGTAGTGCTGCTCTCTATTTCGATGCGGACTTTACCTCTAGGTACAGCTTATACTGTCTGGACAGGAATAGGCGCAATCGGTTCTTTTTTACTGGGGATTTTTATTTTAAATGAACCGGCAGGAGCAATGCGAATGCTGGCAGCAGTACTGATTGTATCTGGATTGGTTCTGATGAAATTATCTTCAAGCAATTAGAGGCAGGTAAAAAAATATGAAACTTGCAATGCAGTATATGGATTCTCCAGTGGGCCGTTTAAGGCTGATCGCAAACGAGAAAGCACTGGTAGCCGTTCTTTGGGAAAATGAGCAACCTAAACGTATTCAGCTGGCAGAACTGGTGGTTGAGCCGGAGCATCCGGTTTTGCTTCAGGTACGCCAGCAGCTTGAAGAATACTTTGAGGGAAACCGGCAGCGATTTGACATACCGCTAGACTTTGCCGGAACAGAGTTTCAGAAACTGGTCTGGACCGAACTGTTAAAAATTCCTTATGGACAGACCCGTAGTTATGGGCAGATTGCTCAAGCGATTGGTCGACCTAAGGCGATGCGCGCCGTAGGTGCTGCAAATGGTCGTAATCCGATTTCAATAATTGCACCTTGTCATCGGGTAATAGGAGCTAGTGGTGCATTAACTGGTTTTGCGGGTGGACTGGATAATAAAACAATTCTGCTGAACCTGGAAAAGAATATCCAGCTTTAAGGCGTTGATTTGCTGAGTTAGCCAAGCGGACGGTTCATCTTTAACTGCTGACCCTGTATTAGCCTAAACAGCTCTGCCTGATATAAAGCATCATCTAGAGCATTGTGATTTTTACTTAGCTTTGGATGTAATAGCCGGTCCATATGCCGTGAACTGGTTTCTGACCATTTACAGTGCTGGGCAGCCATAAAATAAGACTTAATATCCAGCGCGCTGATTCCAAATGGGTTATGCCCTAAAAATGCCCAGAAATAATAGTTAATAAACGACCAGTCAAATCCGGCATTTAAACCTACAAAGACCAGTCGTTGATCTCTTACAAGTGAGCTAAGCCACTGATCAAACATTTGCATAGCCTGAACTGGTTCCAGACCGGTTTGCTGTAAGCTCTCTAATGAAAGTCCACAGACATTTAATGCTTCCGGTATTGCATTTCTATTTAATGGCTTGATTTCACATTGAAAGTTCTGTTCAGGATGATCAATATTACATGCGCCAATGGAAAGCAGGCTATAAATACCAGGTATAGGGCCAGACGCTTCAATATCGACTGAAATATAAAGTTCTGATCTCTGAGCCAATATAATTTATTTCCTTGAACACTGCATATTAAATCATAATAGCGCTGAATGAGTTTGAAAAGCTTGATAGAACCTTGAATTCTACTTCATAACATATTTATAGCTAAACAACTGGGGATAAGGAAAATGTTATTTAATTTTATAATTATAGTGGCTGTAATCGGCCTGATTGCTTGGGTTTCCTCTCCTAAATTTAAAGGTAAACTGGGCGAATTCACAGTGAAGGTACATGCTAAAAAATACTTGAGTGAAGAGTATATTATGCTAAATGACTGTACGCTACCTGATGAGCAGACCGGTACTACTCAAATTGATCATATTCTATTAAGTCCCTATGGTATATTTATTATAGAAACTAAAAATTATCAAGGATGGATCTTTGGCGGAGAACGCCAGAAATACTGGACACAGAAAATATATAAAAAATCTTTTAAGTTTCAAAATCCGTTATATCAGAACTACAAGCACATTAAGGTATTGGAGTCAGTGCTTAAAGATGTAGTTGAGCCTGAGTATTTGCATTCAATTATAGTTTTTACCCCCCAGAGTACTTTCAAAACACCCATGCCAGCTAATGTATTACAGGGAAAAGCATGGACAGATTACGTCAAACAGTTTCAGCAGGTTGTGATTCCGGCAATGAAACTCAAACGCATTAAATATCGTCTAGAAAAAGAAATACTAGAAAAAGGCTGGAAAACTGACCGGCTGCATATCGAAAATCTTAAGCAAAAATAGGAAGAGCAGAACTGAACCTGTGCAAAAATAAATAACTGATAAAAATAGTCAAACACTGGATTGAGTAAAATTATAGAAATTAAAATCTGATGAATCTTTTATAAATTTGTACCGCTTTCTAATAGGAAAAAGAAGCTAATAATTTGTTTAAATTAAATTTTTAGAAATGATTTTAATATCTGAACAATTATATTTAAATTCTAAAAATAAGATAATGATGATAAAAATGATAATTAGTATCATTCAGGTATACTTCATGTTAAGATTCTGCCGCGATTGAATTGATATACCTTGCTTTAAAAAATTGACTTTAGTGGACTTTGAAAGAAGAACCGTACTATGCAAGGCTAAGGCGAGTTGCAGCCAGCGCCCTATAAAAGTCTAACCTCAATAAAAAGATGAGGGAGACTATATCAATTCATTAAGGGAATTATTGACGACAACTATTTTTGGCTTAACTCGTATGTCTAGACCATTAAACTCTACGCCTAAACCTTTATTTTTGGCAGTACGGATTATTCTGTTTGCTTCCACTGCTTTACTGATACAAACTACCTTTGCAGCAGAAACGGATCAGAAAAATGAAACAAGTCATTCTGATAATGTACAGCAGCTTCAAACCATTACTTTAACAGCAGAGCAGCCACAGGCAGTCACAGAAAACTCCGGAAGCTATACGGCTAAAAGTGCAAGTACAGCGACCAAGCTGGATCTATCTTTACGAGACACGCCACAGACAGTTAAGGTCTATACACGGGCCTATCTGGATGACCGGAATATTGAGTCTTTTCAGGAACTCATGAGCCATATTACGGGGGTAACAGCTTCACGTACCGATGAACGCCAGAGTTATTATGCACGTGGTTTCCAGGTCGATTATTATCTGGTCGATGGCTTGCCAAGTACCTTAACACTGGCTGAAGGTGATCCGGATTTAAGTATTTATGACCGGGTAGAGGTAGTTAAAGGGGCAAATGGTTTAATGACGGGAGCTGGAAATCCGGCAATCGGGCTTAATCTGATCCGCAAACATGCTAATGCAAAAGAACTGACAGGTAACCTGACTGCATCAGCCGGTTCATGGGATAGCTACTCTAGCTCGGCAGATTTTTCAAATGCTTTAAATGAAGATGGTTCATTACGCGGTCGGGTCTTTGTGAAACATTTACAAGAAAATTCCTTTATGGATTTTTATTCAAAAGAGCGCAATATTGCTTATGGAGCACTGGGCTACGATCTGTCCGATCGGACCAGTTTATCGTTTGCCGCCATGTACCAGCAATTAGAACGTGATGGAATTCGCTGGGGAGGGCTACCGGCCTTTTATAATGATGGTACCCGAACCAAATTTGACCGCTCCCTAACCGTCAGTTCAGACTGGACCTATTGGGATGTCGACTCAAAGGCCATATTTGCCTCACTCCAACATAACCTGTTTAATGATGTCGATTTACATATAGGTTATTCTTATCGTCGGGATGACAAAGATACAGCTCTGCTTTATGTCGATGGTAATGTAGATAAAAACATTCATAAAAGTTTGGGGGCTATTTCTGTTTATTCTTCTGAACAGAGAAATGATGAAAATAATGTCGATATTTATATTACTGCGCCGTTTACCTGGGCTGGACGCCAGCAGGAAATTGTAACTGGTGCTTCATGGAACCAGAATGAGCTTCTTACCAATAAATATGGAACGATTCAGGGAAAAAAAGAAGGTACAAATGATCTGGACATCAATACCCCTAATGAGCTGGATTTTTCCAATATGAATACGGAGTTGCTGACTCCGATTACTAACCCGAAAAGACTGGCATTAAACAAGACTACTCAAAGCGGTGTTTATATTGCTGGTAAATTTCATGTGCTTGACCCTCTTAAAGTTGTGACAGGGGTACGGCTGTCAAACTGGGAATTTGAATCAAGTGATGGCAAGGGAACGCGTAAATTCGACAATCAGGTTACTCCTTATGTCGGAGTCATATATGACTTTGCAGCAGATCATTCCTGGTATGCCAGTTATACCGATATTTTTAAATCGGAAAACCGTCGTGATATAGATGGTGGTTATTTAGACCCGGCTGTTGGTAAAAACTATGAAACGGGTATTAAAAGTGAATTTTTTGATGGCCGTTTAAATACAGCTTTATCTGTCTTTAGAATAGAGCAAGATAACTTTGCCGAGAAAATTACGGATGGATATGTAATTGTTGATGGCGTTAAGACCTCTGAACAGGCTTACCGAAGTATTGATGGAGTCGTCAGTAAAGGGGTAGAGCTAGAGGTTGATGGCGAAATTAATGATCAATGGAGTCTTAACTTTGGTATCGCCAACTTTGAAGCACGAGATGCTAAAGGTGAGAAGGTAAATCCCAATAATTCCCGTACTACCTCAAATCTGTTTGTTAAATATAGCCAAGATAAATGGAGTGCTGGAGCAGGAGTGGATTATCGAAGTAAAACTTATTCATTAACAAAAAAGGATAACTGGCGAATTGACCAAGGTAATATCTGGTTGGCGAGTCTTATGCTGGGTTATCAGGTTGACCCGAATATCAAGGTTCAGCTCAATATCGATAACTTATTTGATAAAGTTTATTATGAAGGGATCGGCGAGAGCAGTATGAATTATGGTGCGCCACGTAATGCAACACTAAGCTTGCGTTATAAATTCTAACCAGACTTTTGTCTGAAGATTAAAAATATTCAAAAGACAAGTAAAAAGGGGCAAATAGCCCTTTTTTATGGTGTATATAATAGATAGATATTTAATACTCATAAATAAGAGTTTCCTTTTAAAGTAAAATATTAGAAGAACTAGCTATATTTAAATTTTAATTTAAAGTTCAGAGATGTTTTAAAAAAATAATAGAATAAATGAAATTTTACCCTAATATAAAGGTTTTAATTTGGTTTTTAATAATTAGATAAAACTAAGCTTGATTTAAATATAATTTAATATTGAATTAAATATTAAAATTTGAAGGGATGTTAAATAAAATAATTTACTAATATTATATAAAATAAAAATTAATCGGTTAATAAATCTATAGTCTCTAAAGCTGATTTGGAAATGTTTTTAGTGTACTTATCATAAGACTGGGCTGCTAGACATATAGCTATTATAGTCATAAATAAGATAATTTTTTTATTAATAATCATGTTAAATTTAACCCTATTCAATTCTGTTAAAGAAAAGATATATTAATTTAATGATCTAATCTAATATAGAAATATTACTCATCTATCTATTTTTGAGATATGTTAACTTTTAAACAATGTAATTATCTGATCAGTATTGTTGAAGAAGGCAGCTTTAATGCTGCTTCCGAAAAACTTTTTATTGCTCAGTCAGCTTTAAGCAGACAAATAAAAAATCTGGAAGATGAAATAGGTTTTTGTGTTTTTGATAGATCCGAAAAAAAAATTAAATTGACCCCTGCTGGATTAGTTCTTTATAAAAGTTTAAAGAATCATCTTGAGAATTTTAATAATTCAATTGAACTGGCAAAGAGAATTAGCGAGGGAGAAGACAGAAGTATAAAAATCAGCCACTCTAGCAGCATTATCTTTGATCAAAAAAAGTTGCAGATTTTAGATGAGTTATGCGGAAAATATAAAATTAATATAGAAATTAATACTATTTCATCTGAGGATCAAATTAAAGCAATTCTTAGCGGTAATATTGATATCGGTTTTATTCGACCGCCTGTTCATCATAATTTAGATGAAATAGCTTCTATAAGTTTATATGAAGCCCCTTTATATGTAGCAGTTTCTGCTTCTAATCAGAATTTTAGAGACAAAACCAGTGTTTATATCAGAGATTTAAAGGAATTAGAGTTTGTTTCTACCCCCCATTCTGAACGAGGAGGACTGAGCTACTTAGCCTCTAATCTTTGCTTAAGCAATGGTTTTTCTCAAAAAAAATCAAGAATAACTTCACGAAAGTTGTCCCAACTGGATTTAGTTGCAAAGGATTTTGGGATTTGTATTGTCCCTGAGGAGTTTGCTAGCGTTCTTCCACAGAATGTAAAGTTGCTTTCTATAAACGATAAGAATAATCAATCTGAAGTTAAATTAATTTGGAAAAAGGGGAGTGATGTCATTATTAAAAACTGTATTGAAGCTATTCAGGATTCTTATATTTCGGATTTTAAATCATCTGAAAACTGCTAAATGAAAGTTTATATTAGATATTAGAAATATTTAAAAATAAGGTTTAAACTGATTTAATAACTTTTATAAAATATAATTTTTATTTATAAGCTGGTTGCTTTTACTACTTAAACTAAGTTAGATATTAATTTTTCAAATATAAATAATCTTTAAAAATATTAAATAAATCTTTATTTTAAATTTTTATTACTAATTTGATAGAGTTGATATAGAGATAGAGCCCTAAAGCTCTATCTTTACTAATAAAATATATATAATGAAAATAACATCTGATATGTTGTTTTACATTAAGCTACTTTTACCAGCTTAATGCGCCACCCGTCTGATAATCAGTTACGCGTGTTTCAAAGAAGTTCTTTTCTTTACGCAAGTCCATCATCTCAGACATCCACTGGAATGGATTATTTACACCAGCAAACTGCTCAGGCAGGCCCAACTGGTTTAAACGGCGATTACAGATAAATTTGAGATACTCTTCCATCATTGCTGCATTCATACCAAGTACTCCACGTGGCATGGTATCCCGTGCATACTCAATCTCAAGCATAGTGCCTTCTAAAATCATCTGAATGATTTCTTGCTGGAACTCCGCAGTCCATAGGTGTGGATTTTCGATTTTGATCTGGTTGATCATATCGATCCCGAAATTCAAATGCATTGACTCATCACGCAAGATGTACTGGAACTGTTCAGCTACACCATTCATTTTATTACGGCGGCCCATTGATAAAATCTGGGTAAAGCCACAGTAAAAGAAAATACCTTCAAGAACACAATAAAAGGCAATCAGGTTACGTAGCAGAATCTGGTCATTTTCCGGAGTGCCCGTTTTAAAAGTCGGATCACTTAAAGACTGGGTATATTTCAGTCCCCACGCCGCCTTACGTGCTACTGACGGTACTTCACGGTACATATTGAAGACTTCGCCTTCATCCATTCCCAACGACTCGATACAATACTGGTAAGCATGGGTATGAATTGCCTCTTCAAATGCCTGACGCAGAATATATTGACGGCATTCCGGGTTGGTAATATGACGGTAAATTGCCAGTACCAGGTTATTTGCGACCAGTGAATCGGCAGTCGAGAAGAAACCGAGTGAACGCATGACAATAGTACGCTCATCTTCAGTCAAGCCGTTTTCAGACTTCCAGAGCGCAATATCATGATTCATGTTAACTTCTTGCGGCATCCAGTGGTTGGCACATCCATCCAGATACTTTTGCCATGCCCACTCATATTTGAATGGAACAAGCTGGTTTAAATCAGCACGACAGTTGATCATGGCTTTATCATCAACCTGTACACGCTGCGCACCCATTTCCAGCTCTTCAAGCCCAGGCGCAACATCCAAATGATTTAAGGATTCAGATGCTCGAGCCAGCGTATCGGTTGAATCTGCTGGTCGCAGCTGACCGGTTCCAGCGGATTGTCCATAAGCCGCATTCTGCGGTGATGGCTTTGCATCAGATACCACTTGCGTATGAGCCGCTTTTTGCGGTTCGACGGGCGCAGGCTGCTGTGCTGGAGCAGCCGGTTTTTGCGAATCATCTTCGAAATCGTCCCAACTTAGGATAGACATAATAGTTCTCTCTTCGTTGCTTATATCTTTATCTGACATCTCACATACGAAGATGTCACTACTATACGCTCATTCTGTGTAAGCAAAATTAAGTTTTACCAATTGCTGCTCTATTTTTAGTCATTAAGCTGCATTGATCTTACTTATTTTGGTTACGCTGTTGTGCCCGGATTTTAATAAAGGCATATACCATCGGTACGTAGAAAAAAATAAAGGAAAAAACCAGAACCGCGAGTCCTAACACATAGTTATGAGTCATATGAGGCATGATCATTTCCTTTACTTTACAAATTTATTTTTGGCTCTCCATCCTTATCCTTAAACATATTATTACTTCCAGGATAAGGACAAAGGCCTTAGCTCATCAATTACTGACAAGCTTCACAGTCAGGATTATCAATCGAACATGCCATAGGCACCGGCGCAGCTTGAGCAAAACCGTCTTCTTCAGCTACAGTTTCCGGTTTGGTTTCTACCACAGGAGCTGCAGCTACTGGAGCCGCTGCTGTGGCTTTAACAGCATTTAATGCACCAGTGTTGATAGTTGATTTCTCGGCTGAAGTAGCACCAAGCGCTCGCAGATAATAGGTTGTTTTCAGGCCACGCAACCATGCCATTTTATAGGTTAGATCAAGTTTCTTGCCATTGGCACCTGCAATATACAGGTTCAGGGACTGGGCCTGATCGATCCATTTCTGGCGTCGTGAAGCAGCATCTACAATCCAGCGTGGCTCAACTTCAAATGCTGTAGCAAAAATAGCTTTTAACTCATCTGGAATACGGGCAATCTTCTGTGCAGAACCTTCAAAGTGTTTCAGGTCATTTACCATTACCGAATCCCACAGGCCGCGTTCTTTCAGGGCACGTACCAGATACGGGTTAATCACTGTAAACTCACCAGACAGGTTTGATTTCACATACAGGTTCTGGAAGGTTGGCTCAATTGATTGCGAAACACCACAAATATTAGAAATGGTTGCAGTCGGTGCAATCGCCATTACATTCGAGTTGCGCATACCGTCTTTCTGCACTTTAGTACGTAGAGTATTCCAGTCCAGACGTTGGGTACGGTCCACTTCAAACATACGGTCCGGGCGGGATTTTGCTACAATTTCCAGAGAGTCAATTGGTAAGATTCCTTGATCCCATAGCGACCCTTTGAAGGTTGAATAAGCACCACGCTCAACTGCAAGATCACTTGAAGTCTGAATGGCGTAGTAACTGATCACTTCCATAGATTCATCAGCAAATTCAACTGCTGCATCTGAACCGTAAGCCATGCCAAGTTCATACAGGGCATCCTGGAAGCCCATGATACCCATACCAACCGGACGGTGTTTCAGGTTAGAGTTTTTGGCTTGTGGTACAGCATAGTAGTTAATATCGATAACGTTATCGAGCATACGTACAGCTGTTTTTACGGTACGTGCCAGTTTCTCGCGGTCAAGCTTACCGCCTTGTACATGCTGTACCAGGTTAATAGAACCGAGGTTACATACTGCAATTTCATCCTGATTGGTATTCAGGGTAATTTCAGTACACAGGTTGGAAGAGTGAACCACACCCACATGCTGCTGAGGTGAGCGCAGGTTACATACATCTTTGAAAGTAATCCAAGGATGACCTGTTTCAAACAGCATAGACAGCATTTTACGCCATAAGTCTTTTGCACGGATTTTCTTGTGCAACATGTTCTGTTCTTTGGCAACAGACTCATAATAAGCATAACGCTCCGCAAATGCTGAACCTGTCAGGTCATGCAGATCAGGCGTTTCAGAAGGAGTAAACAGGGTCCATTCACCATCTTCGAAGACACGCTGCATAAACAGGTCAGGTACCCAGTTGGCCGTGTTCATGTCATGGGTACGACGACGGTCATCACCTGTATTTTTACGTAGTTCCAGAAACTCTTCAATATCAAGATGCCAGGTTTCAAGATAGGCACATACTGCACCTTTACGCTTGCCACCCTGGTTAACTGCAACTGCAGTGTCATTTGCAACTTTAAGGAATGGAACTACACCTTGAGATTTGCCATTAGTCCCTTTGATATATGAGTTCAGCGCACGAACCGGGGTCCAGTCATTGCCCAGGCCACCAGCCCATTTTGACAGCATGGCATTATCACGCATTGCGCCATAGATATTGTAAAGATCATCTGAAATAGTGGTCAGGTAACAGCTGGAAAGCTGTGGACGCAGGGTGCCTGAATTAAATAGTGTTGGCGTAGATGCCATATAGTCAAAACTGGACAGCAGATTATAAAATTCGATTGCACGGGCTTCTCGATCATCTTCCTGAACAGCAAGTCCCATAGAAACGCGCATAAAGAATAGTTGCGGCAGTTCGAAGCGTATCCCATTAGAATGGATGAAATAACGGTCAAATAAGGTTTGTAGGCCTAAATAGGTAAACTGGTTTGAACGTTCTGGCTGAATTGCTGCTGCCAGCTTTTTCAGGTCAAATTTCAGCAACTCGGCATCAAGCAGTTCAAGCTCGACCCCTTTTTTCAAGAAAGCTTCAAGCGCTTCACTTTCCGGTGTATCTTCAGACAGTCCCAAAAATGCCAGACCGGTTGCCACCAGTTCATCACGTAACAGGCGGGCCGTAACATAAGTATAGTTAGGCTCCTGTTCGATACGGGTACGTGTTGCCATCATCATGGTGGTGGCAATATCAGATGCTTTAACGCCGTTGTAGAGGTTTTTTACAGTTTCATCAATAATTGCCTGTACATCAATACCTTCCAGACCTTCACTAGCTTTTTCCAGTGTGGTTTGAAGTTTGCTCATGTCCAGTGGCTGAAGCTGTCCTTTACTGTCAGTAATCTGCAGTGTTGGATGGTGATGAGCGCCAGTTTGCTGGCGAGCTTGGTTACGCTGTTCACGATAAATAACATAAGCACGGGCAACTTTCTGCTCGCCAGTGCGCATAAGTGCCAGTTCAACCTGATCCTGAATTTCTTCAATATGAATCGTCCCGCCAGAAGGCAAGCGACGCTTGAAGGTATTCATGACCATTTCAGTTAATTGGGTAATCCGGTCATGGACGCGACTAGAGTCAGCACTTTGCTGGCCTTCTACCGCCAAAAATGCTTTACCAATCGCAACAGAGATTTTTTCTGCATCGAAAGCGGCAACTTCACCGGTGCGTTTAATCACCTGAAGTTGACCTGGGGTTGAAGTGATTGCGCTCATCTCAGTCGCTCTCCATTGTCATCTATTGTTATGTTTAATAAGCCTGATTCATCTGTTTGCAAAACAGGACAGCTGATCAGGATAAACACAAGACTTAGTGGTTTATATTTGAATTGGACACAAGATACGGGAATTTTTAGGGTATATCAATATTGACATTTTAGTAAAAATTTTTCTTGGAAAAGGCCTTTGCTTCGCAGCAAATTTTCCCATTTTCTGTCATTCAGCTATAAGCCTTATTGGCTAAGGTATAGCATAACAAAGCTGGTTCAGCATGCTTATAGATAACTATGTGGATAACTAAAAAAGTGACGAATCAATTACTCAGTTTCTGAACAATGCAATCTTTTGTATATAAAAATACATTTTATCGGTTAAAAAAAAGCTAAAATCCGGGACAAATACTAGAATCTATATAAAAGCCTAGTGATATCAAGCATTAAAAGAATATTACAAAACAATGCTGACATGTATCAGTTTGGTGAACAGCTACTTGTTTACAATGTAAACGTGTGTATATTGCGAATTATTAATGACGTATCACTGAGTTTCGATTCATTAAAGATACCAACAAACATATACATAGAGGCATATTTCATGAGCCAAGAAGAAAAGTTACCAAAAATTTTAATCGTTGAAGATGATGAGCGTCTTGCTCGTCTGACCCAGGAATACTTAATTCGTAACGGGTTGGAAGTGGGGGTGGAAACGGATGGTAACCGTGCAATCCGCCGTATCATCAGTGAACAGCCAGATATGGTCGTACTTGATGTAATGTTGCCAGGAGCAGACGGATTAACCGTTTGTCGTGAAGTGCGTCCACATTACCATCAACCGATTCTGATGCTTACAGCACGTACTGAAGACATGGATCAGGTACTGGGTCTGGAAATGGGCGCTGATGATTACGTGCCGAAACCAGTTCAGCCACGAGTACTATTGGCGCGTATCCGTGCACTGCTGCGTCGTACAGATAAAACTGTAGAAGATGAAGTAGCACAGCGTATTGAGTTTGATGATCTGGTTATTGACAATGGCGGTCGCTCGGTCACTCTCAATGGTGAGCTGGTTGATTTCACCAGTGCTGAGTATGATTTGCTGTGGTTACTGGCTTCGAACGCGGGCCGTATCTTATCACGTGAAGATATCTTTGAGCGTCTGCGCGGTATTGAATATGATGGTCAGGACCGTTCAATCGATGTACGTATCTCACGTATTCGTCCAAAAATCGGTGATGATCCAGAAAATCCAAAACGTATTAAAACTGTACGAAGCAAGGGATATCTGTTTGTCAAAGAAACCAATGGTCTATAAGATATAGCGGTTTTTTTGCTTCTAAACAAATTCATCTCCTTACAAGGTTGGTCGAGTGTTCAAACACAGTATATTCCTGCGTATATACGCAGGACTTGTAGTTCTGGTTGCTTTAGTTGCTGTATTTGGCTACCTGCTGGTCCAAATCATTAACTATCAACGGGCGCAGGAATATCGGGAATCACTCACAGATGGTATCTCTTATGTGATCAGTGAGGGGGTTTCCCGGCAGCCAAGTGAACAGCAAAAGCTGGACTGGATTGCGGATGCCTCTGATCTTCTGGAACTTTCAATCTATTATGTTGATGCCAGTAAAGTAGAGCTGTCACGTGCGGAACGCAAACGAATCAATAATTTGCAGGCAGTAGTACGTTATGATGCCAAGAATACAACTGCGTATATTATTCTTGGGCTAAAAGATGATCCTAAACATTATCTCTATGTCAAAGTAGACAAGATTGGCGAGCGTCAAATGAAGGCCTTGCCAATTTTTATTTTAGATTATCTGATTTATTACCCGGGTCAGGAGCGCGAGTATCTGGCCAAGATTCAAAAATACTTTACTTATCCAATTTCTATTCAAAACCTGCATGAGCTCCAGCTCGATTCTGAACAGATCGGGCAGCTGCGTCAGGATCAGAGCATTATGCTCTATAAAGACAGCGCGACCATGCGTGGTACCAATATTACGATTATTTCACCAATGCCAAGCAATCCGTCTGAAGTGCTGGTGATTGGTCCTGTGCCGGTCTTTAACTGGATGCCGTTCCAGCTGGCTGGTGGCATTACCTTGCTGAGCCTGTTTTTATTAAGCTTGGGAGTTTACGGTTTAATTGTACCGCTAGAGCGCAAGATCCGTCAGGTACGTTATGCTTTAAACCGTATGAAATCTGGTGATCTGTCATTACGTGTACCTATTGAAGGTAATGATGAAATGGCTAATCTGGCAGCCAGTTACAACAATATGTCAGATCATATCCAGCGCCTTATTGAAGCACAACGTGAGTTGATGCGCGCCGTTTCACATGAGCTAAGAACACCAGTGGCCCGGATTCGCTTCGGTATGGAAATGCTGGCAGAAGAAGATGATTATGAATATCGTCTGCAACAGATTGAAATGATCGATAAGGATATTGAAGCACTGAATACCCTGATTGATGAAATTATGACTTATGCCAAACTGGAACAGGGGACACCTTCGCTTGAGTTTGAAGAACTTCCGCTGGTAGAAGTGCTGAGTCAGGTAGCAACCGAAACAGAAGCTTTAAAGACCCAAAAGGAAATTGAGTTGTTAGCACCAGCCCCTGATCTCCGGGTAGATGCTGAACGCCGCTACCTTCATCGTGTAGTACAAAATCTGGTGGGTAATGCAGTTCGTTATTGTGACCATAAGGTGCGAATTTCGGGTGGTATCGATAAAGATGGGAAAGCTTTTGTCAGTGTTGAAGATGATGGAGCAGGTATTCCAGAAATAGACCGTGCCCGTATTTTTGAAGCCTTTGCTCGTCTAGATGACAGCAGAACCCGTGCTTCAGGTGGTTATGGACTGGGCCTTTCTATTGTCAGTCGTATTGCATACTGGTTTGGTGGAACCATACAGGTTGATCAGAGCCCGGACTTGGGAGGGGCACGTTTCATTATGACTTGGCCTGCTCAGCGTTTTAAACATGAAGCCAGAAAAAATCGTATCGATAAAAAAAGCACCTGACAGGTGCTTTTTTATATTAGTCTTATTGCTGGATAGTGGGGTCAGGTGCAATCAGTGGATTGCCTTGGCGTAAACCTTCTAAAGCTGCCTGATTAAAATCAACCAGAAGTTTATGATTTTCGACATCGATACGATGGTTAAGAATTACTTTACAGTCCCCATTGATAGTTTCAACTGTATATTCGTCCGCAATATTTAAAATGCCAGCCAGATTAACGGTAGTAGAAGCATAATCTTCAGTGAAAAGCTTATAAATATCGTTTAAGTCAAAAATAGCATTATTAACTTCTGGATATTTACGTACATACCCCTGTATATATTTAATCAGTAAATCTGCATATAAAAAATAATTAGGTTTATGGGTGAATTTTAAACTCATGTTATTGCTCCTTATTCTTTGATTTTAAGCATAACCTGTAGTGAAAATTAGCAGTGTATTAAGTTCATTAAAGCATGTAACTGAATTATCAAAAAATTATTGAGTGATCACAACACGGTCCCGTCCTGAGCGTTTAGCTTCGTAGAGAGCTAAATCAGCTTTATGCAGTAGTGCTTCTATATTGTGTGGGACTGCCGGATTAAATAAAGTCAGACCGATACTGATCCGGATAGAAAATTGAGTCTCTGCATCTAGCTGGATGATATGTGTTTTTAAAGTTTCTCTTATCCTTTCAGCAATTTCAAATGCCTCAGCAGGACCAACATCAAGCAGCACTATAGCAAACTCTTCACCACCTAACCGGCCAAAAAGATCATAGCTGCGCAAGCTGCGCCGAATAACTGCAGCACAGGTCCTTAATGCCTCATCTCCAGCCTGATGCCCATATTTGTCATTGATCCGTTTAAAATGATCAATATCAAGCATAAGTACTGCAAGTGACTGACTTTCCTGAGTGCGCTGTCTAAGAAGTAAATGGGCAGAGCGCATAAATTGGCGCCGGGTTAAGCTGGCAGTCAGCTCATCATGTGCTACATGATGTTGAAGTTCCCGGATTAGTTGGGAACGGATGCGGTTAATACTTGAAACAGTTAAGGGGGCAATTGCCATGGTAATAATACCAAAGCGGAGTGAAATCATTTCCAGATAGTACTGTTCAGGATAAAGCGTCAGGTATTTATCTGACATGAAAAAAGCAATATAGAAGCAGCTAATTGATGTAATCAGTGCCACAGTAAAATGCCGGTAATTCAGGGCACACCAGATTAATGCTGCAATCGGATAAAGAATGGCGCCTGGGCCTGAATCATAGTAACTGAGTGATAACGAAAATAACAGTACAAAAATGGGTAAGATATGCAGAAAGCTATATGGTCCATCTGCTGGGCGAAAGATCTGATGAATTCCTTTTTGATAAGGCAAGTTTAAAATAAGAGACAAAATTAAAATCGCATTCTGTAACTCGGCACTAAACCAGTAGCCAAAAATAGTCCAGAATGAGCCGTGAATAAGTTTGGTATCTAATTGAGGAAATAGACTGGCAATAAAGAGTGAGCTAACCAAACTGCCTATACAGCAGAATAAAAGCAGAAACAAATAAAAATAGCCCTGGTGCAGTAGACGAAAATAAGGGCGAAATTTTATATAAAAGGCAAAGGCAATAATTACATAGAGCAAATTGGCAGTAGTGAAACCAAGGGCAATACTCCATGAGTGAAATGACAGAAGGTCTGAAACTACATAACCAGTAAAAGCACCTGCTAAAGTATAGGCATTTCGGGTGGCCGGAAAGCGTGCCAAGCAACCCAAGAGAATGGAGTTAGCTGGCCAGAAAGCTGCCAGATGATTAAAAGGACGGGTTGCAATACCCCACATGCAGCAAGCGAAAATCATTATTGCGAAGATGAAGAAGTATTGCCATGCCTGAACCTTTAGTATTCTTCCTTGAAAATAGGGCATGAGCTAAGCCTTGCAAGATATATAATTACAGTCTCATAAAAAGTTAATAAAGCATTGTTGTTTAAATGTTGATCATAGTTGAGTAATATTTATAAATACAGTCATGTTTTAAAGCAAGATCAAGAAAAATGTAAACTGAAAGAATAGGGATGTTAGAAAAGAATATTAATATGAAAAAACAATAGAGCTTAAGAATATTATTTTTTTAACCGATTTTATGGCTGTAAAAGTACAAGACTTGTCTATATAGGTTTAAAAACGAATAAAAAATCATCCAAAAGACTAAGTGCCTTTAACTAGCAAGTCAAATCATAAATCAGGTACAATTGGCGGGATTAATTTTATGTTTGGTATATTTAAACGGCCAATACATACATTCTTTGTTAATATAGGCCTGCCAGGAGTTATCCCCGCATGAGTGCCATTACTCCATACGATTGGGCAATTATTGCTTTCGTGATCGGCGTTACATTTCTTTGTGTTTTTATGCTGACAGTTCCCTTACTCCTTGGGGGTAAATCATGGGGGCGTGCCAAGCAGGAACAGTTTGAATCAGGTGTAGTGAGTGCCGGTGGTGCACGTATTCGCTTGTCTGCAAAGTTCTATCTTGTTGCTATTTTCTTCGTGGTATTTGACCTTGAAGCTCTCTATCTTTATGCATGGGCATCTTCTGTGCGCGAAGTGGGCTGGATCGGTTTTGCAACAGCCGCTGTATTTATTTTAGTTTTACTCGTTGGTTTGATTTACGAAATGTCGACAGGTGCACTGAACTGGGCACCTTCAGATAAGCGTAAAGCAGCAGGGATTAAACCTAAAGTAGGCTCACCTAATATGGATCTTGCAGAAATTACCCGCTTCAACTCTATCGACGAGCTGGTGATGGACCCAACGGGTCAGATTCCAGCTCAATCCTCAGGTCGTATGAAACAAAAAACATCGACTGTTTTGACATCTGAACAGGAGTAACTCGGGATGAAATATACCTTAACCCGTGCGAATCCAGATGCTGAGCAATATCCGCTTCAAGAGCGTCAAATCGTAACTGATCCGCTTGAGAGTGAAGTGAATAAAAATGTGTTCATGACCCGTTTAGAGGACGTGCTGCACACAGCTGTAAACTGGGGCCGTAAAAATTCTATCTGGCCTTTTAACTTTGGTACATCTTGCTGTTATGTAGAGTATGCAACGACCTTAACAGGCGTTCATGATATGTCACGCTTTGGTGCCGAGGTTATCCGTGCTTCACCGCGTCAGGCTGATCTGATGATCGTTGCCGGAACCTGTTTTACCAAAATGGCACCGGTAATTCAGCGTCTGTATGAACAGATGCTTGAGCCAAAATGGGTTATTTCCATGGGTGCCTGCGCCAACTCGGGCGGTATGTATGACATTTACTCTGTAGTCCAGGGTGTAGATAAAATTATTCCTGTAGATGTATATGTACCAGGCTGTCCGCCGCGTCCTGAAGCTCTGCTCCAGGCATTGATGCTGTTACAAGACCAGATTCAATTAGAGCGCCGTCCGCTTTCTACAATAATCGGTGATGATCTTCAGCCAGTATATAAGCCAAAGATGATGCCGGAACGGGACCGTAAACAGGCTCAGCGTATTGCTGTGACTAATTTGCGCTCTATGGATGAAATTGAATAATTTTAGCGACTGAATTTTTAAATGCACCCGTATGGGTGTAATTGTCGTTAGGGTTGACCAAATTTGTATTGAATAGGAAGCCAAGCCAATGGCTGAAACTGACATTGCTATGCCAGAATCAACGCCAGTTGATTCACGCCCAGCATTTGCAATTGTAGAAGAACTCAAAACCAAGTTTGGTGAGAACTTCTACGTGCAACCGACTTGTGAAAATTTTCCGACGGTCTGGGTCGAACGCGCACGTGTACAAGAAGTGCTGATGTTCTTGCGTACGGTAAGTAAGCCGTATGTGATGCTATTTGACTTGTCTGCGATGGATGAGCGTTTACGCCAGCATCGTGATGGTTTGCCTGCATCAGACTTTACTGTGTTCTATCATTTGTTATCGCTTGAGCGCAATACCGATATCCGGATTAAAGTGGCGCTGAATGAGCATGACCTGAACCTGGGTACCATTACCAATATCTGGCCAAATGCCAACTGGTATGAACGCGAAGCTTATGACATGTTCGGGATTAACTTCGAAGGTCATCCGATGCTTCGTCGTATTCTCTTGCCAACTTACTGGGAAGGTCATCCGCTTCGTAAAGAGTACTCTGCGCGTGCAACTGAATATACGCCATATATGCAGGACAAGGCCAAGCAGGACTATGAACAGGAGCATCTGCGTTTTGTACCAGAAGACTGGGGTCTAAAACGCGGCAATGCCGATGAAGACTTTATGTTCCTGAACCTTGGTCCTAACCACCCGTCTGCGCATGGTGCATTCCGTGTCATCTTGCAGCTAGATGGTGAAGAGATTAAGGACTGTGTACCGGACATTGGTTATCACCATCGTGGTGCCGAAAAGATGGGTGAACGCCAGACTTGGCATTCATACATTCCTTATACTGACCGCGTAGACTATCTGGGCGGCTGTTCTCAGAACATGCCTTATCTGATGTCGATTGAACAGTTGGCTGGTATTACTGTGCCAGATCGTGCACAGTGTATTCGTGTCATGATGTCAGAGCTGTTTCGCATCAATAACCATCTGTTATATATCGGTACTGCGATTCAGGATGCCGGCGGTATGACTCCGGTGTTCTACATGTTCGCCGATCGCCAGAAAATTTATGATGCAATTGAAGCAATTACCGGTTTCCGTATGCATCCGGCCTGGTTCCGTATTGGTGGTACTGCACATGATCTGCCAAATAACTGGCAGAAACTTATCCGTGAAATCCTTGAGTGGATGCCGAAACGGATGAATGAATACTATACGGCTGCACTTCGCAACTCGGTGTTTATGGGCCGTACCAAAAACGTAGCACAGTATGATGCTAAAGCAGCATTGGCTTGGGGCGTGACGGGTACAGGTTTGCGTGCGACGGGTATTGATTTTGATGTGCGTAAATACCGTCCATATAGCGGTTATGAAAACTACGACTTTGAAGTGCCAGTAGAGTATGAAGGTGATGCTTACGCGCGTGTCATGGTTCACTTCCATGAAATTAACGAAGCACTGAAAATTATCAAGCAATGCTTGGATAATATGCCTTCTGGTGCTTATAAGGCAGACCATCCACTGGCTGTACCACCACCAAAAGATAAAACTTTAAAAGATATTGAAACCCTGATTACCCACTTCTTGAGTGTGTCTTGGGGACCTGTGATGCCAGCAGGTGAATCCGCAGTGATGGCAGAGGTGGTTAAAGGCGCGTCAACTTATTATTTAACTTCAGACAAGTCAACGATGAGCTATCGTACCCGTATCCGTACACCGACCTTTACGCACTTGCAGCAAATTCCTTCTGTGATTAATGGCAGCCTTGTGTCTGACTTGATCATTTATTTAGCGACTATTGATGTCGTAATGGCAGACGTGGATCGCTAAGGGGTAACGCATTATGATGATTTTGACTGACAAAAAACCACGTGTGAATGTCGAAGGGATTTTAACTTCTGAAGAAATCCATGAAATTCAGCATCACATTGGTCATTATCCCTATGCACGTGCGGCTTCACTGGACGCACTAAAATGTGTGCAGCGCCGTAACGGCTGGGTAGATGATGCCCAGCTTAATGCGATTGCCCAGCTGCTTTCAATCAGTACTGCTGATCTGGAAGGTGTTGCAACGTTTTACAATCGTATTTATCGCCAGCCTGTAGGGCGTCATGTGATCCTGTTGTGTGATTCGATTGCATGCTTCCTGATGGGTGCAGAAACTTTGGCAGAAGCATTTCAGCGTGAGCTTGGCATTCAGTTTGGACAAACGACTGCTGATGGCCGTTTTACCTTGCTACCAATCTGCTGCCTGGGTAACTGTGACAAAGGCCCAACGTTAATGATTGATGGAGATACTCACGGTCTGGTTGAAGTGACCTCTATCCAACAGTTATTGGAGAAGTATGTATGAATACCGAACCAAAACCAATTTACGGCGACGGTAACCCGGAAACTCATCCATTAACTTGGCGTCTAAGTAAACAAGAGCATGTACGTAGTGCTGATGACTATGAAACGCTTGAAGGTTATGAAGGCTTTAAAAAAGCGCTAGGTATGCCGCCAAAAGATGTACTGGAAATTGTCAAAGCTGCAACCGTTAAAGGGCGTGGTGGTGCAGGCTTCCCGGCGGGTATCAAATGGTCGCTGATGGCGCCAAATGATAATTCAGGACCACGTTACCTTATCTGTAACGCCGATGAGATGGAGCCAGGTACGTTCAAAGACCGTTTGCTGATGGAGCGTTTACCGCATCAGCTGATCGAAGGTATGTTGATTGCAGGTTATACCTTGGAAGCGACTCACGGTTATATCTTCATCCGTGGCGAGTATATCGAAGCTGCACAGTATTTAAATGAAGCTTTGGAACAGATCCGTGCCAAAGGTTATTTGGGTGAAAATATCCTGGATACTGGCTGGAACTTTGAAATGTACGTGCACACTGGTGCAGGACGTTATATCTGTGGCGAAGAAACTGCACTGATCAACTCGCTGGAAGGTCGCCGTGCCAATCCGCGTACCAAACCGCCATTTCCACAGGTCGCAGGTGCTTGGGGACGTCCTACAATTGTCAACAACGTAGAGACTTACAACAATCTGCCAGCGATTATGCTGCGTGGTCCGGAATGGTATATCGGTCTGTCTGCAGGCAAGTCTAAAGATCCAGGTACCAAAATTTATGGTGCATCAGGCAAGGTGAAATTTCCGGGGCTATGGGAGCTGCCATTTGGTACTACGGCACGTGAAGTCATTGAAGAGCATGCCGGTGGTATGCGTGATGGACTGAAACTAAAAGCCTGGCTGCCAGGTGGTGCATCAACAGACTTTCTGACCGCCGATCATATTGATCTGCCAATGGACTCTGACAGTATCATGAAAGCTGGCTCTCGTCTGGGAACCTGCTTGCTAATGGTGTTTGATGAGAACCAGTGCATGGTTTCAGCGACCCGTAATTTAGAAGAATTCTTTGCGCGTGAATCTTGTGGCTGGTGTACACCGTGCCGTGATGGTTTGCCATGGAGTGTGAAAGCACTGCGTTCAATTGAAAATGGTGAAGGCAAGATGGAGGATATCCAGCATCTTCAGGAACTCACCAAGAAATTGTGGATTGGCAAAACATTCTGTGCCCACGCACCAGGTGCGATGGAACCGCTACAGAGCGCATTAAAATATTGGCGTCATGAGTTCGAAGCGAAGATCAAAGATCATGCTCCAGCTCGTGAAGCAGAACAAGCTTAAGGAATTCGACTATGGCTACAATTCATGTCGATGGAAAATCATACGAAGTTGACGGCTCAGAAAACCTGCTACAGGCCTGTCTGTCACTGGGTATCGATATTCCGTATTTTTGTTGGCATCCATCCTTAGGCTCTGTAGGTTCCTGCCGTCAATGTGCAGTAACCCAGTATGCAAATCCTGAGGATACGCGCGGTCGTCTGGTTATGTCATGTATGACCCCCGCGGCTGACAATACCTATATTTCGATTGAAGATAAGGAAGCGGTAGATTTTCGTGAGTCTGTCATTGAATTCTTGATGACAAACCACCCGCATGACTGTCCGGTATGCGAAGAGGGCGGCCACTGTCACTTGCAGGATATGACTGTGATGACCGGTCATGACCGCCGTCGTTACCGCTTTACCAAGCGGACGCATTACAATCAGGAACTGGGTTCATTTATTGCGCATGAAATGAACCGTTGTATCGCATGTTACCGCTGTGTACGTTATTACAATGACTATGCCGGCGGTACTGACCTGGGCGTATATGCCAACGCGTCACGTGTGTATTTCGGTCGTCCGGAATCAGGTGCCTTGGAATCTGAATTCTCTGGAAATCTGACAGAAATCTGTCCAACTGGCGTGTTCACTGATAAAACCCACTCAGAGCGTTATAACCGTAAATGGGATATGCAGTATGCGCCGAGCGTATGCCAAGGCTGTTCTTCAGGTTGTAATATCTCTCCGGGCGAGCGTTATGGTGAGCTGCGCCGTGTTGAAAACCGGTTTAACGGAGAAGTAAACCAGTACTTCCTGTGTGACAAGGGTCGTTTTGGTACCGGTTATGTCAACCGTGCCGACCGTCCACGTCAACCGCAGTTCCGTTCAGGTACCACAGTGACTACCGCAACTGTAGATGAAGCGCTGGATCAAACTATTACCAAGTTAAAAGGTAAAAAAATTCTGGGAATTGGTTCGCCACGTGCCAGCCTTGAGTCTAACTTTGCACTACGCGAACTGGTTGGGCAGGAAAACTACTCAACAGGTATGAACCAGAAAGAGCAGTCACTGGTCGAGCTAGCCGCAGCTATCATGCAGACTGAGGGAATTTATAACCCGAGCATGCGTGAAATTGAAAGCTATGATGCCGTTCTGATTTTAGGTGAAGATCTGACCCAGACCGCACCACGTATGGCCTTGTCTGTACGTCAGGCTGCAAAAAATAAAGCCAAAGAAATGGCTGCAGAGCGCCGTACTCAAGAATGGCTGGCTGAACCGGTCAAGCGTATTGCTCAAGATGCAAAATCTCCGATTTATATCTTGGCTGCAACCCAGACCCGACTGGCAGATGTCGCTACAGGTGAAGTAGTTGCTTCTCCAAACGATATCGCGCGTTTAGGTTTTGCGGTCGCACAAGCAGTAGCGGGTGAAACTATTACTGGTCTGGATGACAGTGCATCTGCATTTGCACAGACTATTGCTGATACCCTGAAAGCTGCGAAAAAACCTTTGATCATTTCAGGCACCAGCTTGCAAGATGCTGCCATTATAGAAGCTGCTGCACAGGTCGCACAAAATCTGGGTGCTCATGCCGGTTTAAGTCTGACTGTTCCTGAAGTGAACTCAATGGGGCTGGCTCTGCTTGGTGGCTTAAGTCTCGAACAGGCGTTTGCACAGGATTATGATGCAGTAATTGTGGTTGAAAACGATTTGTATCGTCGTCTGCCGGCTACCCGTATTGATGCCGCACTGGCTAAAGCGGCTGAGGTTATTGTATTGGATCATTCTGATACAGCGACTGTTGCTCAAGCATCGATTGTATTGTCTGCTGCAAGCTTTGCTGAAGGAGATGGTACGGTAGTTAGTCAGGAAGGTCGCGCACAGCGTTACTATCAGGTTTATGATCCGTCATACTATAACCCGGCTTATGCGATCAAGGAATCTTGGCGCTGGCTGCATGCTTTACAGACCGGTCTTGAAGACAAGAACATTAGCTGGACTGTACTGGATGATGTCATTGAAAGTGTCGCTAAAAATGTACCTGTACTTGAAGCGATCCAAGACGTTGCTCCGGACGCAGGCTATCGTATCCATGGTCTGAAAATTGCGCGTGAACCACGTCGCTATTCTGGTCGTACTGCAATGCGTGCGCCACTTTCTGTACATGAGCCAAAACAGCCGACAGATATTGACTCTGCATTAACCTTTTCTATGGAAGGTTATGTGGGTCCGCAAAAAGCATCATCTCTGGTACCATTTGCCTGGGCTGCGGGTTGGAACTCGCCACAAGCCTGGAATAAATATCAAGATGAAGTCGGTGGCCATTTAAAAGGTGGAGACTCCGGCGTGCGTCTGTTTGACCGTCTCGCTAAACGCCCGGCACGTAGCTATGTGGCACCTGCTGCAGTTCTGGCAAATGCAGAAAGCTTCCGCCTGGTTCCAATGCATCACATCTTTGCTTCTGGTGAGTTCACTGTTAAAACACCAGCGATGGAAACCCGTATTCCTGAAGCGATGTTTGCTGTAGGTGAACAGGATGCCAGCCGCCTCAATGTACAAGATGGTCAGCGTATTACTGTTAAAACAGGGGATACCACCATCAGCCTTCCTGTACAAGTGATTGAATATTTACCGACAGGTTACATCGGTTATCCGGTAGGACTAGCACCTACGGTTTCCTTGGCTGAGCCTGTATCAGTTGCGGTAGGAGTGTAATCATGAACGAAACCTTACGCGTACTACCGCAATGGGCAACCGGCTGGGAAACTACCTTTATGGTAGTACAGGCCATTATCGTACTGCTGGTGGTGGTATTAATGGCAGCGCTGATGTCTTTTATTGAGCGTCGCCTGCTGGCTGTCTGGCAGGACCGTTATGGTCCGAACCGTGTAGGTCCAGGCGGTATGTTCCAGATTGTAGCTGACATGCTTAAAATCATGTTCAAGGAAGACTGGACACCAAAATTCTCTGACAAACTGACATTCCGTCTGGCACCTGCGGTTGCGATGGCAACTGCAGTACTCTCATTTATGGTGATACCTGTATCACCATCTCTGGGCGTAGCCGATATGAGTATCGGCCTGCTGTTCTTTATGGCAATGGCTGGTATTGCAGTTTATGCCGTATTATTTGGCGGCTGGTCTTCAAACAACAAGTACGCATTACTGGGTGGCCTGCGTTCTGCAGCCCAAACGATTTCTTATGAAGTCTTCCTGGGTATTTCACTGATGGGTGTAGTTGCAATTGCAGGTTCTTTCAACCTGCGTGAAATTGTAGAAGCCCAGCGTGACATGTGGTTTATCATTCCGCAGTTCCTTGGTTTTATGATCTTCGTAGTCGCAGGCGTAGCGGTGACTCACCGTCATCCATTTGACCAGCCGGAAGCCGAACAGGAACTTGCAGAAGGTTACCATGTTGAATATGGTGGTATGAAATGGGGGATGTTTTTCGTTGCTGAATACGTCAATATCATCCTGATTTCTGCCCTGATTGTAACTCTATTCTTTGGTGGATGGCTTGCACCATTCAATCTTGAAATTCCGTTCTTGCCACCAGCATTCTGGTTCATTATTAAAACTGCTTTCTTTGTCATGATGTTTGTATTGGCTCGTGGTTCACTTATGCGTCCACGATATGACCAAGTGATGAATTTTGGCTGGAAAGTGTGTCTGCCATTGGCGTTAGTAAACCTATTGGTAACTGGCGCTGTTATTCTGATGAATGCGGCCTAGGACAGCAGGGAGTTAAAAATGTATAAAATTCTAGCTGGAGTTGGGTCAATTGTTCGTACGCTATGGATGGTCTTCACCCATGTCGGACGTAAACGTGACACCATTTTATATCCGGAAGTACCTGCTGAGCAGATCGTACCGCCACGTTATCGTGGACGGATTATTCTGACACGTGATCCGGATGGTGAAGAGCGTTGTGTTGCCTGCAACCTATGTGCTGTCGCCTGTCCGGTAGGCTGTATTTCACTGCAAAAAGCAGAGAAAGAAGATGGTCGCTGGTATCCGGAATTTTTCCGTATCAACTTTTCACGTTGTATCTTCTGCGGTATGTGTGAAGAAGCATGCCCAACCACAGCCATTCAGCTGACACCTGACTTTGAACTTGGTGAATATGTTCGTCAGGATCTGGTTTATGAAAAAGAACATCTGCTAATTTCTGGTCCTGGCAAATATCCTGACTACAATTTCTATCGTGTAGCAGGTATGGCAATCGAAGGCAAAGACAAAGGTCAGGCACAAAAAGAAAGTGCACCTATTGATGTACGGAGTCTATTACCATGATGTGGCCATTTTATCTAATGGCTCTTGTGGCCATTATCTCGACGATTCGTGTGGTAACCAACACCAATCCGGTACACGCTTTACTCAGCCTGATTGTTTCACTTCTGGCAGTGGCAGGTATTTTTCTGATCGTAGGTGCGCCGTTTGCTGGTGCACTTGAAGTGATCGTTTATGCAGGCGCTATTATGGTGCTGTTCGTGTTTGTGGTTATGATGCTGAATCTGGGGCAGCAAACCATGGAGCAGGAGCGTAAATGGTTAAACTCATCTGCCTGGGCCTACCCGGCACTGATGTCATTCCTGATGGGGCTGATTTTAGTGTGGATGCTCGGTGGTGAATACACTACTGCAGGTGCTACGCTCGGCCGTGAAATTATCGGACCCAAGGCTGTAGGTCAGTCACTCTTTACACATTATTTATTATTGGTTGAGGTTGCCGCAATGCTGCTTCTGGCTTCGCTGGTTGCTGCATTCCATATTGGTCGACGTGAACCGGGTGCAGAAGAGGAAAACAATAATGGGTAACATCCCTCTAGAACATGGTTTGATTGTCGCAACCATTCTTTTTGCACTGGGCTTTTATGGTGTAATGGTACGACGTAACCTTTTGTTTATGTTAATGAGCCTTGAAGTCATGATGAATGCAGCAGCATTGGCATTTGTATTGGCGGGTAGTGCCTGGGCACAGCCGGATGGACAGATTATGTTTATCCTGATTCTGACCTTGGCAGCAGCAGAGGCTTGTATCGGTCTCGCGATCGTCCTTCAGTTTTATCATCGCTTCCATCATCTGGATGTGGATGCTGCTAGTGAGATGCGCGGATGAGCTATTTATATTTAACAGTATTATTCCCGCTAATCGGTTTTCTCTTGTTGGCGGCAGGACGCGATAAGCTTTCTGAAAATATCTCTGCAGTAATCGGTGCAGGCTCAGTAGGACTGTCTGCTCTGATCGCACTGATTGCCGGTATGGAATTTGTCGGTAATGGTTCAGTGGCTCAGGTTCAGCATTTGTGGACCTGGTTCAGTGTTGGTACATTTGCTCCTGGCATTAGTCTACATCTGGATGGTCTATCTTTATTGATGACCGGTATGATTACTGGGGTAGGCTTTCTGATCCATATCTTTGCTTCGTGGTATATGCGTGGTGAAGAAGGTTATGCACGCTTTTTCTCTTACTTCAACCTGTTTGTAGCAAGCATGTTGTTGTTAGTACTTGGCGATAACCTGGCACTTTTATTCTTGGGCTGGGAAGGCGTCGGCCTGTGTTCATATCTGCTGATCGGTTTTTATTATTCGAATCCTGCTAATGGCTGGGCGGCAATTAAAGCCTTTACCGTGACTCGTGTAGGTGACGTATTCCTGCTGATTGCATTATTCCTGCTTTATCAACAGTTCGGAACATTAAATATCCAGTATATCGTGGCAAATGCGGCTCAGGTCATGACTCTAAGCTCGTCACTATCTATCTGGACTGCTTTAATGTTATTCCTTGGAGCAGCCGGTAAATCTGCACAGATACCACTGCAGACCTGGCTTGCAGATGCAATGGCAGGTCCAACACCTGTTTCTGCACTGATCCATGCCGCTACTATGGTAACTGCAGGTGTCTACCTGACCTGCCGTATGTTTGCTGTAATGGAAATGGCGCCAGAAGTGATGCAGTTTATCTCTATTACTGGTGCGGTTACTTTGCTGGTTGCTGGTTTTGCTGCCTTGGTACAGACCGATATCAAACGTATTCTGGCTTACTCAACCATGAGTCAGCTGGGTTACATGTTTATGGCGGTTGGTGCAGAAGCTTATCAAGCAGGGCTGTTCCACATGCTGGCACATGCTTTCTTTAAAGCATTACTGTTCCTGTCTTCAGGTGCAGTGATTCTGGCTTGTCATCATGAACAGAACATTTTCAAAATGGGTGGTTTACGCAAGAAAATTCCATTTGTGTTCTGGTGCTTTGTTATTGGTGGTGGTGCACTGGCAGCGTTACCAATCGTGACCGTTGGCTTCTTCTCTAAAGATGCGATCCTTGGTGCAGTTTATGCACAGTCAGCCATGTCCAACCTGCCACTTTATAATACATTGTACTGGGTAGGGGTAGTGGGTGCTTTCCTCACTTCAATTTATACATTCCGCTTGATCTGGGTAGTATTCTTTGGTGAAGAGAAGACTCATGCGCATGAAATTAAGGGAGTAACCTATTGGGGTCCGCTGGCAATCCTTGCAGCGTTGTCAACCGGTTTGGGTTACTTCTTGCAAGGTCCAGTAAATAAGCTTCTGGCTACAGCTATTCCTGCATTTAGTATTCCTGAAACACTGGAAGATGCGGTTGCACATGCCGAGCATCTAGCAAGCGGTGTTGCAATTGCTGGTCTGATTGTGGGAATTATCCTGTTTGCTTTTGCTTATAATGTCGTAAAAAGCATTGCCCATACATCGTTTGGTACAGGTATTGCCAATATCTGGCGTAATGCTTTTGGCTTCGATGCCCTTTATCATCTTGTTTTTGTAAAACCATATTTGCTCATCGCGAAGATCATGGGTCGTGATCCGATTGACAGTCTGTGGCTGGTTCTGCCTGCGCTAGTTAAAAGCGGCAACAGCTTTACAAGTTCTCGTCAAACCGGTTTGCTACGTGAATACGCATCTAGCATGTCACTCGGGGTAGTGGTGTTGCTGATGATCCTGATCGTGATTCAGGTAGTGGGGAAATAAAATGGAAAACAATTTAATTTTACCCGCGCTGATCCTTGTTCCGTTCATTGCAGGTTTTATTTGCTGGCTGGTCGACAAGCTCGACCAACATCTACCACGCTGGATTGCTTTAATTGGCATGCTCGTTACTTTGGGCCTGACCATTGCTCTTTGGCAGACTGGTACTTATGACTATAGCTTGGGCCAGAAGGTTCCAAC
>NZ_DBUF01000020.1:53947-170772 GCF_002307755.1 Acinetobacter sp. UBA1297
TCATGGGGTGAAATCCAGAAAAATGTTGGTTTCTTCCACCTGAACTTATTATGGTCTCTAGGTGGAGTCATCGGGGTATTTCTGGCTATCGACATGTTCCTGTTCTTCTTCTTCTGGGAGATGATGCTGGTGCCGATCTACTTCCTGATCGCACTTTGGGGACATAAAGGTTCAAATGGACGTTCGCGTGTTTATGCGGCAACCAAGTTCTTTATTTATACGCAGGTTGCAGGCCTGATCATGCTGATCGGTATTCTGGGGCTGGTGATTTACGGTTATATGATGACCGGTACCATCAACTTCAGCTATAACTATCTGCTGGGCGTTGCCAATGCACTGGACACTCAGCTGCCTTCAGTTGCATACGCATTTATGATCTGTATGTTTATCGGGTTTGCGGTCAAGTTGCCAGTATTCCCGTTACATGGCTGGTTACCAGATGCCCATGCTCAGGCGCCTACAGCAGGTTCGGTTGACCTTGCAGGGATCCTGATTAAGACTGCTGCTTATGGTTTGCTCCGTTTTGTTATTCCGTTCTTTCCGGCAGCATCTGCAGATTTTGCCAATATCGCTATTATCTTTGGTTTGATCGGTATTTTTTACGGCGCATGGTGTGCTTTCCAGCAAACAGACATGAAGCGTCTGCTGGCTTACACTTCCATTTCGCACATGGGTTTTGTGTTATTGGCGCTATATGCCGGTAATATCCTGACCTTCCAGGGTCTGATGATCATGATGCTGGCTCATGGTTTGTCGTCTGCTGCATTGTTTATTATGTGTGGCCAGATTTATGAGCGTCTGCATACACGTGATATGCGTCTGATGGGCGGTATTCGCGGTCAGTTCCAGTATCTGCCATTCTTCCTGATGTTCTTTGTGGCAGCGTTAGTCGGTATTCCTGGTTTGGGTAACTTCATTGGTGAGTTCCTGATCCTGATGGGTTCTTATGCAAAATTCCCAGTATTTACAATTCTTGCAGCAGTCAGTCTGGTATTTGCCGGTCTGTATGGTTTAATCCTGATTCACAAAGCTTTATTTGGTGTGCCAAATGAAGAACAAAAGCAGCATTATTCACATCCATTAAAAGATCTGAATGCTCGTGAAATGGTAATTCTGCTGATCTGTGCGCTAGGTCTAGTCTGGCTTGGTCTCTATCCACAAACTTTCCTTGATGTGTCCAACTCAAGTATGGCGTGGTTAGCAAATAGCTACATTCCTGTTCAAGAAGTCGTTGATGTCACCCAGCAGGTGTCGACTCAACTCGAAAATGTGGAGATCCAATAAGCCATGAACTTCACAATGTCATTTTCCGAGCTTATGCCATTAGCTCCTGTGATGATCGTGGCCTTAACTGCGATCGTGGTAATGATCCTCACGGCAATCAAACGTAACCATAACTTGATTGCTACTGCCACAGTAGTGGGTTTAAACCTGTCCGTCATCTATATCCTGATGGAAATGTTCGGTGGTCATTTTGTACCGGCGAATGTTATGGGCATGTTTATGGTTGATCCATTTACCATGCTGTACCAGTTACTGATCTTGATCGCTGCACTGGCCTGTTCAACACTGTCTCATGCTTATATCGAGACCTATAAGAGTAACCGTGAAGAGCTGTATATTCTGCTACTGACTTCAGTGGTTGGTGCAATGCTGATGGTTTCAAGCAGTCACTATGCATCTTTCTTTATCAGCCTCGAACTGATGTCAATTCCGGTTTACGGTTTGCTGGCCTATACACATCAGCGCGCCCGCTCTCTTGAATCTGGTGTGAAGTACCTGGTGCTGTCAGCTACTGCTTCAGCTATGCTACTGATGGGTATGGCATATATCTATGCTTATACTGGCTCACTGTCATTCTATGATTCAGTACAGGCACTCATGCAGGCAATCCAGCAACCAATGGTAATTATTGGTCTGGGACTGATTATCTTTGCTATTGCATTTAAACTATCGCTGGCGCCATTTCATAAATGGACGCCTGATGTTTATGCAGGTGCACCAGCACCGATGGCAACCTTCCTTGCTACCGCAGCAAAAGTAGCAACTATTGGCCTGTTTGTGCGCTATATACTCACTTCAGGTGCGATCCTGATTGAGTCACTAGTAACTATTATTACCATTATTGCAGTTTTATCGATTCTGGTCGGTAACCTGCTGGCAGTTCGTCAAGTAAACTTAAAGCGCATTCTAGGTTATTCATCGATTTCGCATTTCGGTTATCTGCTGATTGCACTGGTCAGCATGACCTATGTAAGTCTGGGCAGTGTAAGTGTTTACGTAATTACTTATGTATTAACTACGATCGGCGCTTTCGGTGCTGTTGCCCTGATGTCGAGTCCATATAATAATCTGGATGAAGCTGAATCACTGGCAGATTACCGAGGTCTGTTCTGGCGCCGTCCGGTTCTGACTGCAACCTTAACTGTCATGATGCTGTCTTTAGCCGGTATTCCGTTGACTGCAGGCTTTATTGGTAAGTTTCTTGTAGTTATGGCAGCAGTTACTACCCAGCACTGGTTCTTGGCTGCAATGGTGATTGTAGGTTCAGGTATTGGTCTATATTACTACCTGCGTGTAATGGTGGTTATGTATATGACGCCGCCTGAGACACCACGTATCGATGCAGATAAGCACTGGGGCCAGAAAGTCGGCGGTTTAATGGTTCTTGGTGCAGCTGTGCTGGTATTGTTCTTGGGTATCTATCCAGATCCGATGATCAAGCTTGCGCTCCAAGCCGAGATTTTATCTCCAATCCACTTCATGTTAAGTCAGCAATAATTCTTAAAAATTATTGGATTTAACAAAAAAAGCCCCCAGACATTGGGGGCTTTGCTTATTTCAGATATAAAAAACATTTATAATGCCCCCAACTAAAACTTATTCTTTAGGTGTTCTCCCGTGCCCATTCAAGAAATCCGACATCCATTAATCCGTCATAAAATTGGTCTTTTGCGTCGTGCCGATATTAGCACCAAAAATTTCCGTGAACTGGCTCAGGAAGTTACTATGCTGCTGACTTATGAAGCAACACAGGATCTGCCAGTAGTTGACCATGAAATCGCAGGATGGGCAGGACCAGTTACAACTCAACGTATTGCCGGTAAAAAAATTACCGTAGTACCAATTTTACGTGCCGGCATTGGTATGCTGGATGGTTTTTTAAACCTGATTCCGAGCGCCAAAGTTTCTGTATTGGGGCTTGAACGTGATGAAGAAACATTAGAAGCGCGGACTTACTATAAGAAACTGGTTCCAGATGTACAAAATCGTATCGCCATGATTATTGATCCAATGCTGGCCACAGGTGCTTCGCTAGTGGCTGCAATTGATGTCCTTAAAGCCAGTGGCTGTAAGGATATCCGTGTGATGGTCCTGGTTGCAGCGCCTGAAGGAATCAAGAAAGTAGAAGATGCTCATCCAGATGTGCGTATTTTTACTGCTTCAATTGATGAAGGACTAAATGCACAGGGGTACATTGTGCCGGGTCTAGGGGACGCAGGCGACAAGATTTTTGGTTCAGTACAAAAAGACTAAAATATTTGCTGTCGAGATAAGAAAGAGGCAAAAGCCTCTTTTTTTATTAGAATATTTTAAATTTGAAATACTGCAAATTATGCTGTTAAGGTTAAGAGTGTAACATTATAGCAAAGGCCTGTACCCGCTTAATCTGGCTAGAATGAGCGTGATATTAGCCAGATGAATTCTTGCTAAAAAATGAGATTTTTTAAAAAATTGCTCCAAAATAAGAAAGACAGTAAGAATATAGCCAATGAAAATGATGTAGACTGATAAAAAAAGCGCCTTAAGGCGCTTTTTTTATTTCTCTTCACAAAATCGCATAAATGCTTTTAAACCCGGACCCTGATATTTCTGGCGGTGAACCAGCATAAAAAGAGGGCGCGTTAACTGCCAGAAGGGTGTGTCTAGTATGACTAACTGACCTTTTTCACGAAGAGGCTCAATAGCTAGTCTGGAAATACAGGAAATGCCCATACCGCCAGCGACAATTTTTAAAATGGCTTCATTATGCCCAAGCGTTAAACGGATGTTTGCATCAGGTAGATCCTGCAAAATACTATTATCAAATACTTCACGTGTACCTGAGCCTTCTTCACGCAAAATCCACTCAGCATTTAAAAAATCTTTCTGACTCAGCGGTTGTTTAAGCTGTGCCAATGGATGATCAGGTGCACAGCAGACAGCAAGCTCATCATCACGCCAATGGATACATTGCAGTTGGGGTAAATGGCATGAGCCTTCAATGAGTGCCAAATCCAGCTGAAACTGATTTACAGCTTCAATCATCTGGCGGGTATTACCTACCTGAAGCTGTAGATGAGCTTGGGGCTGAAGCTGCAAAAAACCAGCCATCAGATCAGGCATTAAATAATCACTGATCGTTAAGGTGGCACCCAGACGCAAATCAATACTTTGTAGTTCACCTTTGGCAGCCTGTTCAAAAGACTCACAACGACCTAGTATTTCTAAAGCTTGCGGAAGCAAGA
This sequence comes from Acinetobacter sp. UBA1297, assembly GCF_002307755.1. NCBI lineage: Bacteria > Pseudomonadati > Pseudomonadota > Gammaproteobacteria > Moraxellales > Moraxellaceae > Acinetobacter > Acinetobacter sp. UBA1297. The sequence continues at coordinate 58,456 of NZ_DBUF01000020.1, forward strand.
AACGTCCCAGATCATTCAGTTGCAGACGTTTACCTAAGCGGTCAAACAGGGGGGCACCCAAACCATCTTCCAGATCTGCCAGTGCCATACTGGCTGCACTTTGAGTCAGTTTTACGGCATCGCTTGCCCGGGTGACGGTACCCTCTTGAGCAACTGCTACAAAAACCGCCAGCTGGCGTAATGTCATACGCATGAATGAAGCCTTAACGTTTAAAAAATATAAAATAAATAGATGGTCATGCTACCATGAGCACAGTCTCTCATGCCATGTAGAAATCATGTCAATTGAAAAATTTACTCAGGAAAAAGTTTTATCAGTACAGCGCTGGACCTCTAACCTGTTCAGTTTTACGCTGACACGACCTGCACATTTCAAGTTTACTGCCGGCCAGTTTGCGCGTATAGGCTTAAAAGTTGGAGATGAGCTGATCGTACGCGCTTATTCAATTGTTTCTTCACCTTTTGATGAAACTCTGGAATTTTTCTCGATTGTTGTGCCTGACGGGGCTTTTACTTCTCAGCTACAGTACCTGAAAGTAAATGACGAGCTGTATCTGGAAAAGATTCCTTATGGATATCTGACTTTGGCACGTTATCAGTTGCCACTGCCTAAAGATCTATGGCTGCTTGCCACAGGAACTGGTCTGGCGCCGTTTCTATCAATGCTACAGGATTTTGAAACTTGGACTAAATATCAGTCAATTCAGCTGGTCTACAGTGTACGTACAGCGGCCGAGCTGGCTTATCTAGACCGCATTCAGGAAATGGCCAAAATATTTGGGGAAGGGCAACAAGGCTTTCATTTTATACCAGTTATCACCCGTGACCCAAATGCCCGATTACATGAACGTTTGCCCGTACTTATTGAAAATGGTGCACTGGAAGCTGCGGCAGGGCTGCAATTTAACCCTGAGACCAGTCATGTGATGCTTTGTGGTAATCCGCAAATGGTAGAAGATACCAAAGAGGCACTGAAACGGCGTGGGCTCAGTATGAATCGTCGGGGTGAGGGAAATATTGCGGTGGAAAATTACTGGTAAGGGATAATAAGTATATATAGATATGTTTAATGCACAAACATATCTACGAACTCGCGGATCTCCTGAATTGCACTGTCAACATCTGAACTGAGCCAAGTCGGTTCAAATATCCCTGAATAATGTTCAATACGGTCTTGTGGGACCACCAGCCGGATTGGACAGTCTTCTTCAAGCAGGCGCCAAGGAATGATAGGCACTTCCTGATCCAGAAATGCACTGATATTACGAATATCAATGATCATCGCATTTACACAATCGGGAAACGGCATTACTGAAAATTCTTCAGTACGACGCCGGAAGTATTCTAGATCGCCCCACTTTAATACATAGCTAGGCTTGCTAAACTCAATAATCCCGATCAGGTGCAGGTCACGCGTATGATGTAAATAGCACTGATGCGTAACATCGGTGTCTAAATCCAGTGAGGTACGCTGTAGACGATATGCCATAAATAAACAGAATGCATAAAACTTGGCCCAATAGTATAGCGCATTTTTAACTACAACTTAGAAACATTGCACACGTTCCCACTATGCTTTTTCACACAATACAACATAAGTGCTTGTTATGATGAAAATCCAAGCCATAAGAATAAGAGAATGACTATGCAACACGATTTTAATAAACCGCCTCATACTAATGGCCCACAGGATACGGCAAAAAAAAACCGTTTACCTATTTATATTCTTATTGCGGTAGGTATTTTTCTGGCGGCTTTAGTGGTTTATATGATTGGCGACCGTGATCCGGATTCTTCTGAGGCTCCGCCACAGCATCCTAATGCAGAAATGGAACAAGCTTCCATGAACAATACAACCCCAGCAGTAGCCGGTAATACCGAAGCGACAGCAGTAGACAACAGTACGGCAACGGCAACAGATACTGGCGGTACAGCAGCAGCTCATGATACCGGTACTGGCTCTGCCCATGGTCAATAAGGCTAGCTAGACGAGGATCAGACTATAGTGGCGGCCGTTTAAATATTGCTATCCACTTAAGTCACCTCAGCCTATAGCCTTAATGTGTATACATTAGGGCTTTTTTGCAATCTTTTACTGACGATTTGTTGTATTTATGCTCACTGTAGTTGAATAAACATTGTCCACAAAATATGTTGAAAAGGAATATAAGCCTAGCTTTCTAAACATTCTTAACAACTTAAAACGCTTTAAAACAAGCAAATTGAAGCATAACAAGAGGGCATAACAAAATGAATGATTACTATGCTGGAGGAGCCCGAGGTCCGGGTTTTGATGCAATGTACTATTGGGATCAATTCCATCCCATTATTGCGGCGGTTGTGATATTAATTCTGGGCTGGATTATTGCATTGGTCATTGCTGCCGGAGTTAAAAAGCTTCTGCAAAAAATGAATACCAATCATAAATTATCTAATGCAGCAGGGCACACTACAACTACAGGAACGTCTCCGAATTATGAGGGACTTTTCTCACGTATTGTATTCTGGTTTATTTTAATTATTGCCATTATTGCTGCTTTAAATGTTCTGAATATCAATAGCGTCAGCGGTCCGTTTAGTAATATGATCAGTCAGGTGCTGGTATTTATTCCTAATCTGATCGCAGCAATCGCGGTAGGCTTTATTGGCTGGCTGGTAGCACGTCTGGTGCGTACCGGTTTAACCAAGGTACTGGCCCGTACACAACTTGATGAAAAGTTGAGTAATGACGTTGGTGTAAGTCCTATCAGTAAAAATATTGCTGATATCATTTACTGGTTAATCCTTTTACTGTTCCTGCCAATTGTCCTTTCTATTCTGGGACTGGATGGCCTCTTGGTGCCAGTTCAAAACCTGGTTAATAAAGCTGCGCTATATATTCCTAATATATTCATGGCAGCTATCATCCTATTTGCAGGCTACATTCTGGCCAAAATTGTTCGTGGCATTGTAGAAGGTCTGGTTAATAGCCTTGATTTGCAGACTCAGGTACAAAAAGTAGGTTTATTTAAAAATTCTAATTTACCTGGATTCCTTGGTTCATTCGTGTTTGCAATCATTATGATTACAGCACTGATTGTAGCTTTTGAAGCACTAGGTATACAAAGTATTTCTCAACCTGCAACTGCGATGCTCTATGAAATCATGAATGCAATTCCGCATATTATTGCTGCGGGCCTGATTCTGATTCTGGCATACATCGTGTCACGCTTTGTTGGCCGTCTGGTTGCTGAACTGATTGCCGGTACAGGTGCAGATGAACTACCAGCTAAGGTTGGTGTTCAGCGCTTCATGGGTAATGCCAAAGTATCCAGTATTGTTGGTTACCTAATTGTATTCTTCACTATGCTGTTTGCTCTGTCTGAAGCAGCAAACCGTCTTGGTTTTGAGCAGGTCAGCGCGCTGATTGCCATGTTCATTTACTTTGGTGCCAATATTCTGCTAGGTGCAGTAATTTTGGTAGTAGGTTTCTGGCTGGCCAATATAGTAGCGAATGTTGTTGAACGTGGTGAATACAATAGTTCACGTTGGTTAGGTTGCCTGGTTCGTGTATTAATCATGGGTCTGGTAATTGCTATGGGTCTACGTGCAATGGGCATTGCCGACTCTATTGTAAACCTTGCCTTTGGTCTAACTCTGGGTGCGGTGGCAGTAGCATTTGCTCTAGCCTTTGGTTTAGGTGGACGCCAACCGGCTGAACGTGTTTTGACTGACTTGATTGATAAAGCGAAACGTGAGGCGAACCATCCAAATCCTTTACGTAATAATGACTCCGGTACTACCAGTTCAACAATGACTTCAACCACTGGTTCATTTGCAGCTGCTCACACCCCTGCAACTAGCCCGTCAATGACTTCATCTCAAGGTACAGATACTTCAGCTGCTAAATCATCTGAATTATCTATGGACGGGGCTTCGTCTCAGGTAACTGACAGCACAACTAAAACTGCGGAGAATGGAACTTTTATGCCAGATACCGATAATGATACCAATGCGCCAATGCGTACTGATTTGTCAAATACTACTCCGGCGACATTAACGACTGCACCATATGGTGATGATGAAGCCTCTGGCATTGATCAGGTTACGCCTGATTCAGTAGGGGTTAATCCAGTAAATCCGCCTACTAATAATCCATTTGGCTCTACAGGTGAAGCGGAGCCGAATGTAGATGCTAACAAAAATCCAGAAAAGAAAGATGAACAAAAATAAGCTTTGATCTGAATAAAAGATGGGTCACCTGAGCGTGGCCTTTCTTTTTAAGTTCATAACAGGAGAGGTATAAAAATAATGCAAAACTATCCGGAGCGACGTCCACCCAACAAGGTTCTTGCACCATTAATTATTGCCGGTATTACTACAGGTTTTTTAAGTGCGGCTTATAAGTTTATCTTTAAGAAAAATTCTGAGTTAAGTCATAAACAGAATGTAACCGAAAATAAGTCCGAACATAATTCAAAGGTAAAATGTCCAGAACAGAAGCATGAGGAGTTCTGAAAAATCTTTAGGACCAAATATCGTCATGAAAATATGGCAAATTTTATAGGGTCTCAATTGTACTGAGGAAACAGTTTATATATGATGAACACTTAAAGAAAAATATTACTCAGCTATTCAATAAAAATCTAAACAAGGAACTGTTATGTCAATTAAAAATCTTTTAAATACAATGTTTAAAATAGAAAAATCAAGTTCAATGAGGCTTGCTGTAAACAAGATGGAAACAGCCATTAGCCGTTTACAGCAGGCGCGCCAGATCATTTTATTACGTACAGATTATCTCGAATAACTTATACATATTGACTGGCAGCATGGGCAGAAGCCCATGCCCATTGAAAGTTGTATCCCCCTAAGTGACCAGTGACATCCAACACTTCACCAATAAAATAAATCCCTTTCTGTTTTTTGCTTTCCATGGTTTTGGATGAAACTTCAGTCGTGTCTATCCCACCCAAAGTTACTTCAGCGGTACGGTAACCTTCTGTGCCAGAAGGCTTAACACTAAAATTTTGCAGATTCTCACCGATTTCTTCTAGTCTCTGGTCACTTAAATTACCAATTCCAATTTCAGATTCTTCAGGCCAAATCAAGTTCTGTAGCTCTACTACAATACTTTTAGCTATATATTCATTAAGTAATGTACGGAGCAGAACTTTAGGCTGCGACTGCTTTTTTTGTTTTAACCATATCGCTATATCTGTTCCCGGCAGAAAATTAATCTGAAAGCTTTCACCATTACACCAATAATTAGACAGTTGTAGGGCACTTGGGCCACTTAGACCGCGATGGGTAAATAACAGGGCCTCAGTAAAAGTATTTAAGGAATTACTTAGAGTTGCCTCCAGTGCATTACCACTTAAACGGGTAGTCACTTCCTTGAACTGATCACTAAAGGTGAAAGGAACTAAGCCTGCACGAGTAGGGTAAATATAATGACCGAACTGTTTTGCCAGTTCATAGCCGAAACCTGAACCACCCAGTGTAGGAATAGACAAACCACCAGAAGCTACAACAACAGATTCACAGTTAAACTGACCTTGTGCTGTGATAACTTCGAAGCTGTTTTCACAAAGTGGATTTACCGCTTTGACTTCACAGCTGCTTCGAATTTCAACATTCCCTGTTTTTTTACATTCACTGAGCAGCATGTTTAAAATATCTTTGGCGCCGTTTAAGGTAAAGAGCTGTCCATGCTTGCGCTCTTCATACTCAATACCATAATCACACACCAGTCCAATAAAATCCCAGTTGCTATAGCGGGATAGAGCAGAGATAACAAAATGCGGATTATGGGAAATGTAGTGTTCAGGCTCGACATATAAATTGGTAAAGTTACATTTACCGCCACCAGACATAAGAATTTTTTTGCCGACTTTATTGGCTTTCTCTACAACCAGAACCTTACGCCCCCGTCTGGCAGCCAAAGCTGCGAGCATTAGTCCAGATGCGCCGGCACCTATAACAATCACATCATAATATGCTGCAGCCATAGTAATTCCCAGTCATAAAAAAGCTCGGCATTATAGTCGATTTTCAGAAAAAGATTCAGGATGTAGAGGGAAACCTTGTAATCCTCCACTGTGAATGGCGAGAATACGGGTATGAGGTTGAAAATAATTCTTTTGAATCAGATCTATTAGTCCAAATAGCATTTTTGCCGTATAGATTGGTTCAAGAGGAATACTATAAGCTTTCTTAAAGTGTTGTATAAAGTCGAGCAGTGCAGGCGTAGTTTTAGCATAACCACCAAAGTGATAATCCTGTAGCAGCTGCCAGTGGGTTTTGTTAGTCCATTGAGTGATTTCTGCTTGTAAAAAATCTCCCTTTAGCACTGGAAAACCTAAGACCTGATGCTGTTCTGAACTGACTTCAATCAAGCCACTCATAGTTCCGCCAGTACCCACCGCACAGCAGAAAACATCATAGTTTTCCAGATCTTCTGAAGAAAGGATTTCCTTGCACCCAGTTACGGCGAGTGAATTGGTACCGCCTTCTGGAATGATATAAGCCTGAGGAAAACGTTGCTGTAACGTCTGCAGGTAGGCCTGATCAGCCCGGTGTCTGTATTCATGACGACTTACAAAATAGAGCTGCATGCCATTTGCTTGGGCCTGCATAAGGGTTGGATTAAACGGACGCTGAGCCAGTTCTTCTCCCCGGATAATACCTATAGTAGATAAACCGGCAAGTTTGCCTGCGGCGGCGGTAGCAGCAATATGATTCGAAAAAGCGCCCCCAAAAGTCAGAAGCTGTTTGAATCCTTCTGCCAGAGCAAAATGGATATTGTTTTTAAGTTTATAAAATTTATTGCCAGAAATTTCTGGATGAACCAGATCTAGCCGCTTGACAGTTAAGCTCAGTTGAGCGTTCTGAATAATAGTCTGGTAAGGTACAGGCTGAGCTAGAAGGTCAAGCATAAAAACTGGCAATATAGACTAGACTAAGATAAAACAATCATAAACTGTTGTAGCTAAAAAGGCAGTTCACTGCTGTTACATGGTAGTTATTTAAACAGCTCATTATGAGCTGGTATCAACTGAACTGATTACGGACATACCCGGACGCAAATCCTTAATTCCTGGCTGATTTGGATCAATTGCAATCCGTACCGATATACGCTGTACCACCTTGGTAAAATTGCCTGTAGCATTATCAGCCTTAATTACACTAAATTCTGAACCGGCTGCTGGAGCGATCCGTTCTACGCGACCAGTAAACTGACGATCATTCAAAGCATCTACTGTAAAAATTGCTTTCTGACCAACTTTCATATTGGCAATCTGGGTTTCTTTAAAGTTGGCAATAACCCAAGTCTGTTTTGGAATCAGAAATAACAGCTGTGAACCTGCAGCAACGTATTGCCCCACACGCGGGTTTACCTCTCCAAGCTGGCCGTCCATTGGAGCACTGATCAGACTATAATTTTGGGTGGTCTGAGCCTGTGCTTGTTGTGCCTGTGCATTTTTGACCTGTGCTTTCAGACCAATCTGGGCCACTTGAGCAGTTTTCAATGCTTCACGTGCGACCTCAACATTTGCCTCAGCCTGTCTAAGCTGTGCTTGTGCATTTTTTACATCAGCTGCGGCTCTATCCTGTTCTGTTTTAGAGGCAGCACCACTATTACCAAGCTGCTGATAGCGCTGTAGCTGGCTACGCGCTAGTTCATACTGTGCTTTGACCTGTTCTACCTGCGCCTGAGCTGCTGCAATATCGGCGCGGTGCTGGGCAATTGCCTGTTCTTGGTTAGCCAGATTGTTTTCTGCCTGTTCTACCGCAGCTTCTGCCTGGACAACTTGTTCCCCATAAGTTTTCGCATCAATTCTCAGTAAAGGTTGCCCTTTTTTGACATAGTCAAAGTCTTTGACCATAACCTGCTGAATATAGCCATTAATTTGAGAAGACAAAATAGTTGTTTGCCCTTTAACATAGCTGTTATCAGTACGTTCGATTGCTGTATGAAACGGACCTAAACGCCAGGCCCATAAGATAATTGTAATACCAATAATTAAAACAAGCAGCATCCAGAATAAAGTGGAATGTCTGGTTGGAATCAGCTTGCTGGAAGGTTGAGGTGTAGCAGGAGCTTCAGTCTTTTCATGCTCAACCTGTTCAGATTGTGCTGCCGGTTCTGTCTGTTGATCAGTTTTATTTTGGTCTTCTGGCATGGATATAACTCAAATTCTGTTTTTATATCAAATTTTCATTTAACTTGCAGATTGTGTCTATGTCTGCATGCGTCTTGCAACAATCTTCATCCGGACAATAATAAACAGTCCCCAGATTAACAGTACTACAGCAAACAGCCCGTTCAGGGCAATAACATCATTATAGGCCCGGACTTGTGCTTCGCGGGTTACAACTTGATTCAAGTTTCGTAATGCTTGAGTTTGTGCGAGTACTATATCAGGTGACTGAGCAGCTGTGGTTGCTTGGTACTGATGTAAACGCTGGCTAATCAGTGGATCGGTTCTGTCCATTTCTAAAGTAATTTCAGCTTTGTAGTTTTGGGTACGATGCTGTTGGTAGGTATTGAAAAATGAAGAACCGACCAGTCCGCCAAAAGTCTGAGTTGCAGAGAACAGCACAATGAAGGTAACGACATGCGATGGCCCTTGTGCTAGTGTTTTGGCAAAACCGGCCAGTAGCAGGGGGCCAATAAAAACACCACCTGCAAACCCAACCAGAAACTGACTGGTAAAGAAATTGGAAGGCCGTACCTCACTGGTCAGATGATAATCGAGACCACATGCCACCAGGATTAAAAACTCAGCCAGTACCAGATGTATAATAATTCGCTCTCTGGAAAAGGTTAGAGCGCTAAAAAGTGTACCGGACAAAATACCTGCTCCAATAACGATATACAGTGGCACAAACTGGTCTGGCCCCATACCTACCGTTTTTAAAAAACTGACAGCGGCATAACTTTGTTCCGACATGAGCAGACGAATGGCAAAAGCGCCCAGAATAAAATGTAAAATTGCTCCTGTACTCAACCAGCGCGTCATAATAAGCGGGTTGACCCGGTAGTGTTCATAAAGTAATCCGGCGACTAACAGGGTAAGACCAGCAATAAGCACATATGCCAGCCATTCACTATTAAACCACCACAAGATTGGTCCCTGAGTAAGTACTATACACAGGCAGGCAAAACCTGGAGCAAGTAATAAAAAGGTAAAAAAGTCCTGTTTTTCAAAAACATAAATTCTTAGACTGCGTGGTAATTTTAATGAAACTACCATTGCCAGACAGCAGATGGCTAACCCTAGTTCAAAAGTGTAAAGTACCATCCAGCTATGAGTATCGACCAGGTAAGGTGAAATAATCCAGGCTAGAGGCAAGCCAAGCTGCTGAAAACCAAAAGTAATATAAATACCTTTGGCCATATCTTCTTTCTTGAAAGCTTGCATAACATAATACATACCCAGAGAACTGAGCGGCGCGGCAGCCAGACCGGCAATAAAACGGGCAAAGAGAGCCATTTCATAGGTATGTACTAAAATATGCAGAATCAGAACTGCAATAAAAGCAATCAGCCCGACTTCTGAAAACAGACGTAAACCATATTGTTGTCGGGCTTTAAATAAAATCAGGTTTGAGCTGACATTAGCCATAACATAGGCTGCTGGTAGCCATGCCGCTTCTGATAGGGTTAAACCATATTCTCCCTGGATGATAGGTAAATTGGCAGTGATAAAGCCATTACTCAAGCTGGCCGCAATGGCTACAAATAATCCAATAAACAGATAAAGAAAACGCTTTGGGCGTGAGTGGGCGATTGCTGCTGGAGAACCAGGTAAGGTCGGGCGTTCATCCGGTGTCCAGTCCGGTGGAGTTTCTATAAAACGTGGTGTTTTATCCATACAGCTTCCCAGTTTTAGAACCCAAGGTTATAAACCTTAAGTTCCACGCATATTTCCCTATATTAAGGCGACCGTCAACTCTATAAATAAAGCTTCAAACAAAGAGTGAGCTTATTACAAATCATAGCTTTCTCGCTAATTGAATTTTTAAGTATTAAAAATGATGGAGAGTTCGACTAGGCATATATTGAAAGCTATATACTGATATGTAAGTAAGTTTTTTGTTGAAACTCTAAAGCTTTAGTTAAATATAAGACACTACAGTATAAAAAGAAAACTGCATTTATACTTTTCAAAGGGGCAGTTTTGAGCATGCTCCCTATGGTTTTCTGCAAGTTCAAGGAAGGCTAAAGTAAATATAAGTTTTATATAAAAGTTTACTTATTGAGGCTGTTTGCTGAGCGATGACTGTTGTATTATTTTCAGTATGAAACAATAACAACAACAAAAAAGGAGTGCCAGTATGGAAAAGCAGTCCCCAATTTTTTATCTATTTGTATTAATGCTGCTGAGCGGATGCGGTCAAGATCAGCTGAACAAACCGGTAACTCAGACACCCCTCAGTATTGCAGGTACGCCTGTATATGAGCAGCATTACCGTTTGACAGATACACAAACAGCTAGGCCATAAGATAAATTATATCCTTACAAGAAAGTTAGCTGAAAAAGAAAGGAAGGTGGGCATATTGTCAGTACGCGGTAGTGCCAACTAAAGAGTAAGAGATAAAAGATGAAAAGTGCTACGTCAGACTAATGAAGTATTGAAGTAGACGTCTTACCTCTATGCAAGGGTTTGTCTTATTTAAAACCTTACAAACCGGATAAAAAGGTCTTGTACTCGCCCAATATGCCCGAACTTTGAATATTGTCCTGTTTTTAAAAACAGATCAATAAAATAATCAAATGAGATCTACTTGCCAGTTTGATGCTTGAATTTCCAGATTGTTCTGACGCAATTTCTGACTGATCTGGTCGGCCTGTTTTTGTAGATCGCTGACAGAGACTACTTTTATCCAGCGAATTTCACTGGAACTGTATCTTGCAGATTCACGCCGTGTACTGTCAATTGCCTGTTGAAGAATACGATGCTGACTAATCAGGAAATCCCGTTCATTTAAAACATCCAGTAAAGCTTTACCCTGAACGGTTTGGGCCTGGGCATTAGTCATGTGAATCCGTTTAATCAAATCATGCAGCTCAATGTTGATTGCAAATGCTTCTTTTAGCAATTGCTCGGGGTCTTCACTGGGCTGGTCGCCTTCTTGTATCAGTACATTGTTATTAATACGTTGCTGCAAAGATGCAAGCTTGGTCTGTAAATCACTTCGCAGTATCAACGCTTCGGCAAGTTTCATGAGATAAAGTTATACTCTGCTATTTTCTTAATATAAAAATATTCTGAGTCTTTATTTAATACCATACAATTTCAGTTTGTATCTTGGCTGCTGTATGTTTTCTAATAAATTGATAGACTAACTCTATGCACTTCGCTATAAAGACCACAATTAAAGATTTCTCTCTAATGATTTGAGGACACGCTTGTGGAATCGTTATTTATTATAGGTTCAATTGCACTAGCTCTGATGCTGGGCGCAATAAGTCCGGGCCCAACATTTATTTATGTGGCAAAAAATTCAATTGCGATTTCACGTAAGCATGGCCTGTTTACTGCACTGGGCACAGGGACTGGCGCAGCATTGTTCGGTTTTCTTGCTGTTATGGGGTTACAAGCCATATTGCTGGCTGTGCCTTCAGCCTATTTTATTTTGAAAGTCTGTGGCGGTTTATATTTACTTTGGCTGGCTTATAAAATTATTAAGTATGCTAAAGAACCAATGGGTAGTACCTATGGAACAGTTCAACCGATGAGCTATGCCCAAGCTTATCGTTTAGGCCTGATTACACAGTTAAGTAATCCTAAAATTTCTATTATTTTAGCCAGTATTTTTACTGCGCTCTTACCTAAAGAAATACCTGCCTATTTTTATGTGGTTTTACCTCTGCTGTGTTTCTTTATTGATGCTGGCTGGTATTCTCTGGTAGCTGTTGCATTATCTGCCGAGAAGCCACGTCAGGTTTATTTAAAGTTTAAGGCTATTTTTGACCGGATTGCTGGTGGTGTGATGACATTATTAGGTCTTAAATTAATTTTTGGGATGAAGTAATACTTTCTTTTTTTATAAAATAATAAGACCTTTTTAAAAAGCCCCTCACTTGAGGGACTTTTATCTTATTTTCTACAGTTCGGTTGAGAAAGGTCAATCACTTGAGAGCCTTCTACACGGTAACCAATTTGACCAACAAGAAAAGCCTGATTTAATTGAGTAATAACTACATCAGAAAGCGCTACAGAGCACGGATTTTTTTCAATGGCACGATCAATAGCAGTTTTAAAGTTTGGTATGCCTAGTGGAAATAATACAACAGGTACTTTATCTTCACCTGTAACGCGTTCACCTTTAATAAACTGATTAGAGTTTAAGTTATAGTTTTTGGTTGAAGCAACCGTCATATCTGCAATACGCATCGTACAACCTGTAATTGCAATAGTTGATGCAGCTAGTGCAATTACTAATAGATTTTTCATATATTCCCCGGATAATTGTAATAAATGAAAAAACGCAGGTATTTTTTAATAATTTAGAATAAATTTCAATAAATTAATTATACTTTTAAATAAAAAGGCCTCTATAGTTGCTATAAAGACCTTATGCAGTTTAAGTGTTGAGTGTTAAGACACTTTATCACCCGGTTTAGCGCCATTCTCAGGTGAAATTACCCATACACCTTCGCCATTACCTGCTGCCAGAACCATCCCGTTAGAAACACCAAAACGCATTTTACGTGGGGCCAGGTTTGCCACCATAACAACTAATTTACCTTTAAGATCTTCAGGTTGGTAAAACTCACGAATTCCACTAAATACATTTCGCGGTTCAGTTTCGCCAACATTTAAGGTAAGTTGAAGAAGCTTATCAGACCCTTCTACATGCGCAGATTCTAAAACTTCTGCTACACGCAGGTCAACTTTTATAAAGTCTTCAATACCAATAATGTCTGCTTCACCGACTTGAGCTTCAGCTTTTTTCTCTTTGGCTTTTTCTTTTTTCTTCTCTACTTTAGCAGGCTCTGCCACAGGTGCTCCTAATGACTCTTTAGATGCATCAACCATTGCTGTAACTGCTTTTGGATCAACGCGTTGCATCAGCGGCTGGAATAATTCAATTTCGTGATTTACCAATATTTGCTTACGGGATTCAAAGTTAAAACTCTCAAGCTTCAAAAAGTCTTGAACCTGTTGAGCTAATACCGGAAGTACGGGCGCCAAGTAAATTGCCAGTTGGCGGAACAGGTTAATACCGACAGAACATACATTATGAACTTGAAGCTCTTCACCTTCAATTTTCGCAAGCGCCCAAGGTTTTTTCTCATCAATATACTGATTTGCACGGTCAGCCAATGCCATGATTTCACGAATAGCAGTCGAGAATTCACGGGCTTCATAAGCCTTCGCAATCGAATCGCCAGCTTCAATAAAACTCTGTACCAGCTCAGGTTCAGCACATTCAGCAGATAGTTTATGATCAAATTTAGTATTAATAAACTTTGCACAGCGGCTGGCAATATTAACCACTTTTCCAACTAGGTCAGAATTTACCTTCTGAATAAAGTCGTCCAGGTTAAGGTCGGAATCTTCTACTTTGTCTGAAAGCTTTGAAGCAAAATAATACCGCAGGTATTCAGGATTTAAATGTTCCAGATACGTTTCTGCTTTAATAAAGGTCCCACGAGATTTTGACATTTTCTGTCCATTAACAGTCAGAAAGCCGTTTACAAATAAACCTGTAGGGGTACGATAATTAGCACCTTCAAGCATGGCAGGCCAAAACAGGGCATGGAAATAAACGATATCTTTTCCAATGAAGTGATATACCTCATTTTCAGAATCTTTTTTCCAGAAATCATCAAAATTTAAATCTGGGCGTTTGGTCTGAATATAGTTTTCAAAACTCGACATATAGCCAATCGGTGCATCTACCCAAACGTAGAAGTATTTATCCGGTGCATCTGGAATTTCGAAACCAAAATAAGGCGCATCACGGGAAATATCCCAGTCTGAAAGCCCTGCATCAAACCATTCATCTAACTTGTTGGCAATTGAAACCGGTAAACGTCCTGAATCACGAGTCCATGTCTGCAGATATTCTGAGAAGTTAGGTAATTTAAAAAAGTAGTGATCTGAAGATTTCTCTACTGGTGTCGCGCCGCTTAAAGTTGATTTTGGATTAATCAGCTCAGTTGCATTATAGGTCGTTCCACATGCTTCACACGAGTCACCGTATTGGTCTTCCGTTTTACATTTTGGGCAGGTACCTTTAATGAAACGGTCTGAGAGGAACATGCCTTTTTCAGGGTCAAATAGCTGAGTAACCGGGCGAACCGCAATATTTCCAGCTTCACGGTTTTTAATATAGATTTCTTGAGAGCGTGCTTTATTCGTGTCGCTATTGGTAGAGTCATAATGATCAAAGTGAACCCCAAAGCCATTAAAGTCACGAATGTGTTCTTTTTGCACATTGGCAATCTGTTCTTCCGGTGTAATACCATTTGCCTCGGCACGTAACATAATTGCTGTACCGTGAGCATCATCTGCGCAGACATAAGTCACGTCATGGCCCATTGCACGCATAGCACGAACCCAGATATCCGCCTGGATATAACCAAGTAAGTGTCCCATATGGATGGGGCCATTAGCGTAGGGAAGGGCGTTAGTGACTAAGATATTACGCACAGATTGACTCTCTCATTCGTATTCATTATTTAAGACGGTCAATTTTACCTGATGAGCGAAGGAAAACAAAGCAAGGCTTTATTTAACAGTAAGTCTCACGCTGTAGTTAATTAAAGAAAGAAAAATGAGTTTTCAAAGAAAATAAGACCAAATCTTTATTTGATGAATAAAGGCAGAGATAATTAAAAAGAATTGAATAGAACTAGATTTAGAAAAAAATTAGAAACCAGCAGCTATAAAGCTGACTAAATTACTTGGAAATTAGAGGCTTTTGTCTGTCTGGCACAGAACAGCTATTAACCTTCACGACACTTACAGGTAAACTAACCCTATTCAGCAGAAATGGTCCGGTTTGGAGTCAAAGTTATGTCATGGTTTTCTTCATTAAAATCAGTATTTTCACCAGCTAAAGGGGTGAAGGAAGAAGAAATCCAGCAGGTACTGCAAAATTATGTGCTGCCGCATTCTAATAACCGTTTGCAGGACCGTATTACCCAGTTGCAATTGCATGAGGCAACCCTGCAACTGACCATTAAAACATATCCTGAAGAAAAGCCTTATCTACAGCAATTACATGATGAACTGGCTGACCAGTTAGAAAAATGCGGATTGCAAGAACTGAACCTGCATGTAATTCAACAAAAAAATAATCTCGCAGCTGCCACCCCTGCTCAAGACAACCAGAGTGAGAAAAGTTCTTTACCGCCGGTAGTGGATGCTTCAGCTCAAGTCAGTCCTAATACTGCGCCTGACAATGACCCGAATAATCTACCTATTGAAAAAGCTGCGCCCCAGCAACGCGATGTACCAAAACATTCACGTATTCAGAATATTATTCTGGTCTCTTCTGGAAAAGGTGGGGTAGGCAAGTCTACAACAACTGTTAATCTGGCGTTAGCGTTACAGAAACTGGGCTTAAAAGTTGGAGTACTGGACGCCGATATTTATGGGCCGAGTATTCCGACTATGCTTGGCAATGCTGGACATACGCCTCTTATTGAAGCAGAAAATTTTGTTCCTCTTGAAGCCTATGGCATGGCCGTACTTTCAATCGGCCATTTAACCGGAGATCATAATACACCTGTAGCGTGGCGTGGTCCCAAAGCTACAGGCGCACTGATGCAGCTATTTAACCAGACTTTATGGCCTGAACTGGATGTTCTAGTAATTGATATGCCACCCGGAACAGGGGATATACAGCTTACATTGGCTCAGCGTATTCCAGTAACAGGTGCTGTAATTGTAACTACACCTCAGAATGTAGCATTAATGGATGCCACTAAGGGAATCGAACTGTTCAATAAGGTACAAATTCCGGTATTAGGTGTAATCGAAAATATGTCTACACATATCTGCTCAAATTGTGGTCATGAGGAACAGATTTTCGGTACAGGTGGAGGTGACCAGTTGGCAGATCAGTACCAGATCTCGCTGCTTGGGCGTCTTCCACTCAATGTTCAGATCCGTGAAAATGCCGATGCCGGTAAACCTTCTGTAATTGCAGAGGATGAGGCAGCTGAAAGTTATATTGAAATTGCCAGAAAAATTGCTGAAAAACTGCCTCAACATAGTCGAGATGAGAAGCGCATCTTCTAATTTCGATATTCTGAAAGCAAAGCCTTCTTGATACGGCAGGGTGAAGTTCAAGAAGGTTTTGTTGCTTAATATTTTAAAATAACTAAAATTAATTAAGTATTTACTCTAGAGTGACTGCCAAGTCAATTTGGAAATTTTCGCCGTTTTTATCATTTTTTCTTTATTAGCTCCCCGCTAAGCTCTCAGCTGTTTTTTTAACTGTTATTTTTAGAGCTAATCTTATGAAAACTCTCCTGAAAGTTTTACCTCTCTCTTTAGGTATACTAGTCGCGGCTGCTCCTATAATAAGTTCTGCTACAGTAGTTTATACTCCTTCATTTCCTGCTTCGAAAAAAACTGTGCCTGTTCAGGCAGCTGAGGTACAAAATGCAGGAATTACTACAGAAGCAGCTGCTTAATATTTCAACTACCTAGCTATAAATAAAAAAGGATCAGAGCTGATCCTTTTTTATTTATAGTCTTTCGAACAGAAGAAGTGACTCAAGCGTTCTATTTGTATTTTTTCTTACAAATTATTGTATTTAAAATATTTATATAAATAACACTCGGTGGTAAATTCTATTTTATAAAGGCTCCTAAAATTATATTTTGCGAGAGTTTATAAACTCCTTTAATCTTCGCTCACTCAATAGTGAGGTGACTCTATGATTTCATGGCTTTTTATTGGCCTAGTGGCAAGCGTGCTGCTTACACCAGGACCGACAAATACTCTACTAGCCTCTTCTGGAATCCGGCTTGGGGTGCGACGTTCTGCACGTTTAATTCCAGCAGAAGTTTTAGGTTATATTATTGCCATTACTGTCTGGGGCACCTTGATTGATACAGTATCAGCTACCCTGCCGATCCTGCCAACTTTATTAAAGCTTTTAAGTGCGTTTTATATTATTTTTCTGGCAGTTAAACTATGGAAAACTGCAAATGTACAGCTTGATCTGAACCAGCCTGCGATTCGTCCTCGTGAGCTATTTGTAGCGACTCTACTCAATCCTAAAGCTTTATTGTTTGCTTCAGCTATTTTTCCGGTTGCTGCATGGGTCAACTGGTCTATCTATGCTGTGCATATGGGAGTTTTTCTGGCTCTTATTGTGCCGATTGCATTATTCTGGACTTTTATTGGTTCAAGTTTGAATACCCCAAAAGTCCGGTGGTTAAATCAGCGTAATCTACAGCGAACGGCTTCCTTGATTCTGGTCAGCTTTTCTATTCCACTAAGCTACTCGGCTTTACTGAGTCTGTAATAATATTCAACATGCATACGTATCAAGGCTTGTAGCTGATCTTGTTTTCATTGGGACAGATTTAAGTTAAAGTACAGCGCAATAATTGATTTTCAGTATTTTTGGATAGAAACAAGATGGCTATTAAGTCTGATCGTTGGATTCGCGAAATGAGCGAAAAACACGGCATGATTGAACCGTATGCAGAAAACCAGGTCCGCCTCGATGAAAATGGTCAAAAACTGATTTCTTATGGTGTGTCTAGCTATGGCTATGATGTTCGCTGTGCACGTGAGTTTAAAGTTTTTACAAATGTCCATTCTGCAATTGTTGATCCAAAAAATTTCGATGATAAAAGTTTCATCGATATTGAATCAGATGTCTGTATTATTCCACCTAACTCGTTTGCTTTGGCCCGTACGGTAGAGTATTTCCGTATTCCACGCAATGTACTAACAATTTGTCTGGGTAAATCCACCTATGCACGCTGCGGTATTATTGTTAATGTCACGCCGCTGGAGCCAGAGTGGGAAGGCCATGTTACGTTAGAATTTTCAAATACTACCAATTTGCCAGCACGTATTTATGCAGGTGAGGGTGTTGCTCAGATGCTATTTTTTGAAAGTGATGAAGTGTGTGAAACTTCTTATAAGGATCGTGGCGGGAAATATCAGGGGCAACGAGGTGTGACTTTGCCAAAAGCATAATTCAGGTTTCATTTATAATAAGTAGGCGGATCATTTGAATCCGCCTATTTTTTTACAATTCATTCATCGGAAAACATGTCTTTCAAGGCTATTTTTTTTGCAATTACATTTATATTCAGCATAATTAACTTTAAAAGATCTAGGTATAAGTACTGTTATAGCAATAATTGAATAAAGCTAGAAATACCAAGATATCGAGGAATAAAAATAAATGATGCGGAGCATCAGATAAAAAGGAAGACCGAGATGATTCATCATTGGAAGACTACAGGATTTCGTATGTCCTGTTTGGCCGCTATGGCCGGCTTATGCTTGACCCAAACTGGTTATGCACTTGAATCCTTGTCTGATGACCGTTTAGCTGAAACAACAGGAGAGGGAATAGCACTTCTTCCCGAGAATTTTAAAATGGTCTTTCAGGGACCCAATGATCAGTCGGCAGCTTCAAGTTATAACCGTTCAAATATTACCGATGCAGCTAAGTATGATACAGGTTTCATCCGAATTATTCCGACGGGTGAGAACTATGAACAACTTAAACTAACCGCCGCACAAGCTGCAGCAATGCATAATAAAGCAGACATTTTTATCTACGGTCTGGCTTTATCAAAATCCAATTCAGACTTGAACCAGAGGTTCAGTAATCAGGGGTTTAACTGGGGAGATGCTGCAAATCCATGGTTATTCCGTGCCGGAACAGCGACCAATATTAAACAGTTCGCTGCAAAAAATCCTTCTGGTGATATCAGC
Organism: Acinetobacter sp. UBA1297; assembly: GCF_002307755.1. Classification (NCBI taxonomy): domain Bacteria; kingdom Pseudomonadati; phylum Pseudomonadota; class Gammaproteobacteria; order Moraxellales; family Moraxellaceae; genus Acinetobacter; species Acinetobacter sp. UBA1297. The sequence goes on from NZ_DBUF01000020.1 coordinate 77,378, forward strand.
TATCTAGCTCTAGAAGCTCCCCTAGTTAAAGTTGATGCCGATGAATCAGATAATAATATCAAGCTGGGTTTCTGGCTGGATGCTTTTTCACGCTCTTGGGATTCCTCTAATACATTAAATCCCATTACGGGAGCACCGATTCCCAAGCCAACTTCTGATAGAAATGATCAGGATCTTGATAGAAATCAAAGACTGCGGATGCAATTCGTAGCAAATGGCCTGAGCCTAAATGGGTCTCAAGTCCGTTTATTTCAGACTCAAGCTTCAGACAATACCCAGCATAACCAGTCACTTGGTATGGCTAATATTATCCGGTTGAATACCAATGATAACCCATCCACTCTCAAGATAAGTGACTCAGAAACCAGCCGCAGTGCTAAAGCTATACGTTTGAGTACAGCAGCTATTCAGGAGGGTACGGCAGCTACACCAGCTTTGGATAAATCTTTCGCGCCAATTTTTAATGATCAGGAAGGTTTATATCTGTACAGTCCAAACCTTAATCTGGTCTTGGGTAATATGTATCAGCCTTTTGTTCTAGGTTCTGAAGGAAACAATATTATTCTTGAGGTCACCCGCATTCCGAATGTGCCGGAAATCTATAGCCAGATTTATACTTTTTATAATGATACAGATAAAGATACCAAGCTTGAGGGTGCTTTAACCGCAGCTTCTTTTAAGGGCTCAACCTGTAATGTGGCTTATTGCGGTTCGAATTTATCTGATGTGAAAGCCGGTACCTCAACTATTAAATATCAGGGCACAAATGCTACTCATAGCAGTATCTCGATTGGTAGCGTAACACGTGATCCAACTACAAATTTACTTAAAGCAAATACTGATAGTAATGCTACAGGTGTGGTATTCAGAGGACCATCCAATACGATGACTAATTTAGGCTCTGCGGTGATTGACGGGGTCATGATACAGCATCTTAAATTCAAGACGACCGGGCTATAGGAGAAGTATATGTTAAATAAATTTAATTTATTATGTGCTTTAGTCCTTTCATCTACAGCGCAAGCAGAACTTATAAATCTCGATAATGAGGCATTGTTGAATATTACAGGTCAGGGGGGAGCTGATTTAAGCTGGACATTGTCGTTAAACCATCAGTATGCCAATAATATGAGTCTTAAAAATATTTCTGAATATGATCCACAGGGAACTGTAACTCAGGCTTTTTATTCTTATCAATGTGTTTCAGATATTTTATGTCGATTCGCTTTTTCACCCAACAACCATACCGAAAACGGCAGTCAAAAATGGCTGGTATTTAAACAGTTACAGGGTACTCTTCAAATAGATAAATTCTCTTTAGATGGTTCTACAATTCTAAACCGGGAGGGTGAACCGCAAACTGCACTGCAACTTACTTTTTATGATGACCATCCGTTAAAAGTCCGTAATTTGGGCTTTAAAAGTCTTGCAGTAGAAAGCGGAAGTGAAGGGTATTTAAATGATAAAAAGTATACAACTTACGATGGCGGCAAGCTGGTTCCGAGATTTGATCAAGGAGGGGAACAAGGCTTTATGGGAGTGAACATGCATGGGAACCTGCATATGTCAGGTAATCTGAAGATTTTCAGTTATAACTGTGCGGGCACAACGACAAGTCGCTGTTAAAAGAAAAGAGAGCTCATCAATAAGGATGTTGAAATGAGAAAAATAACAAAATTAAAGTGGCTCAGTGTCTGTATATTTATGGCACAGCATTCTTATGCATTGCAGCAACTTTCTGATACGTCATTAAGTACAGTCACCGGTCAGGATGGTATTTCTATTACTCATGAAGTATCTAAAGTGGTTGTTGATCAAGCGAACTGGGTAGATTATTCCAACACTGGAAAAATGAAACTAGGTTTACATAATGTCAGAGTAGAGGGAACCCATCAGCAGAATATCAACAGTACTTTAGATATTGATGTTGGAAAAACTGAGCGGGGCGTAGGAATAAAGATACAGGGCAGTATTTCACCTTTTCAGGCGACTGTCGAAAAACTGATGCTGATCTGTGATACTAGTTGCACGAACACCGTGGCTCAACAAAACCTGGGTTCCTTGAGCCTCGCGACTATCTCGCCACTTATTTTTAATCTGGAAACAACAGCGGGCTTGTTTAACCGTGACGAGAAAGCTCATCTGGATTTCAGACTACAAAATGCCAGTATTGGTTATGGCTTGAATGGCCATAATCTGACCTTGAAAGATTTAAATTTTAATATTTCAGCGGATGGATATATGTATATCGACCCGACAGAAGGAATTGTACTGGCCACAAAAAGTAAAAATGGAGCCACAGATCATGTAATTGAACTGGGCCGGGTTTCTGATCTAACTGATGTTCATTCAAGCCGGAGTGATGCTACTAACCCTGGAGTAAACCTAGATTTACGTTACGGTTCTGACCCCGCTAACCAGAAAAACCTGATCCGTATGGGAGCATCAGGTGCTTTAACCAATGGCAAGATTTTTCTAAATGCTGACCAGACAGGACTGGCAAATTTTAATACAGTTAATGCTACAGATTTGAAAGAAACAACACGTAAAGCACAAGGGTATGATACCAAAGGTGGATTACACTTAGGGTTGGCAGCAGAGTTTACCCGTCAGGGAAATCCATTACTTACTGCTAATCATCAGGCTACAACTCTTGAGTTAGGTCATACGGGTAAAGGCAGTTATGCGATCGAATTTTCTAACTTGTCTCCCTTGGCCATTCGCAATGCAAATAGTATAACTGCTTATAACACCCAAAATGCTTATATAGACTTGGGTGATATCTATATTAATGCTGCCCAGACACCTACATTAAGTTTTATCATTAATGAAAATATGAGAAAGGTATTGGGTGAAACAGCAGTTGAACTGGTCTATAACATAGTGCCATCCGGTACTACACAAAATATTGCCTTACTGGCTATGCGTGGTATGGACTTTCAGGCGATTGCCCGTAAAGCAAGATTCATTTCTGATAATTCTATGGCAGCATTAACCAATCAAAGTGCGGAATGGGGTATTGGTATTCCTATTTTTAACTTAAATACCAATCTTGCCCTATTTTCTAAGAATTATAGTTACCACGGAAGCAGCAAAGCCGGGTTAGGCTATAACCTGGCTTTGTCTACAGAAGGTTATGGCATTGACCAGAAAACCAATACGCCTAGTACTACCTCGCTTATTATTGTTGATGGCGCAAGAGGTTCGCATGGTGAAGAAGTAAATTATTATGCAGGTTTCAGAAATATAGATGCGTATTTAAAATCTGATGGTGTCATCGGATTTGAAGATGAGGGAATCTACATTAAGGCTGACCACTTGTTACTCGCTGCTAAAGCAGAAGTCGCAATTGGCCAGTTACCTGGCTCTTTATATAATTGTCCGGCTGGGGTAACAAGCTGTGATAAAAAGGTAGTACCCATTGATAACTTTGCTCGCAAAAATGATGTTTTAACCTCGTTGGCATTTAAACTGGATGGTAATGGTGAGTTGTTTATTATTCCGGGTATTAACCCGACTGAAGGGAATCTGGATAGCAATTTTTTAACTCTAAAGGCAAATTTCGATTTTAGCGAGTTAAATACTTCACAAAAGCAAGAGCCTTCAGTGCTAGGAAGCTATGTAAGTCTGATTAATGAAGACATAAGGCCAGATGGCACGTCTAAAACTTCAAGCATAAATATCAATAAAATGCAGGGTAGTGTCGGTCTTGAATCTAGAGTCTATGTAAAGCAGGATACCGTGAAGGTAGACAGTCAAATACAGTTTAACCGCCCTTCTACATTAATGAGCCCTGGACAAGTTAATACATTGAATGCAGGTAAGATTTTTAAAGCAGAGATGGCGATGTCCCCTTCAGGTAGCATGCAAAAGATTGCAGACCTTGCAATTACGGGTGGCACCATGCGTAGTACTTTAGGTATTACTCCACGCTAGATTATAAAAAGAACAGATAAGGAAAGATAATGAAAAAGACAGGATTAGGTATTTTGTTTGTCTCTATATTAAGCAGTTCAACCCTCTATGCGATGACAGAGTTAGATGACAATGCCCTCTCACAAGTTGAAGGGCAGGCTTTATTAAATTTAACATATAATCAAGGCGTAAACTCTGGCCCTATGCAGCAAAGCAATATGGGATTTTATCGTTTAGGACTGGCTGCTGAATTATCTCTGAATGCCAATATTAAGAAATTACAGTTAGGATGCGGGGGAAGTAAGGGAGCAGGCTGTGATATTGATATTGATAATATTGCTCTGACTGGAATAAATCCTGTAGATGGTTCATATGTAAACTCAGATTTTGTCTTAAATAATCCTTTCATTGAATTTGCTATTGATAATCCTAATTCAGCAGCCACACGTCAAGTGGCTGGTTTCCGTCTGGGTGCACTTTCAGCTTTAGGTATGATGAGTATAGGTTCAAATAATAATTTAAAAAATTTAACAGATGATAAAGGTATTAATAGTTTAAGTGGAGATATTGGAGTACGTGTAACTAATGCAATGATGAATGATGTGAGAGCTTGTATAGGTTTATACGCAGGAGATTTTTGTCTAGGAGGTGAACTAAAAGGTACAGCTAATGTAGCAAATTATACCACTACACTAATTGCAAACAGATCATCTTCATTCGATTTAACCAAGATGACTGCACAAGCTTCTAGTTCTTTATTGGGATTGAAACTTGAAAATGTTAATATGTTAGGAATCCCTTATGCAACTGTACATAAGTTAGTTATTGCTGGAGAGGATGGTAAAGGTACTAGTAATGCTTCTCTCTCATTACAGAATAAAGATATTTATTGGCAAAATGTAACTGATGGCTCTTGGAAAGAAAATAGCGCTCAAAAAGGTTGGTGGATGTCTATTCCGGAGACGCAGTTTACAAATTTATCAGTAGATGAAACTATAAGATTAAATGGAGTAGGAGCAGTTTTTGGAGCACTATTTAAAACAGCAGTAAATATGGATGGAGTAGACTTAGGTCAGCTGCCTATTTCTAACTGTTACGGTGGCCTTAAATTTTGCTAATAAAAAATCCCGCATTGAGCGGGATTTTTTATGGAAACCTATTTAGCAAGTTTTGCCAGTAATTCATCTTTGTTAATGTTAACTGATTCTGTATCCGTACGGCCTTTATATTCAAAAGTACCTGCATCCAAGCCTTTTTCACCAATCACAATTCGATGTGGAATACCAGTTAGCTCCAGGTCAGAGAACTTAACGCCTGGGCGCTCATTACGGTCATCTAGCAGTACATCAAAACCTTGAGCCTGTAGTTCAATATACAGTGCTTCAGCGGCTTCCAGAGTGCGTGGCGACTTATGGGCATTCATTGGTACAATCGCTACTTCAAAAGGAGCAATGGCAGCAGGCCAAATGATACCTTTTTCATCATAGTTCTGTTCAATTGCTGAAGCAATTACACGAGTTACTCCAATACCATAACAACCCATAGTAACGGTAAGTGGCTTGCCATCTTCTCCCAAAACTTTACAGCCTAGCGCTTCAGAATATTTTTTACCAAGCTGGAAAATATGTCCGACTTCAATACCACGCTTAATTTGTAAAGTACCTTTGCCATCTGGAGATGGATCGCCCTCTACCACATTACGCAAATCATAAACTTCAGTAAATGATGCATCACGTTCCCAGTTCACTCCAGTTGCATGTTTGTCAGCTTCATTCGCTCCAGCAACAAAATCTGAAAGTATCGAAGCAGCACGGTCAACAATTACGGTAAGCCCTTTCTCGACCAGCCCTTGGGGACCAATGAAGCCGGCAGTCAAGCCCAGTGCGGCAATTTGTTCTTCAGTCGCGAAAGTGAGCGGTGCAGCAATCAGTGGATGCTTCTCTGCTTTAATTTCATTAAGCTCATGGTCGCCACGCAAAAATAATGCAATTACAGGTGAGTGACCTTTTTCATCGGCGATACCCTGCACGAGAAGTGCCTTAACAGAATGGGCAGGATCAGTGTTCAAGAAAGTTGAAACATCTGCAATGGTTTTTTGATTTGGCGTGTCTACAATTTCGAGTGCTTGAGTAGGCGCTGCACGTTCTCCCACTAAAATAGCCTCTGCCATTTCAATATTGGCTGCATAATCCGACTCTGTTGAGAAAGCGATATCATCTTCACCACTTGAAGCCAGTACATGAAACTCATGTGAACCTGAGCCACCAATAGAACCTGTATCTGCTTGTACCGGACGGAAATCGAGTCCTAATCGACTGAAGATCCTGCAGTAAGTTTCATACATCACATCATAGGTTTCTTGTAGGGATGCCTGGTCAACATGAAAAGAATAGGCATCTTTCATGATAAATTCACGTGAGCGCATAACGCCAAAGCGCGGTCGAACTTCGTCACGAAACTTGGTCTGAATCTGGTAAAAATTGATTGGCAACTGCTTGTAGCTTTTAAGCTCATTACGCGCCAGGTCAGTGATTACTTCTTCATGAGTCGGACCGAGTACAAACGGGTTAGTATGACGGTCATTGAAGCGCAGTAATTCCGGACCATATTGTACATAACGGCCAGATTCTTCCCAGAGACTGGCGGGCTGGGTCACGGGCATAAAAGTTTCCAGAGCACCAGCCCTGTTCATTTCTTCACGTACAATCGCCTCTACTTTATTCAGCACACGTACGCCCATCGGCAACCAGGTATACAGCCCTGAAGCCAATTTACGAATCATCCCAGCTCTTAACATGAGCTGATGCGAAATAACTTCTGCATCATTTGGGGTTTCTCTTAACGTTGCAAATAGAAAGCGGCTTGCGCGCATGAAAACAGTCCTAAAAGTGAGCATTGTAAAAATAAGATTATACGACAAAAGATGAGATGAATATTTCATCTCATTTTTTTCATGGCCTGATTATGACATTAATTTACGGAATTGATGTATCATCAGGTTCTTTAGATCATCCAGATAAGTAAAAATGACTGGAACCACGACCAGTGTCAACAACGTAGAGGTAATCACGCCACCAATTACAGCATGGGCCATGGGCGAACTCTGTTCACCACTTTCACCTAAGCCCAGTGCCAGCGGTACCATCCCCATGACCATAGCGCTAGTTGTCATCAGAATGGGTCTCAAGCGTGTTGTACCCGCAGCAATAATGGCATCGTAGCGGTCCATTCCACTTTCAATTCCTTTTTTAATAAAATCAATCAGCAAAATGGCATTTTTGGTCACCAGACCCATTAACATGATGATACCGATAATCGAGAACAGGTTCATGGTCGAGTTAAATAGATAGAGGGCCAAGAATACCCCAATCAGTGAAAGGGGGAGAGAAGCCATAATAGCAGCCGGATGAATAAAGCTATTAAACTGTGAACCTAAAACAATATAGATAAATACAATGGATAAGGTAATTGCAGTAATTGCATATCCTAAAGATTCAGCCATATCTGCATTAGCGCCTTCCGTGTCGAAACTATAGCCGGGCGGCAACTTGAACTGGGCTTGCATGGCATCAATATCCCGGCCAATATCGCCAGCAGGGCGGCCTGAAGTATTCGCTTCAATCAGCACTTCACGGGACAGTTCACGGCGGTTAATCTGGGACGCACCTGAAGTTTCCTTGAAGCTTGCGACCGTTGCTAGCGGAACCAGAATATTCTGGTTGTTATTATCCAGTTTTTCTGAAGTAATATACATATTCTGGATATCACTTGGCAGAGTGCGCGCATTTTCACTCAAGCGTAAATTAACGTCATAGTTCTCCCCACGTTCATCTTCCCAGGTTGTGACGTTATCACCTGCAATTAGTGGACGTACGACATTTGCAATCTGGTTCACTGATAGTCCTAAATCACTGGCCAAGATACGATTAATACTGACAGAGAGTGTAGGTTTTGGCTCTTTAAGAGAAGTTTCAAGATCAACCACACCATTAATTTTTTTCATTTCTGCCATAAAACGGTCGGATATTCTCTGGAGTTCATCCAGATCGGGTCCTTTGATTGAAATCTGGATAGGTTTGCGTCCACCGGAAACGACCTCATCTGCCGATGCCACTGAAGTAATAGTAATACCACCGACCTGTTGTAACCGGTTACGCAGGTCATTGTTCAGATCATTTAAGGTTTGTTCACGTTCGTGTCTTGGCGTAACAGTCACCCGGATGCTGCCGTGGTTTTTTCCGCGGTCAGTCATACCGTTAATTACGCCATATGTGGTCTGTACTTCCGGGTGCTGCCGAATAATATTTTCGACCTGTTGCAGTTTTGCCTGGGTATATTGCAAAGAGGCATCAACCGGAGTTTCAAACTTTACCCGGATAGAACCTTTGTCAGGTGTAGGTACAAATTCAGTACCGATCAGTTTTGACAAGGCAAACGCCCCAAATAAAGAAAGTACAGCAATCAATACTGTTAACAGGCGAAAGCGTAAGGCTAACCTGAGCAACTTTTCATAAACTGCTGTCAGGTCATCCAGCTTTTTAGAAGTCCATGCAAAAAAACGAGTTAAAGCATTCTGTTTTTTAGGCCTGTCTTTGCGTTCAGCCCAGTGTGCAGAGAGCATCGGGTCAAGAGTAAAGCTGACAAACATGGAGATCAGGACAGCGGTACTAACAGTAACGCCAAACTGATAGAAGAAACGGCCAATAATGCCGCCCATGAAAGCGACAGGCAAAAATACAGCCACAATGGTAAGGGTAGTTGCCAGCACTGCCAGTCCAATTTCTTTAGTACCATCAAGTGCTGCGGTCACATGATCTTTACCCATATCACTGTGCCGGACAATATTTTCCCGAACTACAATCGCATCATCAATTAGTAAGCCGATACTTAAAGAGAGTGCCAGTAGAGTCATCATATTGATAGTAAAACCAAATGCCCAGATAAAGGTTAGTGTTCCGAGCAAGGCAATCGGCAGAGTTAAACCGGTAATGACAGTAGAGCGGAAAGAGCCTAAAAACAACAGTACAATAATAATTGCCAGTACCGCCCCCTCTACAATGGTACGGGCAACGTCCTTAATGGTGGATTGAATTGATTCTGAGTTATCAACTACTACTTTTAGCGTAGTACCTGCCGGTAACTGTTGCTCGATCCGGTCAATGACTTGATAGGCATTTTTGACCACATCTACAATATTGGCGTCCGCACTACGTAAAATATCAATGGCAACTGCTGACTTGCCATTTAAATAGGCCGCGGTTTCCATTTCAGCCTGAGAGTCGGTAATCGTGGCAACCTGTTTTAGGTAAACTGGAGTACCTTGTTTATTGGCTATAATAAGCTCGCCGAACTGATACGGATTGAGAACCTTGGCCTGAATTTCAACCACCAGTTCCGAGTCAGGTTGCTGCAACGCTCCACCTGGAATCTGTACATTTTCATTTTTTAAAGTATTAATTACCTGGTCAATACCGACTCCAAAGCTTTGGAGCTTTTTTGGATCGACTGCAATACGGATTTGTCGCTGTGCATCGCCGAGCAGATTAACGTTACCGACTCCTTCTACAGTCCTTAACTGCGGTAAAATCCGCTGATCCAGATAAGAGCTCAGGTCTTTTAATGACATGTTATTAGATTCGAATACCAGCGACATGATGGCACTTGAGGTCGGATCATACCGCTCTACTACCGGATCTTCAATTTCATCCCTGAACTGTGCTGTTACTGATGCAATTTTATCGCGAACGTCTTGTGCGGCTACAGAGGATGAAATATCCAAGTCAAATTCTGCCACAATGGTTGAAAGCCCTTCGCTTGAGGTCGAGGTAAGCTTTTTCAGGCCTGAAATGGTGTTAATCTGATCTTCCATTTTTTTTGTAATTTCAGACTCAACCGTTTCCGGGGATGCGCCTGGGTAACTGGTATACACCACTACAAAGGGAAAATCTACGTCGGGATATTCTTCTACACCCATTCGTTGCCATGAGGCAAGTCCCAGCACCATCAAACATAACATCATCATGATAGTAAAGACCGGGTACTTCACACTGATCCGCGTAAACCACATATGTCTAGATCCTTATGATGCAGGCTTGCTGATACTGACCGGCTGGTTAACCTGATCATTGGAAAACTGGACCCGGCTGACCACATCCGTATTTTGCAGTCCTTTTACCACAGCCGTATTATTGCTGAAGTCTTGACGCAGAAGAGTAAGGGGAACCTTGGTAATACGATTATTGCGGATAGCCCAGACATATGGGCTCTGGTCTATGCTCTGAATCACATCTAGAGGTATAAGCTGACCCTGAAGCTGGTCACTGCTAATGATATAACCTTCAACAAAAGCACCAATACTTAGGGACTGAATGGCTTCATTTGGTCTTGCAAAGAACTCAATCTGGCGGCTGACCTGATTAGCAATTGGTGAAATCCGGCTTAAGGTTGCAGTGAGCTGCGCCGAGTTACCCTGAATCTGGTATTCGATTTTCTGGCCGACTTTCAAGGCCTGCTGCTGATCAGCTGGTAAGGATGCCTGTATTTCCAGCTGGCTAGGATCAACAATTTCAAATAAGGTCTGACCGGCGCTCACTGTCTGGCCCGGCTCCACTTGGCGTGCAGTAATTACACCTGAAATCGGACTGCGTAAAATACCGTCTCGGTCAGCTTTTTGTGCAATATCTACATTCGCCTGTTGAGCTCTGACGTTTTCCTGCTGGCCTCTATAGTCAACTTGGGCTTCTTCATACTCTACCTTGGAGATAAATCCTTGATTAAACAGGCGACGTTTACGTTCTACCATTAAACGACTCTGTTCAGCCTGAGCACGGGTAGAGGCTAAATTAGCTTGTGCTTGAGCCAGTCTGGCAGCATTATCCTGATTATTAAGCTGCACTAGCACTTGGCCTTTATGAACAGACTGACCTACGGATGCATTCACTTGAGTGGCAGTTGCTGTAATTTGTGCCTGAATTGAGCTTTGATTTACAGCTTTAATTGTTCCGGTAAAAGCCGTTCTATTAAATAAAGTACCACTTTTAACCGGAATCAGATCTTGAGGAATCAGTTCAATTTTAGTGGCTTCGGTCGGTGTTGCAACAGGTTCTGACCTGTCACAGGCTATTAAAGCCAGACAGAGACATAACAGGCTTATTCTGGGAATAAGGTCAAGAGTAGGCAGAGTCAATATACGCGTTGCTACTCGCATGCATATTCATCCTTATGTTCAGCATAATGCTTTTAAATTATTTTTCTCTAAAAAAGCTTACATTATTCAATGGCTTTTAAACGTGAGATAATTCTGTCGTATTGGGCTTGGGTATTGCGATAGTTCGTTTGTAAAGAAGTAATATTATTTTTAATGAGAACAATATTCTGATAATTGCTGTTCAGACTATTTTTCAAGACAGGAGGTACAGGTTGGCCTTTCCTTAAATAATCCATTTCCTGCCGTTTAAAATAGATCCGGTCACTCTGTAATTGTCGAAGTTGGTCTTGTTGAAAACTAAGCTGTTTTTTGAGGTTAGCTAAATGTTCATCACGTTTAGCCTGAGCTACCCGGCTGTTGGTATATGCTCTTTTAAGTTTTAGGTCCTGTTCACGCTCTCGGGCCTGAACGGCGCGCTGTGGAGCCTGCTTTATGTCTTTATCTACATTGTAGGGCCGACTGCGTTGAATAACCTGCATATTCTGATCTAGTGCTTCATATCCATAACGAATATGGGCCGGTGTCACCGAGGTACTAATATTGGCAATACCATTGTTATCATAATAACGGTACCACACCGCTTTAGGTGTTTCATTGACATTTGCAATGACTGGAATAGTCAGGCAGCTCAGGCTGCAAACTATCAAAAACTCACGGGTTATATTTTTCGTTCGTATCCAGCAACTTTTAGCTATAGCATGTAACACCATAAAATTCCCCAACACACTGGACCGAAGCACTTATCTTTCAGTAATAAAATTGTTATATTAGAGCTGATTTTTGCAGTTAAAAATACGGTATAGGCAAAAAAAAACCAGTTTCTGATAAAAACATAAATTATCTTATTGATTTAAATGACACCCTATAAAGCTATACTTAAAATGTTCATTGGAAATACAAGTAAATTTATGTTAAAAAAGTTGAATAACTGTAAAAATTAATCCGTCAAATATTATGTTGAATAAGCGGGAAGGCCGATTAGATGGAAGACAAATTTCAAAACCTTAAGGTTATGGTAATCGATGATTCAAAAACTATTCGCCGTACAGCAGAAACTTTGCTGCAACGTGAGGGCTGTGAGGTAATTACTGCAGTTGATGGTTTTGAAGCATTGTCCAAGATTGCCGAAGCCAATCCTGATATTGTCTTTGTCGATATCATGATGCCACGTCTAGATGGTTACCAGACCTGTGCACTGATTAAAAACTCACAAAATTATCAGAATATACCGGTCATTATGCTGTCTAGTAAAGATGGGCTATTTGATCAGGCTAAAGGTCGTGTAGTGGGTTCGGATGAATATCTGACCAAACCGTTTAGTAAAGACGAATTGCTCAATGCAATACGTAATCATGTCAGTGTCTAGAAAAAGAACTTGGGGAAGAAAATGGCTCGTATCTTGATTGTTGATGACTCACCTACCGAAACTTTCCGTTTTAAAGAGATCTTGACCAAGCATGGTTATGAGGTTCTTGAAGCGACTAATGGCGCAGATGGGGTAACTATTGCCCAGGCAGAATTACCGGACCTGGTATTGATGGATGTGGTGATGCCGGGTGTTAACGGTTTTCAGGCAACTCGTCAGATTGCTCGTGGTGAAACAACTAAAGATATCCCGGTGGTCATTGTCAGTACAAAAGACCAGGCAACTGACCGGGTTTGGGGCAAGCGTCAAGGCGCCCGTGACTATCTAACCAAACCTGTTGATGAAAATAAACTAATCGAAGTAATCCAACAATACCTCAACGCAGGATAGTGCTATGGCAGCAAATGGATTTATCGAATTACTTCGGCTGGCAAAGCGTGGCAACCGTAGCTATGCTGCCAGCAATAATGAAGTAAACCGGTGGTCAGGTATTGCTTTTGAAATGCTGGGGCAATATTTTGTTGCTCCACTTGGGGAGGTTTCTGAGGTTATTTATCCTCCAAAGTATACCGCAGTTCCTAATACTCAGCCTTGGGTACGTGGACTGGCTAATATTCGGGGAAGACTACTTTGTGTGGCTGACTTGGCACAGTTTATATCTGGACAACGCAGCAATTTCTCACCTACTCAAAAAGTACTCTGCATTAGTCATAATGAACAATATGTGGGTGTGGTGGTCGATCGGGTTTTGGGGATTCAGCATTTTAACAAACAAAGTTTTTTTTCAAAGAATGACGGGCTGGAGGATCAGTTAAATCCATATTGTCAGGGTTATTTTTATCAGCATAACCAGCATTGGCATGTGTTTTTATTCAGCCGTTTATTGAAAGACTCACAGTACATGAACGCATCTACAAAATTTATAAACTAATTTGACGCGCCTACTCAATAAAAGCGTTTTCAGGGGAGAGGCTGTATGGGCTTTAAACTCAAAAAGAAAAATACGGGAGAAAGCGGTGCTGCTCACAGCAGTAATGCGTTTTTAACCAAAATACAAACACAAGTCGAAGACTTTGCACGGTTATTTGGAGATAGTTCCAAATCTAAACCGTTTATTTATGGGGCAGCATTATCTTTAATTCTATCCGTTATTCTTTTACTGTTTTTATTCTATAGCGTACCTCGTCATAATGAGTTAACTCGTAGTTTGGGTGAATTGCGTCTACTGTCGCAAACTATTTCCCGTCAAGCAACCGAGGCGACTGCTTCTGGAACGCCTGAGTCCATTAAAACCCTGTCACAGTCACAGGCGCGCTTTGCTGAAAACCTAGAAACTGTACAGGATATTCATGGCTCAACTGATGCCGAGGTTCGGCAGGTTGAACAGACCTGGAATGCGGTATCTCGAAATATTGACCAGATTACCAGCCAGCAAAAAATTATTAACAAACTCTACGATACCAATATTGCTATTTCTGAAACCATTCCAGGTATTCAGGCAGAATATAACCTGCTAGTCGACCAGATGGCACGACAAAATATGAGTAGTAGCCAGGTAGTTATTGCTAAAAACCAGGTATTTATCGCGGAACGTATCTTGCGTTCGATCAGTTCCGTACTTGTGGGTAATGATAGCTCACGTGAATCTGCAGACGACTTCAATGCTGATACTGAAACTTTCGGTACTTATCTCAATGCACAGCTGAACGGCAGTAGTGAGCTAGGTGTAGAGCGTATTAATGACCCTGCATTACGTGAATCTCTAACCAATATTCAAGATGAGTATAATGCGGTCTTAAAATCTGCTGCAGCGACAGTTCTAAATAACTCCAACCAGATTGTTCAGGTCCGTCAGGCATCAGCACAAATTTTCTCTCAATCTGACGAACTGCTGGCAGCTCTAAACAAACTGACTGAGTCGGCAAGTAGTAACTGGGCAGAAGTGGCTCTTGCAATTCTGCTGCTGGCGTCAATTGCTGCCTTGATCTTCTCTGTAATTAAACTTCTGGCACTGCGGGGAGCGACGGATAAACAGCGTGTGACCCGCCTACAGGACGAATACGACCGTAACCAGAATGCAATTTTACGTCTGCTGGATGAAATTGCAGATCTTGCAGATGGTGACTTGCGTTCTTATGCAACCGTATCTGAAGACTTTACTGGTGCGATTGCGGATTCGATTAACTTTGCGATCGACCAGCTACGTGATCTGGTATCACGTATCAATGAAACCTCGCAAGAAGTATCACGTTATACCCAAAATACGCAGAATATTACTAACCAGCTGGCTGAGGCTTCAGAACATCAGGCTCAGGAAATTGCCGGCGCTTCCAGTGCAATCAGTGAAATGGCAACCTCAATTGACCAGGTATCTGCCAATGCTTCTGAATCTGCCGAGGTTGCACAGCGCTCAGTACAGATTGCTTCTAATGGTGCAGACGTTGTAAACCGCTCTATTGAAGGGATGGATACCATCCGTGAACAGATTCAGGAAACATCAAAGCGTATTAAGCGTCTGGGTGAGTCTTCTCAGGAAATTGGTAATATCGTTTCCCTCATCAATGATATTGCAGACCAGACAAATATTCTGGCATTGAATGCGGCTATTCAGGCATCGATGGCTGGTGAAGCAGGCCGTGGCTTTGCTGTGGTTGCCGATGAAGTACAGCGTCTTGCAGAGCGCTCAACCTCTGCAACGAAACAGATCGAGACACTGGTAAAAACCATTCAGGCCGATACCAATGAAGCAGTAATCTCGATGGAGCAGACCACAGCCGAGGTAGTACGCGGTGCCAATCTGGCAAAAGATGCGGGTATTGCACTGGATGAAATTCAGAAAGTATCAGGCGATCTGGCAAAACTGATTGCGAGCATTTCTGATGCTGCAAAGTTACAGGCTGCTTCAGCAGGTCATATTTCCAGTACCATGAGTATCGTACAGGAAATTACCTCGCAGACCACCAGCGCTACTTTCGATACTGCACGTTCAGTATCAGAGCTGGCCAGTATGGCAGAGTCACTACGTGAATCTGTAACTGACTTTAAACTGCCTGAATAACCTCAATAAAAATAGAAAACCAGACAGCAGTCCCTGAAGCAGGCTGCTGTCACAGGCACTAAGCGCATCGACAAGATGAATTCGTGTTCGAAAGTAACGTCTTGCATGATGGTTACAAAATAGTTTTCTGCCGGTCTTGGTAGAAGAAACGAAGAAGTTTTAGCTATGAAACAAATACTAAAAGACCTGATTGGAACAACGACTCTTCCTGAAGATAGCTATCTTGACCAAGATGCAGAGATTCTTGAAATTTTTGTTGAAGAACTAGAAGAAATCTTTACTGATTTGGATGTTTTGATCCAGCAGTGGATACAGCAGCCTGAGCAGCAGGACAAGCTGACCAGTATTCGCCGTTATTTTCATACCTTAAAAGGCTCCGGCCGGATGGTAGGAGCTAAAAGTTCCGGTGAGTTAGCTTGGACGGTTGAAGATCTCTTGAATCGAATAATTGCTAAAACACAGGCTTTTACCCCGGCGATCAGTCGTTATGTAGAATTAGTCTTTAAGATTTACAAATACAAGTTATTTTATAACTTTCAAAATAGTCAGCCTCATGCGATTGATTTGCGTCCCCTCGTATTGATCGGGCAACAACTGCAACAGCAGGGCAGTCTTGAACCGGCACTTGAGGAATTACTGGAGCTTAGCTGGACCTTATTTTCGTCTGAAACAGTCACCGGGCTTGAGCTGGTGGAACATACAGCAGAGACTCTACCACCACTAGGTGTAGAGAAGCTTGAAATTCACGAGGAATTTGATTCATTAACTGCCGAGACACTGGCGATCTTTCTTGAAGAGTCGGAAGAACATCTGGCAACTATTGATGAGTTCTTGAATAATAATGAACAGGGCAGTAATTATAATGCTCTGATCCGCGCTTTACATACTTTGCGTGGCAGCTCGGCCATGGCTCAGGTAGAACACATATTTGAAGCAAGTAGTAAAGTTGAAAACCTGTTTAAAACAATGCTGCAAGATGAGCTGGTATCTACTTCAAATGAAACCGCTTTACTTACTCATTATGCTGAATTTGTAAGAGATTATCTCTACATTCTAAAACAGGAATGTAATATAGAACAGTTGGAACAGGTTTATCAGACCTTTAATCATGCTTGGGAAAACTACGGATTCCATCAAGAACCTGTGGATGATCTCGTGAACCCTCAAGGTCTGGTTTCAAGGCTCCTCGAGCTTGAAATCAACCAGTTGCTAGATGCCGAGTTCGAGTTTGATCAGCGGGTCCGTACCGAATATCCAGAATATTTACAGCTTTTGGTACAGCAGGCACAGGAGCTGGTTGAACATACACGAAACCGTGCCTCCCAAGGCGTATATGATTTTACATTAGAACTACTTCAGAGCTATCAGCAGCTCTTGGCAAAACCGCAGCTATTAAATCTTGATTATGCATATGAACTTTATACTCAAGCTCATCAGCAGCTGATTTATCTGTTTGATACGCTTGCAGCGGGACAACGTGTCAGCCTGAGCCCGGCTCATCAAAGTCTGCTTGAAGAATTATCTGCATTTGTACAGCAAGAAATAGAACAGGTAGAAGAGTTGTCCACTGTTACTGAGCCTTTTAAAGCTCCGGTTGACGTAGCAGTTTTGGAACATACTTTCAACCTGGGAGAGCTTTCAGCACGTATAGCGGCTGATAAAGCGCTGATGCATTCTGAACATAGTAATCAGGTTGCTGATGCTGATCTGCGCGATATCTTCTTGGAAGAGGCCGAAGAATTACTGGCTGGTATGGATAGTGACCTGAACAGTTGGACAAAAGAATCAGGCCAAGTTACTGCTCTGAACAATCTAATGCGTTATTTGCATACCTTAAAAGGTGGTGCAAACATGGTGCAGGCCACCCATATGGGATTAATTGCACATGAGCTGGAAAGCATTTATCAGAGAATTATTAACGGGCAGGTTCAGGTCTCTACTGTACTGATGAGTATTATCCGGCTGGTACAGGATGAGCTGGCAGAACGCATCCAGATACTACGTGAACAGCAGATTGACTACCCGGCGCCAGCAACTATTGAAATCCTCAAAAATATTGAGTCGATCAGCACTGGTGTATTAGTGACTACGGCTGAGCCAAAAGTAGCAGAAGAGAAGCTGTCCGAGTCGAGCCAAAATATTGAATCAGATATAGCTGATTGTACACTTGCGGATGCGGAAATCGCTGAGCATTCCGAAGAGTTACAAACAGATGAACAGGTAAGATCAATTGTTGAAGAAGTTTTTCTCGAGGAAGCCGAAGAGCTGTTACAGACCGCTCATAAATTGCTAGATCAATGGGTAGAAGAGCGCAGTAACCGGAGTCTATTACTACAGCTGCAACGGAATGCTCATAGTCTTAAGGGCGGCGCACGGATGGCCGAGCTTGAGCCGGTAGCCGTGATTGCTTATGCGCTGGAAAATACTTTTGAACAATTTGGTCTGCACAATCTTACCACCAGTGTTTATGACCCGCTTTTACATACTGCTTTACGCTGGTTGGAAAATGCTATCTTCAAAGAGCAGTATGAAAACTTTGACAGTTTGAAGCACAGCTTGGACTCGATCCAATTTACTGAAATTCCTGCTCAGCTCATCAATCAGATTCCTGCAGATAATATCGTAGCTGATGGCAGTCTGTTTGAATTCGTGCATGGTGATGGTACTGAACCGCCTTCCATGATGGGGGAATGGGACAATACAGACCGGGCTGAAAATAATGAAATGATCCGGATTTCAGCCGATCTGGTTGAGAAAATGATTGACCTTGCAGGTGAAAACTCCATTAACCGTTCCCGTATTGAAATGGATGTGGGACAGGTCGGCTCTATTCTTTCCGACATGGAACTGGCTATTCAACGACTGGCTGACCAGTTACGCCGTATGGAGGGTGAGCTTGAGAGTCAGATTATTGCCAAGCATGGTACTGAGAATTCACGTTACAGCGATTTTGATCCTTTAGAAATGGATCAGTATTCTTCGCTAAATCAGTTATCCAAATCACTGGCTGAGTCAGCATCTGACTTACTTGACTTTAAAACCACATTATCTGAAAAAATACGTGATACTGAAGGTCTGCTATTACAGCAGTCAAGGATTCAGGCAGAGATTCAGGAAAACCTGATGCGGACCCGTCTGGTACCCTTTTCTCGATTATTACCGCGTTTACAGCGCATAGCACGGCAGACCTCTTCAGCACTAAACCGTCCTGCAGAACTCGTTGTTCAAAACACTGAAGGAGAGCTGGACCGCAATATTTTAGAGCGACTGGTCACTCCGCTTGAACATATGCTGCGAAATGCAATTGATCATGGTATTGAAACGTCTGAGCAGCGTCTCAAGCAAGGGAAACCTGAAAGTGGCCGTATTGAGCTAAATATTAATCGCCAAGGTACGGATGTCATCATTACTTTTACAGATGACGGCCAAGGTATTAATCTTGAAAAGCTGAAAAATAAAGCACTAGAGCGAGGCCTGATTGGAACGGAACAAAAACTGGAAGCTGAAGAACTGGCCCAGTTGATTTTTCATCCAGGTTTAAGCACTGCAGCAGAAATTACCCAGATTTCTGGTCGTGGTGTAGGGTTGGATGTGGTACAGAGTAGTATCAAGGCGATGGGTGGTCATGTGACGGTCGAGTCTGTACAGGTGCAGGGTACAACATTTACGATTCGTGTACCAACTACAGTAGCAATCAGTGATGCCCTGATGGTTAAAGCAGGTGACCAGCAATACGCTGTACCATTGGCGCAGATTGAACGTATTGTGCGTATCTCTCCTTCTATGCTGGAAGACTATTTTGCTGGCAAAGAAGATACTTTCCGTATCGACAATATGTATTATAAGCTACGTTATCTTTCAGAGTTTGTAGCAAATCAGTCTCTGCCTCGTCTTACCGGTATAGCCCACTCTCTGCCGGTACTGCTGATTAAAGGGAGTAGTGGCCAGACAGTAGCGTTACTGGTTGACCAGTTGGTCGGATCTCGTGCACAAATTGTGGTAAAACCAGTGGGTCAACAGCTGGCCAGCGTAGGTGCAGTAGCTGGTGCAACAATTTTAGGTGATGGACAGGTTTGTCTCATTCTGGATGGGCAGTATATTGCTCGTCAGGTTCAGTCTTCATTACGTGTCAAGGAAGTAAAAGAGTCTCGTGAGTTGCATCGCTTTAATGATGAACGACGTCTGATTATGATCGTTGATGACTCAGTCACTGTACGCAAAGTCACCAGCCGATTGCTTGAGCGTCAAGGTTATGATGTAGTGACCGCTAAAGATGGTGTTGAAGCGATTGAACAGCTGGAAAGTATTAAGCCTGATTTAATGCTGCTCGATATTGAAATGCCGCGTATGGATGGTTTTGAAGTAACTAATCTGGTACGTCATCATGATGTACATCGTAATATGCCAATTATTATGATTACTTCACGTACAGGTGAAAAACATCGTGAGCGCGCTTTTGCACTCGGAGCAACGCAATATATGGGCAAACCTTTCCAGGAAGCAGACCTGTTGGCCAATATTGAAGCGTTACTTGAGGTTATGGTCTAACGCGGGAGAAAAAAATGAGTCAAACCAATGCGAATTCAACTCTGCCAAAGATTGATCAACAGGAGTTGCAGCACCTGATTACAGTATCGACCGGTTTTATCGATGCTTATATTATTCGATGCTATGCTCAGGTACCGATGTTGCTACCCCAGAATATTGTATTGTCCGCTCTTGATAGTTCGATTAACGTCGATCATATTGATTGGCATGATTTTAAGCTTCCGGTCTATAAGGTAAATAGCCCTACGGCTAAAACAGCAGTTGCACTGGTAATAGAAGGAGAGCAGGTAGATCAGCGCTTTGCCTTGATCTGTGATGAAATGCCTCAGACTATCAGACTGCGGATTTCAGAGGTGGTCGATGAAGAACAGCCTTTTGATGATTCAAATATTTATCAGTATGTACGTATGGGAGACCAGATTTTTCAGGTTCCCAACCTGAACAAGATTCAAAACCAGTTAAGTCATAAGACATTCTAAAAATTCATTTGAAACAAAAAAGGAACCGACAGGGTTCCTTTTTTTTATCTTATATTCATCAGCTCAGGAGCTGTATCAGGATTTTTTCATAAATCTCTGCTAGCGGTTCCAGATCGTCTACATTTACGTGTTCATCAATTTGGTGGATACTGGCATTCAATACCCCAAGCTCTAGCACCTGTGCACCAGTTGGAGCAATAAAACGTCCGTCTGAAGTACCACCGCTGGTTGAAAGCTTGGCCTCTACACCATTAACCTCATGTATCGCTTGTACAGCAGCGTTTACGAGCTCCCCCACGGGTGTCAGGAAA
Source organism: Acinetobacter sp. UBA1297 (assembly GCF_002307755.1). Lineage (NCBI taxonomy): Bacteria > Pseudomonadati > Pseudomonadota > Gammaproteobacteria > Moraxellales > Moraxellaceae > Acinetobacter > Acinetobacter sp. UBA1297. The sequence goes on from NZ_DBUF01000020.1 coordinate 98,262, forward strand.
GGTAAGCCAGATAAGGTCCACTTAATATCAAAATCAACCTGATGGCGCTGTAAAATAGCAATTACTCGTGCTTTAAGCTCATCTGCGGTCACTTCAGTAGAATAACGAAAATTAAATGTAACTGTCATTGTGCCAGGCACTACATTGGTTGCACCGGTACCAGCTTGGATATTTGAAATCTGGAAAGAGGTTGCTGGAAAATACTCATTCCCGCTGTCCCATACGGTCTCACATAGCTCTGCAAGCGCTGCAGAAGCTGTATGAATCGGGTTAATCGCCAGATGTGGATATGCTACATGTCCCTGTTTACCCTTAACAGTTAAAACACCATTTAAAGAGCCCCTACGACCATTCTTAATGATATCACCGAGCTGATGAGTACTAGATGGCTCGCCCACCAGACACCAGGTCATTTTCTCATTACGGGACTCAAGTGTTTCTACTACCTTTACGGTCCCATTTATTGAAGGACCTTCTTCATCAGAAGTAATTAAAAAAGCAATTGAGCCTTTATGGTCAGGATGCTTGGCAACAAAACGTTCTGAAGCGATTACCATTGCTGCCAGAGCTGTTTTCATATCGGCACTACCACGACCATATAGCTTACCATCACGTATTTCAGGAATAAAAGGATCAGAATTCCAGGCATCCAGGTTTCCAGTGGGCACCACATCAGTATGTCCTGCAAAACAGAAAACTGGGTCTTTAGTACCACGACGGGCCCATAAATTATCTACGTCTTCAAAGCGCATGTTTTCTATATGAAAACCGACCTTTGATAAACGTTCAGCCATAATATTCTGGCAGTTATGGTCTACAGGAGTAACTGAGGGCTGGCGCAAAAGTTGCAGGCTAAGGTCGAGAGTGTCTGATGATGAAGTCATACCGGAGAGTCAATGTCTTTAAAACTTGCCGATATAATAGGGGAATATGTAATTGAAAGGGAGTTTAATTAAAGCAAAGCTAGTCTGTATAAAATTAGGAAACCCTATCCGTAGATAAGGTTTTTTGAAAAACTGATAGCAAAATTAAAGTTTTTGTTTAGTATCTTCTGCAGTATTTGATACAGCACTTCCTGCACTAGAAACATCCTCGCCCAAGCCTTTTACTGTGTTACAACCAGTCAGTACTATTGCCAAAAACATTGAAGCAGCTAAAATTTTTTTCATCATCATCTCCAAGTTAGATTTATTTTGATGTTCACTCAGGCTAAAAAATCTGCTTACTAAATAACATTATGTTTTGATAGTAGAAACGTTATTAAATGTTTCAGAAAAAGATAAATGACTTATTTATATTGCATTTTTTAAACATTATTAGAGGTTTTGAGTAAGGGAGATAGACGGTACATAAAGAACTGTGGAGATGCATGATCAGAATAATATAAACCTTGAGTCCACCATAAAGCCCTGTTCGAACTTTGCACCTGATCCGGGCATAACCACTCCTGTCGCTGTAGACGATAGTAGTCTTGCTGGGGAATATAATCGGCCCATCCTCCAAATCTACGAGAGAAATTAATCCAGGTTGAAAAGGGCTCAGAAGAGTCAGGCCAGTTTTTTAAGGGGAAGTAAAGTTGTCCCTTGAGAATAGCGTAGCGCTCTTGAATAAGATGTCCTGATACCTTTTCAAACTGGAACTGTTTCTGCGTAAAGTGATTTAGTTTGCGTAATAAGGTATCACTACGGTTAAGACCAAACCACGATGCCAAAGAAGGTTCTCTTTCAGCCAGATAATATTTTAAAGCCACTTCCCAATGTTCTGTTTTTCCCGTTTCGGTATTTAGAATTAAAAAATCCAGCTCACCAATTGTTTTTGGTCCATCAATAATCTGGATGCTATGTCCAAGTAAACGATATGGATGATATGCATGATCAAGTAGCCAGAACCAGATCAGCATTTCAAAACGTAGTCCTAGGCGCGTACTTTTAAGCTGTCGAAGGAAGAGCTCAAGTGGTTCAGGTTGCTGGTCAAGCTGTTTTAAACGGGGCAAATAGGCTTGGAAATATTTTTGCCAGATATGGTCACGATGTAAATTAAAATGATGCTTAATTATGAGTTCTTGTGGCAGGCTTTTAAGAATATTCGGACTGGCTAGACTAAAAGCCAGCTGACGTATGGCAGGATGCTTAAATTGTAACCATGGTTCAAAATAAGCCTGCTGATCACCAAACATATACATAGTCCGCCCATAAATATCATAAGAAAACGCGCAGAATAAAAATATAGTGCGCATATAAAACACTTTATACTAGCGCAATTGCGGGATTAGGAAAGAGATATGAGAACATTGTTTTGGCGAAGTCTGGTACTGATTTTTATTGTACTTGGACTGATAGGGGCAATTTTACCCGGCATGCCAACGACAGTGTTTTTAATACTTGCTGCATGGGCTGCGTCTAAAGGCTGGCCACAAATGGATAACTGGTTACTGAATCATCCAAAATATGGGCCAACGCTCAGGGCTTGGAGAGCTAATGGCACTGTTCCGCGTAAAGCGAAATGGTTGGCCAGTATCATGATGTTAATAAGCGGTATTATGATGCTATTTACTAATGCACCACTGCTTGTCAAAATCTTTACAGATGGCATCATGCTGGTTGTGGCCATCTGGTTATGGATGCGTCCTGAGCCTCAAGATCGACCTTTACAGTCCATCGAAAAAAAAGTACCGAGAGAAATTGAGTGAAAAATGTCTAGCTATACCTTGGATCAGGCAGACCTGTTAATTGATCTGGCACAGCAGAAGCTTCATCTTCCTAAACTAAAAAAGTGTTATGCCATTTCTTCTGGTAAAAATGGAGTAGGTGAGCAGGAAAATACAGGCCAGACTCCACGAGGTTGGCATCGTATAGAAAAAAAAATTGGGGCGGAACATCCTAAAAATTCAGTGTTTATTGCACGTCAGTTTACTGATGAGATTTATAGTCCTGAACTGGCTGCTCAGTTCCCACAAAGAGACTGGATTCTAACACGCATACTCTGGTTACATGGGCTTGAGCCTGGTTTTAATCAGGGAGAAGGGCGGGATACCTTCCAGCGCTATATTTATATTCATGGTACACCAGATACTGAGCCGATGGGTATTCCGATGTCACATGGCTGTATTCGTATGCGTAATGAAGAAATCATTGAGCTTTTTGATTTAGTCCCCGAGCAGGCTTTAGTTTTTCTCTCAGAAATACCGCTTGAATTGTTTTAAACAATACATAAGCCACATTATATTTATCAGATATAAGTAAAAATAGACTGTATAAACACCTCTAATTTTTTAGAGAAATGTTTAAATAAAATACAAAAAACATTGTTTTTCCTTTAATTTACCTATTTTTTAATCATTCGAAAGTATTTTTATGAAAACAGATAGAAAAGCGTTTGACACCAGATGAGGATTCTCTATAATGCACCTCACAAACGATGAAGACCTAAAGGGCGCTTAGCTCAGTTGGTAGAGCGTCTGCCTTACAAGCAGAATGTCGGCGGTTCGATCCCGTCAGCGCCCACCAAGCCTTTATGTTGTGATCTTTCGTGCAGCGGTAGTTCAGTTGGTTAGAATACCGGCCTGTCACGCCGGGGGTCGCGGGTTCGAGCCCCGTCCGCTGCGCCACTTAAGATTTCAGAGTTTGTACCACAATAGCGACATTGTGCAAATGCAGCGGTAGTTCAGTTGGTTAGAATACCGGCCTGTCACGCCGGGGGTCGCGGGTTCGAGCCCCGTCCGCTGCGCCATTTATGCAAATCCTATTGAGGGCGCTTAGCTCAGTTGGTAGAGCGTCTGCCTTACAAGCAGAATGTCGGCGGTTCGATCCCGTCAGCGCCCACCATAACTTAGTGACTTTTACATTATTTTAAATAATGTAATGTGATGCAGCGGTAGTTCAGTTGGTTAGAATACCGGCCTGTCACGCCGGGGGTCGCGGGTTCGAGCCCCGTCCGCTGCGCCATTTCATAAAATTTGGTATCCTAATTTCCTGAGATTAAGATATTAATTAGTGTATAAGCATAACTGCTTATGCTACTATCTCTAATAGCTATGCTATTTCTCAGGGCGCTTAGCTCAGTTGGTAGAGCGTCTGCCTTACAAGCAGAATGTCGGCGGTTCGATCCCGTCAGCGCCCACCATATATCCTCTTCAGTTGTAAAACATTATTTGTTCCCCTAAGATTGTCTAAAAATATTCTTAATATAACTAATAATTATGAAAAACCCTTATCAGCGTAAAACTGTATCAAAAAATCAGCAGAAACCTTATTCGGTGCTCGAGAACTATCAGCAATTTATTCAAAATATTATCGCGCAACGTATGATTATTGCGCTTTATCATGAAGGATGGGCACTCTGCGCAACGCCTTCAGGTCAGCAGGCATTTCCCGCCTGGCAAAGTAGAAGTCTGGCAAGATTGTTAATAAAAGATCAGTGGGAAAACTATAAGATTCATGAAATTACATTAAAAGATTTGATTGGAAAAGTTCTGCCTTATCTGAGGGTAAATGACACACATCTGTCTTTAGATCTGACACCAGAGGGACAAAATATTCTGGTTCGACCAGAAAAATTTTTACTTGATCTTAAAAACTATTTATATCAGCTGTATTTACAGCAACCCGAAGTATTTAGAGAAATGCAATTACCTGCTCCTCGAAGTATTCGTCTTCATTAAAAGTTTATTTTTCTAAATAAAAAATCCCGCAATAGCGGGATTTTTTATTTGATTATTTTTAAAGAATTTCAATTGCCACAGCTGTAGCCTCACCGCCACCAATACATAACGCAGCTATGCCTTTATGTCCACCTGTACGTTTCAGGGCATGAATAAGTGTCAGAATAATACGTGAGCCGGTAGAACCTACAGGATGACCAAGAGCACATGCACCGCCATGAATATTTACTTTTTCTGGATCAAGGCCAAACTCATCGATTGGGCACATGGTAACCATTGCGAATGCCTCATTAATTTCCCATAAATCGACATCAGCCGCGGTCCAGCCTGCCTTGTCTAGAACTTTTTTTACTGCACCTACCGGCGCAATGGTAAATTCAGAAGGGTGCTGGGAGTTTGAAGCGCTCGCAATAATCTTTGCTAAAGGTTGTAAACCACGTTGCTTAGCAGTTTCATCCGAGCAGAGAACAAGCGCAGATGCTCCGTCCGAAATTGAGCTGGCATTGGCTGCTGTAATTGTTCCATCTTTTGCAAAAGCCGGACGCAAAGACGGGATTTTATCAATATTGGCATTAAATGGCTGCTCATCCTGATCTACTACTGCCTCACCTTTACGGCTAGATACAGTTACAGGGACGATTTCATCTTTAAAATAACCTTCAGTAATTGCGGTTTGAGCACGTTTTAAAGAGCGGATGGCAAAATCATCCATTTGTTCACGTGTATAACCGCGCTCATTGGCCATATCCTGGGCAAAAGATCCCATCAGGCGTCCAGTTTCTGCATCTTCCAGGCCGTCAAGAAACATGTGGTCTTTGATTTCGCCATGACCCATGCGAAAACCTCCACGGGCTTTTGGCAGAAGGTAAGGCGCATTTGTCATGGACTCCATACCGCCTGCAACTACAATGTCTGCTGAACCGGCTTTGATCATATCTGCGGCCTGCATTACAGCTTTCATCCCTGACCCACAGAGTTTATTAATAGTAACAGCGCCTGTACTATCTGGAATGCCAGCCAAACGCATTGCCTGGCGAGCAGGGCCCTGTTTTAAGCCTGCTGGAAGTACGCAGCCCATAATGACTTCTTCGACGTCATGTGCCTGCAGTCTAGCACGGGAAACTGCTTCTTTAATTACTGCTGCACCCAATTCTGGTGCAGTCTTTGTAGCGAGTGAACCTTGGAAACCACCCATCGCAGTACGCGCACCGTTAAGAATCACGATGTTTACCATTGTTCTAATCTCCACTATTTCATTATAAAAATAACTGATCTTGAGCAGTATATTTAGAAAAAATTAATGAATAAAGAATAAACACTAGTGAACATTAGACTGAACAGTTCTTAGCAAGTACTTGCTAACGATTCTACTCGTAAGTGGCCCATGGGACTAAGTACTAAACGTTTATTTAGGCTGGCAGATGAGCTGGCACAATAGAAAAAACTGCCATTCGAACCACGCGGTAGCCCGGTATCTGCTTTAAAAAACAAACGCGGTTTATTAAGAGCACCTCGCCAATCTAGTCGACCATACTCAAGATCAAGCATTACTGTAGACAGTATTTTTTCATTAGAATTAAGCTCCTTATCATTATTGGTATCTATAAAGATGAGTAAACCTTTATTCCATTGCTCATCTTCACACTGCTCTAGGTTCTGGCTTGAACAGATAACTATTTGATTACGATAAGTTAATGCATAATTTTTAGCTTGAATAATCTGCATGTTTAATAAGTGTGGAAGTGATTTGGCTTCCTGCTGTGCTCGGTACTCTTGGTAAGCAGGAATAGCAAAAGAAGCTAAAATTGCCACAATCGCTATACAAACTACGAGTTCCAGTAAAGAAACTCCATTGTTATTTTTCTTCATGGTTAAAAAATTACCTGTTTATTATAGTTTTTTGTTTTTTTAACAGTAAATTAGTGTGTAGTTATTGCATTCAAAACCAGAACAAATGATCATTAGCTTAGCTTTTGAATACTGTTAAAATAAACAGAAGCGAAAAAGATAAGCTATTCATTAGAATAAATTGAGTGAAAATTTACCGAATTACAACGGAAATTGTAAGTAATTTTGTCAATAATTTACTTGATTAAAATTATCAAGCACTTGGAAAAAAAACAAAGTGTTTGTATGATTCAAAGTGAGTAGCTTAAAAATAATACTGGGGTATATATAAGCTTATCTCAGGAGCCAAAAAGTTAATTTTAGGCTGAGCTTGAACAACAATGTTATCTCTGGAGGATAATCCATGAAATTGAGTCGTATTGCACTTGCTATGCTTGTTGCTGCTCCTCTTGCTGCTGCAAATGCTGGCGTAACTATTACCCCATTAATGCTTGGTTACACAATGTTTGATACCCAGCACAACAATGGCGGTAATGACGGTGATTTAACTGATGGTGTAGAACTTGATGATGACCTGTTTGTTGGTGCAGCACTTGGTGTTGAACTTACTCCATGGTTAGGTTTTGAAGCTGAATATAGCCAGATCAAAGGCGATACCAGCGTTGCAGGCAACGAATATAAAGGCGAAAATATCGCTGGTAACTTCTATGTTACTTCTGACCTATTCACTAAAAACTATGACAGCAAAATCAAGCCTTATGCATTGTTAGGTGCTGGTCACTATAAATATGAGTTCGACACTGATGCTGGTCGTGCTGGTCGTGGCTTAGACGAAGAAGGTACTCTAGGTAACGCAGGTCTTGGTGCATTCTGGCGTATCAATGATGCTCTGTCTCTACGTACAGAAGCACGTGGTACTTACCATTTTGACGAGCAGTTCTGGAACTATACAGCTTTAGCTGGTCTGAATGTTGTTTTAGGTGGCCACCTGAAACCTGCTGCTCCTGTAGTAGAAGTTGTTCCTGTTGAGCCAACACCAATTGTTGAGCCACAACCACAAGAACTGACTGAAGATCTGAATATGGAACTTCGTGTGTTCTTTGATACTAACAAATCAAATATCAAAGATCAGTACAAGCCAGAAATCGCTAAAGTTGCTGAGAAGTTGGTAGAATATCCAAATGCTACTGCTCGCATCGATGGTCACACTGATAATACTGGTCCACGTGCACTGAACGAACGTCTGTCACTGGCTCGTGCTAACTCTGTGAAATCTTCACTGGTGAACGAGTACAATATTGATCCATCTCGCTTGACTGCTCAAGGTTTTGCCTGGGATCAACCAATTGCTGACAACAGCACTAAAGAAGGTCGTGCTATGAACCGTCGTGTGTTCGCGACAATTACTGGTAGCCGTACTGTTGTTGCTCAACCAGGTCAAGCTCAATAATCTGAGTTTAACTTAAAAAAGCAGTTCTTCGGAACTGCTTTTTTTTATACTAATTTTATTTTAACAAGCCATCTTTTAGTATCTATCTTTACTTTTAATTAATCACGGCCTATCTGTGATCAGTTCAAAATTTTTACCTTAATTTTTATTCTTAACCTATAGACTACTTATTTATCTAAATTTTTTTAAGAACAACAGGCGTAATATATTAGAATAATTTTTATTTCCTAATTTAGAAGGCAATAATTGCTTTTCATAGTTACATCTTATGTCATATGAAAATAACCAAGAACGCTACAAGTATAAAGAAATATAGAAATAAAAATACCCAGCACAATCTATATAGAATGAGCTGGGTATATTCATATTTAGAAAGAGGGTTAAGTTCTTGAAGGTAAAAACTAGTCAAGCTTTCCTGGTTTGACATCCATTTCTTTGTAAGAAACTAACTTAGTTTTATGTTTAAGCTTATAACCAAACCAGATGACTAAAAACAAGGGAATACTGATATAGGTTGATAGCAGTCCAATCCAATCAATTTTTCCTCCTGTCACAGCTTCGTAATTTTGCCCAAGAATAATAATGGAACATAAAATAAATGCGAACCATGGAGCGAAAGGAAAGAATTTTGCTCGATAAGCCAGGTCTTCAAGCTTGTAGCCTTGCGCGATATAACCTTTACGGAAACGATAATGTGAGATCGCAATACCCAACCAGACAATGAAACCGCACATGCCCGACATATTCAGTAACCAGTTAAAGACTTCCTGCTCACCGACAAATGTCGTCAAGAAGCACAGCGCGGCAATCGCAGTGGTGGCGTATAATGCGTTCATTGGAACGCCACGTAAATCCAGCTTAGAAAATATTTTTGGCGCCCGGCCTTCACGTGCCATATCAAATAACATACGAGTGGACGAATACATACCCGAGTTACCCGCCGATAGAATGGCAGTCAAAATTACAGCATTCATCAGGCTGGCAGCAAAGGCAAAGCCGGCCTGTTCATAAAGTAAAGTAAAGGGTGAAAGTGCTATATCTTCACTGGCAGCTGCTTGTAGCAATCTTGGATCATCATAGCTCACTAACGTGCCAATGATAAAAATACATACGATATAAAACAGCAGGATACGCCAGAAANNCGTTTTGGATCTTTGGATTCCCCTGCAGCTACTCCGACCATCTCAGTGCCCTGAAATGAAAAACCAGCAATCATGGCTACACCGATCATTGCCTGTAAGCCACCAACGAATGGTGCTTCGCCTTTGGTCCAGTTGCTAAAAGTAATCATTCCCGGCGTTAACATGATTTTTATAATCATGGCGATACCAATAATGATAAAGGCAATAATGGCTACTACTTTGACCATGGAAAACCAGAATTCGCTTTCTCCAAATCCTTTAACGGTCAGTGCATTGATGCCGAAAATGATGGCCAGAAAGATTGCACTCCAGTAAAAACCAGGAATATCTGGAAACCAGAATTTCATAATGAACTGAACTGCCACCAGTTCAAATGCGACAGTAATAGCCCAGTTGTACCAGTAGTTCCAGCCCAAGGCAAAACCAAACCCATCTTCTACATATTTGCTGCCATAGGTAAAAAAAGCACCAGAGGTTGGATTATGGGTGGCCAGTTCACCAAGGCTGGTCATCAGAAAATAGATCATGATACCGATTAGGCCATAAGCCAGCAGCGCACCACCAGGACCGGCATTGGCAATAGTTGATCCTGACGCAAGGAACAGTCCTGTGCCAATAGAACCACCGATCGCAATCATATTTAAGTGGCGAGCTCCCAGCTTGCGCTTGAGTTTCGCGGGCTGATTTATTTCGCTCATCGAGATTCCTTTATTACATTAACGCGCACAGGCATACAAAACTTTAAAGCCTTGTTGATCAGCCTTAAGAGTGCATTGACCAAAATGCTGTTCAATCAAATGGGGATAATTTAAAAAACGGTTTGCAACAATCCATAGCTCGCCACCATTCTTTAAATGCTGAGGCGCAGTCTTACAGAGTTCTTCGCTGGCCTCATAATGGGTATGAATACCCTGATGAAAAGGCGGATTACTGACAATTGCATCAAGCTCAAAAGGTGCATCTGCAATACTGCTCACAGGTTGCAGACGCAATTGGGATGCTGGAACCTGATTACGCTGAAAAGTAAGTTCTGTTGAACGTAAAGCAAAAGCATCGACATCAAGAGCATATACAGTATTTGCCGGATTGGATTTTGCCAAATAGCAGGCAATAACACCAGCCCCGCATCCAAAGTCGGCAAGTCTACCTGATTTTACCTGGTCCAGATAAGGAATTAATACAGCGGTGCCAACGTCCAGATGACTCTGGCTAAAAACGCCCGGAAGGGCACAAATCTCGATTTGCTGGTCTTTTAACTGGACAGTATAGGTTTTTAACCAGCTCTCAAGCGGTTTTTGCTTTTCTATATGTTCCAGTTTTAATTGCCAGAACTGGCAATGACGTGCACTGTCGAGCTTGACCGGATGCCCAAAAGTATGTAACTGCTTGGCTGCACGTTCAACACCTCCTTTTTTCTCTCCGACCAAAAATACAGACTGACCGATTTCTAAATGGCTGACAACATTATGTAGTACATAGTTAAGTAGTTCCTTGGACTTAGGAACAAATATGACCACCTGATTAAACTGTTGTTGCGGAAAATCTACACCAAAATGGGCTTTAAAACCTGCTGCCTGAAATCCCTGATAATCATTAAAATTCCAGGTCCAGATAGAAGCATCTATCTGCGGTCCCAACTGGTTTAATAGCTGATCATTGGGTGCATGAATAAAAAGCACCTGCCCAGAGAGCTGGTCAATCTGCCGCAGCACAACTTCACTTCTTGGATCCATGGTATTTCTCATCAAAAACAATGCCCAGGCTGGGCTGGGCAATATCACTATAACAAGTATTATTTCCTGGTTTCAGGTAATACGATATTAAGAATTAATGCTGCAATACCACCTGTCGCTACACCAGAACTAAAAATATTTTTAAATAATTCAGGCAAATGTTCCAGAATTTGAGGCACCTGCGCCACACCTAAGCCCAGTGCCAGAGAAATTGCAATAATCAGCAGGGCACGACGGTCAAGCTGAATACCTGACAGGATATTTACCCCGGATGCAGCAACTGCCCCGAACATCACCATCACTGCACCACCGAGTACCGCTTGTGGTACTGCCTGAATAATCCCGGCAACGGCAGGGAAGAGACCCAGGATAATCAGCATAATTGCAATCCACAGACCTACATAACGGCTAGCCACACCAGTCAGCTGAATGACACCATTATTTTGTGCAAAGACTGAACTCGGGAAAGTATTAAATAAACCTGCCAGCAAAGAGTTGGCACCATTTACCAGAACGCCACCTTTAATACGTTGCATCCAGCTATCGCCATCTACTGGCTGATTTGACAGTTTACTGGTTGCGGTAATATCACCAATTGCTTCTAATGAAGTGACCAGATAGATGAAAGCCATCGGAATAAATAAACTCCATGAGAAGCTTAAGCCAAAGTGCATTGGTGTCGGTATCTGGATTAAAGGTGCCTCTTCAAGCGTAGAGAAATCTAAATAACCCATGAATCCGGCCAGAATATAACCGGCAACTAAAGCAATTAAAATGGCGGAGCTTTTGATCCAGACTGCTCGCATACGGTTTAGCAAAATAATAATTGCCAGGACAGTACAAGACATAATCAGGTTATCGGCACTGGCAAAAGTTTTACTTTCCATTGCCTGATAGCCACCACCCATAGAGATCAGGCCTTCTTTAATTAAGGTTAACCCGATGAGCAGTACAACAATACCAGTTACTAAAGGCGTAATCAGTTTTTTTACCCAAGGTAAAATACGGGATACCCCCATTTCAATGAATGAGCCTGCAATCACTACACCGAAAATAGCAGCCATAACCGCTTCTACCGGCGTGCCTGACGCTACCATGGCTGAGCCAATCCCAATGATAGGGCCAATAAAATTAAAACTGGTGCCCTGTACAATCAGTAGTCCAGCACCAAATGGTCCGACTTTCTTACACTGCAAGAATGTCGCGATACCTGAAATGACCAGAGACATTGATAAAATCATGTTGGTATCTTCACGAGACACCCCCAGCGCCAGACAGATCAGCAGGCCTGGAGTAACAATAGGTACAATGATGGCGAGCAAATGCTGTAATGCAGCCAGAAATGCAATTAATGGACGAGGCCTGTCATTAAGGCCGTAGACTAGATCTAGACGCTCATTTTGATCAGATGAAGTGTTTAAGTCAGACATGAGACAAACAGGGGAGTGGCAAGGTGGCGCTATTCTAATCGAGTTGTTACACTTTAAAAACCTTAAAGTACACCGCTTGTCAAAATATATTGTAGTTGTCAATCAACTGTCACTACTAATGCGTAGCATTTTTTTGTATAATTTGCCCTCAAAATTGTAGGCGTATCGAATTTCATGTCAGATATCAAAACTCTCCGCAACATCGCAATTATTGCGCACGTTGACCACGGGAAAACCACTCTTGTCGATAAACTTCTTCAACAATCAGGTGCACTCGGTGATCGTGCCGGCGAGATTGAGCGTGTCATGGACTCGAATGCGCTTGAATCAGAGCGTGGTATTACTATTCTCGCTAAAAATACAGCGATTACATGGTTAGATAAGCGTACTGATACCACTTACCGTATCAACATCGTAGATACTCCGGGACACGCAGACTTTGGTGGTGAAGTTGAACGTGTTATGTCGATGGTAGACTGTGTACTTCTTCTGGTTGACTCTCAAGAAGGCCCAATGCCACAAACCCGTTTTGTAACACAAAAAGCGTTTGCACGTGGTCTGAAACCAATCGTCATTATTAACAAAGTAGACAAGCCAAGTGCCCGTCCAGACTGGGTTATCGACCAGGTATTTGACTTGTTCGACAACTTGGGTGCAACTGATGAACAGTTAGACTTCCCGATTGTATATGCTTCAGGCTTACGCGGTGTTGCTGGTCCTTCACCAGAAGAACTGGCTGAAGACATGACACCACTGTTTGAAACTATTGTTGACATCGTTGAACCACCAGCAGTTGATGTTGATGGCCCATTCCAAATGCAGATTTCATCACTTGACTATAACAGTTTTGTTGGTGTAATCGGTGTTGGCCGTATTCAGCGCGGTTCAGTTAAAACCAATACACCAGTAACTGTGATTGATAAAGAAGGCAAGACCCGTAATGGTCGTATTCTGAAAATCATGGGTTACCATGGCCTCGAGCGTATCGATGTTGATTCTGCAAATGCAGGTGACATTGTATGTATTACCGGTATTGATGCACTAAACATCTCTGACACTATTTGTGATCCGAAAAATGTTGAAGCATTACCGCCACTGTCTGTAGATGAACCAACCGTATCTATGACTTTCCAGGTAAATAACTCACCATTTGCCGGCCGTGAAGGCAAGTTCGTGACTTCACGTAATATCCGTGAACGTCTGGACCGCGAATTGATCCATAACGTTGCTTTACGTGTTGAAGATACAGACAGTCCGGACCGCTTCAAAGTTTCAGGCCGTGGCGAACTTCATCTGTCTGTACTGATTGAAAACATGCGTCGTGAAGGCTTCGAGATGGGTGTATCCCGTCCTCAAGTGATCATGAAAGAAGTTGACGGTCAAATGCAGGAACCGTATGAAAATGTGACCTTTGATGTTGAAGAACAGCATCAGGGTTCAATCATGGAACAGATGGGTAACCGTAAGGGCGAGCTGACCAATATGGAAGTTGACGGTAAAGGCCGTATCCGTATTGAAGCAACTGTACCTTCACGTGGTCTGATCGGCTTCCGTTCTGAATTCCTGACCATCACTTCTGGTACAGGTATCATGACTTCTAGCTTCTCGCACTATGGCCCAGCCAAAGCAGGTGCTGTAGCTAAACGTCAAAACGGTGTGCTGATCTCTATGGTAAATGGTACCTGCCTGGCATTTGCTTTGTTCTCGCTGCAAGACCGTGGCCGTCTTTTTGCTGAACCACAGCTTGAAGTTTATGAAGGTATGATTGTTGGTATGAACTCACGTTCAGACGACATGGTGGTCAACCCGACTAAAGCAAAACAGTTAACTAATATGCGCGCATCTGGTACAGATGAAGCATTAACACTGACTCCAGCTATTAAATTTACGCTGGAACAGGCGCTTGAATTTATTGAAGATGATGAACTGGTTGAAGTTACACCTAAATCAATTCGTATTCGTAAAAAATTCCTGACAGAAAACGAACGTAAACGTGCTTCACGCAGTTAAGTCTCGTTTAAGTTGAAAAAACCGCCAGTAATCTGGTGGTTTTTTTATATAAATAACAAAAAGAAATTGGAATCTTTAAAGAAATCGCTAAATTATCCTAAAGGTTAATGCCATTTAAATAGGATTAAGAATGTGAAAAAGATCAGAGCATGGGTAAATTGAGTCTGGAGATAGAATGAGTATTATTCAAGAATTTAAAGAATTTGCCATTAAAGGCAATATGATTGATCTTGCAATTGGTGTCATTATTGGTGGGGCGTTTAATAAAATTATTGACTCTCTGGTTAAAGATATTTTTATGCCCCTGATTTCTTTTATTCTGGGTGGAGAAGTTGATTATTCTAACTGGTTTCTGGTGCTAGGCGATAATCCAAATAATGTTAGTAATCTTGCAGCGGCCAAGGAAGCAGGTTTGAATGTCTTTGCCTATGGCAATTTTCTCACTATCTTGATCAATTTTCTGTTGCTGGCTTGGGTTGTCTTTTTAATGGTTAAAATGATTAACCGTTTACGCCGTAAACACGAGGAAGCACCACCTAAAGAAGAGGCAACACCTACACCAGAAGATATCCAGTTACTGCGCGAAATCCGTGATGAGCTTAAAAATCGCCCCGCACCTTAAAATATAAATGGAAAAACGGCACAACAAATGCCGTTTTTTATTTTGACCGAATGCGTCACTTTAAGTCTTAAAAAATATAAAGCTGAATAAAACTGCTAGAAATTTATACGAAACTTGATTTCCAGCAAGTGGAAGCCAAACTGGCTTTTTACCGGACCATGGATTACACGTTCAGCACCACTAAAAACCAGTTTATCGATTACCGGCACCAGTTGACCTTTCTTAACTTCACCCAGTTCACCTCCGCGTCTAGCTGAGTTACAGGTCGAGTATTGCTGTGCAAGTTTATTAAAGTCTGCACCACTCTGGAGCTTCTTTTTCAACTGTTCAGCCAGTGTTTTTTCTTTAACCAGAATATGACGGACGATTGCTGTTTTCATATAATTTCTCCTGCAACTGAACCGGTTTATTTTACTGCTCGTAGCGGCTGGCATTCAGGGCAAAAAACACTTGCACGCTGTCCTAAACGGATATTCTGCAAAGGGGTTTCACAATTAATGCACATTTCGCCTTCACGGCCATATGCCAGCAGAGTCTGCTGAAAATAGCCATTTTCTCCTGCGGCATTACTGTAATCACGCAAGGTTGAACCTCCCAGTTCAATTGCAAATTTTAAAATCCTTTTAATTTCAATCACCAGCTGATCAATTTGTTCATAGCTTAAGCTTGAAGCAGGTTGAGCTGGATGGATTCTGGTATTGAACAGGCTCTCGGTTGCATAAATATTGCCGACACCGACCACTACATGATTATCCATGAGTGCAACTTTTATGCCGACCTGCTTGTTTTTAAGTTTATTTACCAGGTACTCAGTATTAAATGCCTCAGATAATGGCTCTGGTCCTAATGGGTCAATTAATTTATTTTGTGTTTCATGGTTCAGCCATAAAATACAGCCAAAACGACGCGGATCATGATAACGCAGCTGTATATTTTGGAAACTAATAATCAAATGATCATGTTTACGTAATTCGGTCGCAGGCTCACACAAGCGAAACGAACCTGACATGCCTAAGTGCCATAACATGGTATCGTGTTCAAACTGCGCAAGAATATATTTAGAGCGGCGATTTAACCTGATGAGCTTCTGGCCTTGTAGCTTTTGAATATCTTGAGGAATGGCCCAGCGAAGCCGCGGCTCACGGACCTCAACAGACATAACTTTTTGCTGTAATAAGGGTTCAAGGCTCTTTTTGGTGGTTTCAACTTCGGGTAATTCAGGCATTGATCGAGTCATTCTTATGCAATAGCAATAATATCGGGTTGCATGAATAATTTACAAGCTGGCATTGATATGAAAAGGAGGAAAAACATGGCAGAGATTCTACCTTTAACCTGGTTTCAGCGCGATACTTCAGACGTTGCGCGTGATCTGGTTGGGTGTAGGTTATGTGTGCGCCAAGATAGTGGAGAAATCAGGCGCTGTATCATTACAGAAACAGAAGCTTATCTGGGCTGTCAGGATAAAGCCTGTCATACCTATAATAACCGTAAAACACCACGTACCGAAGTTATGTACCAAGCAGGTGGAACTATTTATGTATATCTGATCTATGGTATGTATGAAATGCTCAATATTATTACCAGGACTGAAGGTGTGCCAGAAGGTGTGATGTTGCGGGCCGGCTATTTTGAGGATGCCGAGACACGGCAGGAATTCAAGTTAATGGCTGGTCCAGGGAAACTGACCCGGCATATGGGAATTAATCGTACTTTTAAAGGACAGAAAGTCGGACTGGAAAGTGGGCTATGGATAGAACAGAAAACTCAGCAGCCTGAAATTGTACAGACACCGCGTATTGGGATCGACTATGCTGAAGAGGCCAAAGACTGGCTGGAGCGTTACTGCTGGAAAGCACATCCGAGTTTGAGCCGTTAAGGTTTGGTTCATATTAACTCCTGTACAGAGTATGTTGTATTAAAGGCTGTCTTGCTCATGATTTTGTATGGTTTTTTTAGGCTGGACTATAAAAATAAAGCTGGTTCAGTGTAGGCTAGTGAGCGTCTAGGCACTCTGCCCACTTAATAATAAAACCGGAGAAATATATGGCCAAGCTGTTTGAGAAAGTTAATTTTGGTAGCCTTGAACTTGCCAACCGCATTATTATTGCACCTATGTGCCAATATTCAGCCACTGATCAGGGTGAGGTGACTTACTGGCATGAACAGCAGTGGGCCAATTATGCTCTGTCTGGTGCCGGTTTATGCATTGTAGAGGCAACGGCGGTACAGGCTGAAGGTCGAATCAGCTATGCTGATCTGGGCTTATGGAATGATCAGCAACGCGATCAGATGTGGGCTTTGCTCAGTAAAGTCCGCCAGATATCTCCCATGCCTTTTGCGATTCAGTTAGCTCATGCCGGGCGTAAGGCATCAACCGATAAGCCATGGCTAGGCAAAGGCCAGATTGCACCAGATCATGAACATGGCTGGAATACGGTGGCACCCAGTGAATTAAGTTTTGCCGCAGCTGACCTGAAACCACATGCCTTAACACTTGATCAGATTCATCAGGTACAGGCAGATTTTGCGGCGGCGGCGCGTCGTGCAGTCGAAGCAGGTTTTGACCTGATTGAACTCCATGCAGCCCATGGATATCTGTTGCATCAGTTTTTATCGCCCTTATCCAATCAGCGTACAGATGAATATGGCGGCTCACTTGAAAACCGTATGCGGATGGTACTGGAAGTATTTCAGGCGATCCGTGATGCAGTACCGGCAGGCTTCCCGGTCGGGGTGCGTCTTTCGGCTACTGACTGGATGGATGAGCAGGGAGGCTGGAATGTAGAATGTAGTGCCGGCCTGTCAAAAGCCCTCCAGATGCTGGGAGCGGTTTACATCCATGTTTCATCAGGCGGACTGCATGAAATGCAGCGTATTGAAGTCGGGCCAAATTATCAGGTGCCTTTCGCAGAGAAAATTAAACAGGGTGTAAGCATTCCTGTTATTGCAGTCGGACTGATTACTGAGCCTGAACAGGCCGAAGAAATCCTCCAAAAAGGTCAGGCAGATGCAATTGGTTTAGCCCGTGCCATGCTATATGACCCACGCTGGCCTTGGCATGCAGCTGCAAAACTCGGTGAAAATATTTCAATTGCACCGCAGTATCTACGGAGTCAACCGCATGGTTTAAAAGAATTATTCCATCCTTTTAAAGCAGAAAAATAAATTATAAAAAACCCCGTCATCTGGCGGGGTTTTATATTGAATCTTTAGCTTTTCTTGGCTTTATTCTGATCAGTCATCATTTTATTAACGGTATCGAGTGATTCTTTAGCGCGTGGAACATTCTGCTGGGCCAGTGCACTAAAAATTTTCTGTGCCTCAGGCAGATTTTGCTGCACAATGGTTCCATTGGCAAGCATATTACCCACTGCCATCAAGGCTGGTATATAACCTTTTGTGGCCAGATTCTGAATACTTTGGAGCCCCTGATTAACTTTGGCTTCTTGCTTGTTCTTGATGCCTGTACTAATGTCATAAAGTGCCTTGGTATGAATTGCCGGCATACTGTTTTTCTTGATAAGCGGATCAAGTCGCTTTAATGCCTGTTGGTCAGATGCTGGCTTATTTTCTGAAAATAGCGCCACTGCAAGCTGGACAGTTGCATCATCAAAGCCCGCATTTGAGGCTTTTTCCAGATACTCTCTGGCTTTCTTCTCATCTTTAGGCAGGCCCAGTCCACCAGTCACGTAGTTATTGGCAAGTACATAATCGGCCACTACATAGCCTTTCTCTGAGGCCTGCTGGTAGTATTTTAAGGCCTGCTGCTCATTTTTAGTTACGCCTTTTCCCACCTGGGTCAGGTAACCCAGATTATACAACGCCTGCGGATTACCTTCTTGAGCCAGCTTTTGCAACTGTTGATAAGCGGTGGTGTAATCATTTGCTTTAATTAGCTGTTCAATTTGTTCAAAAGCCGGATTTTTATCGCTACTTGGTGCAGCCATGCTAAACGTGCTGGTGACTGCAATCAGGCTGGCGAGCAGAATTTTTTTCATTTTTTTCCTCTTCTTTCTGCACATAATTCCATTTATGGGGAATGACTGTGATTCATTCAACATAAATCATAAGCTGAATTATATGAATGTAAATATGGGACACCAAAAATCTTGCAAGATTAATCAGGCTACAGCTATGACTATGCCGGTCTTTCCTTAAACTCTGATTAAAAAATAAAAGAATGTATTAGGTGATAATTTTTGATGAAAGCTCTAAAAATATTGAAATAGTTTTTATACCTTAGCCTGCTTCGTAGATAAAAATATTTATAATATTTTGATTTTTCTATTAGAAATTTGGTTAAAACTGGTTTTTCTTCCAGAACAATAGGGTTGAAAGAATGAGCTTTAAAAAAATATAAACTGATTGATAAAAAACCTCCAGATTCACTGGAGGTCATATTTACTACCCATAATTTCAAACACAGCTTTATTTTGGCCGTGCCACATCGCCTCTAAGCGATTCTGGCAATTCCAATAAGGTTAATCCAAGCGTATCAAGTGCTACCGGTTTAGCGACTACTAATGCCTTATAGCCATCTTCAACAGCGATACTATTAACCACTTCTACATCATCATGCAGTAGAGTCGCCGGAGCAGGGGCAGTACCTGAACCTTGTACTAAATGTAGCCAGTGCTTCGGTTTTGCCTTGAACCATAGCCGAGCGACGATTTCCTGACCCAGATAACACCCCTTGTCATAATGCACACCACCACGCTGATGCAGGCGTAGTTCCTGAGGCTGGAATTCATGCTCGGTTAAGCTGGTGATCCAGGCTTGGCCCTGTTCAATTGCCTGTAATTGCCAAGCATTTAAATCCGTATCTTCACTACCAAATCTGGTGAGAGCATTAACCATACTTGGAAAAACGGCACCACTCTCTTCAAATGCCATTTTAGAAAATGCACCATATTTGCGAATATGCTTGGCAAATTCTTCAGACTGGTCCTGAGTCACCACAATACTGAAATTTTCAGCATCCTGCCGACTTAACCATAAGCCAAAATGAATACGGCCTTTTAAGTCACAAATAGCAGTATAACGGTAGTTACTGTCCAGCCGCTCTACATCTGCCGTGACTTGGCCCTGCAAGAATTTTTGTGCATCAACACCTTTTAAGCTAAAACAGAGAAAAGCCAAACTAGTCATGTTATCAGTCTCAATCTTGCAATTTAATACTAAAGAATGAGTTGTATTTTCCCTGATTTTTAATAAAAAAGCAGCTTTTTGCTAGAAAAGCCCATTTAAAGGTAACTAAATATTTCAAAAACTGGTATTTTTATATATAGGTATTTGAAATATATAAGATTTGGGAAATGGGTTTTGAACAGCGTACAATGCCAATGCACGGAAAGTGAAATCAACACAAAAAGATGAAATAAAGCAAAAAGATGCAGAGGCAAGTACGTATGAATAACCAATACCGCAAAACGTTGCCAGATACCCAGCTTGAATACTTTGATGTGCGTCAGGCCGTCGAAGATATTCAGCCAGGCGCTTATGACCAGCTTCCCTATACTTCCAAAATACTTGCTGAACAACTGGTGCGCCGCTGTGAACCAGAAATATTAACTGAATCTTTACAGCAACTGATTGAGCGCCGCCAGACTCGTGACTTTCCATGGTATCCGGCACGTGTGGTTTGTCATGACATTTTAGGCCAGACTGCCTTGGTTGATCTGGCAGGCCTGCGTGATGCAATTGCTGAACAGGGCGGTGATCCGGCCAAAGTTAATCCGGTGGTACCGACCCAGCTGATTGTTGATCATTCGCTGGCTGTAGAATATGGCGGTTTTGACCCGGATGCTTTTGAAAAAAATCGCGCTATTGAAGACCGCCGTAATGAAGACCGGTTTCATTTTATTAACTGGACTAAAACTGCATTTAAAAATGTTGATGTCATTCCTGCTGGAAATGGCATTATGCACCAGATTAACCTTGAAAAAATGTCACCAGTGGTTCAGGTCAGAGATGGTGTTGCATTTCCAGATACCTGCGTCGGAACAGATTCGCATACCCCCCATACCGATGCGCTGGGCGTAATTTCGATTGGGGTGGGTGGCCTGGAAGCTGAAAACGTGATGCTTGGCCGTGCCTCATGGATGCGTCTGCCGGACATCATTGGTGTGGAATTGGTCGGTCAGCGCAAGCCGGGCATTACAGCAACGGATATCGTGTTGGCATTGACCGAATTCCTGCGTAAAGAACGTGTCGTGGGTGCATATTTAGAATTCTTCGGTGAAGGTGCAGACAGCATGTCTGTGGGCGATCGTGCCACGATTTCCAATATGACCCCTGAATATGGCGCAACGGCTGCAATGTTCTACATTGACCAGAATACTATCGACTATCTGCGCCTCACAGGTCGTGAACCGGAGCAGGTACAACTGGTTGAGCAGTATGCCAAACAGATCGGGCTCTGGGCCGAGCAGATGAAAGAAGCGGTTTATCCAAAAGTATTACGTTTTGATCTGTCTCAGGTAACCCGTAATATCGCCGGGCCGTCTAATCCGCATGCGCGTGTTTCTACCAGTGACTTAAAAGCAAAAGGAATTGCCGGGGTAGTTGAACAGCGTGATGACGGTTTAATGCCGGATGGGGCGGTTATTATTGCTGCCATTACTTCATGCACAAACACGTCTAACCCACGAAATACAGTAGCTGCTGGTTTGCTGGCACGTAAAGCCAATGAATTGGGTCTAACTCGTAAGCCTTGGGTGAAATCTTCATTTGCCCCCGGCTCAAAGGCGGCAGCATTATATCTTGAAGAAGCAGGGGTGCTTGAAGATCTGGAAAAACTCGGCTTTGGTATCGTGGCCTATGCCTGTACCACCTGTAACGGTATGTCAGGCGCGTTAGATCCGGCCATCCAGCAGGAAATTATTGACCGTGACCTGTATGCCACAGCTGTACTTTCTGGTAACCGTAACTTCGATGGCCGGATTCATCCTTATGCTAAACAGGCATTTCTGGCTTCACCGCCATTAGTCATTGCCTATGCAATTGCCGGGACTATCCGCTTTGATATTGAAAATGATGTGCTGGGTCATGATCAGGCAGGAAACCCGATTTATTTAAAAGATATCTGGCCTTCTGATGAGGAAATTGATGCACTGGTGGCACGTAGTGTAAAACCGGAGCAGTTTCAGCAGGTTTATATTCCCATGTTTAATCTGGACCGATCCGAGCAGGCAATAAGTCCACTATATGATTGGCGTCCGCAAAGTACCTATATTCGCCGTCCACCATATTGGGAAGGCGCCTTGGCTGCACCGCGTACCCTTGCAAATATGCGTCCTTTAGCAATCCTTGGCGATAACATCACTACCGATCATTTATCTCCATCAAATGCGATTGTACGTGATTCGGCAGCGGGTGAATACTTAGCAAAAATGGGTGTGCCCGAGGAAGATTTTAACTCTTATGCAACGCATCGTGGTGATCACCTGACTGCACAGCGTGCCACTCTGGCGAATCCGAAGCTGTATAACGAAATGGTAGTGCGTTCTGACGGTACGATCAAGCAGGGTTCAAAAGCACGTGTAGAGCCTGAAGGCGAAGTGATGCGTATGTGGGAAGCGATTGAAACCTACATGAACCGCAAGCAGCCGCTCATCATTATTGCCGGTAAGGATTATGGTCAGGGTTCAAGTCGTGACTGGGCTGCCAAAGGTGTACGTCTGGCAGGTGTTGAAGCGATTGTGGTTGAAGGTTTTGAACGTATTCACCGGACCAATCTGGTTGGTATGGGCGTGTTGCCGCTTGAGTTTAAGCCGGGTACAGACCGTAAAATATTAAAACTGGATGGTACTGAGCTGTATAGCGTGATTGGTAATATTGCGCCACGTTCGACTTTAACTCTGGTGATTGAACGTGCCACCGAAGATGGTAAGGAACAGACGATAGAAGTGCCTGTGACCTGTCGTCTGGATACCGAAGAAGAAGTGCATGTGTATGAAGCGGGTGGGGTATTACAGCGCTTTGCACAGGACTTTTTAGAAGGGAGCTTGATTTAATAAATTGATTAATAAAGCCTTTATTTCAAAAATAAAGGCTTTATTATAATTTCACCCTTCTAATTTGAAACATATTTGAGATCAGCATGAATATTAAATTTGATTTTTTAATTGATTCTGAAGAATTTTCAATTGATATGAAAACTGGTCTTGAAAGTCTGGAAGTGTTTCTGACACGTTTAGATTAATAGGGGAGGCATTATTAACTGATGATGTTGCAGATCGAAAAACTCATCGAAATGATGTGAGAACCAATTTAGAAAAGAATTTTAAAGGCTCTTATGGCCAAATTTTTAGTTTAGAACCTCATGATAAAGATGCGATACTTGCATTAAGAAAAATGGGGAAAGATACATTTGTCGAGCTTGTGGAGCATTTTATATCTGAAGCATTATATGAGGATCCAAAAGAATTAAGTCCAGAAGCATTAGAGGTCTTAGAAAATTTATCTAATAGAACTATCAAACTATTGATGAAAAAATTACGTAATCCATTAAGAACATTGCATAAAATTCATAGAGCATTTGGTTATTCATTAAAAATTAGATACAGGAAATATGGTAAAGACCCAATATTAATTCAAAATTTTGATGCTGAAACCTATGAGGCACTTAATGCAGTTGAAGAAAATGAAATTATAGATATCCAAGCAGCAGTTACAAAGATAAACGTACATACAGGTAATGGGAGAATTCAAATGATAGGCGCAGATAAAACTGTGGCATTTGGATTTGGAAAAGTATTTGAAAGCTTACCATCAGAGACAAAGAAGATTTTTTCCGAGAATCTGAACCATATTATGGGAACAAATCGAGAACATTGGCTATATCTGAATTTAAAAGTTTCGCCAGTAAAGTTAGGTGATGGAAGTATTGTAAAATATATTTTTAAAGAGTTTGCCTAAATGAATAATTATATTTGGGCTGCTGGGATTGCTTTATTTTTAGTATTTTCTAGCTATATCTACCAGTTTTATATAGTTTTGGATTTTCCTTTCTCCAAAGATCAAGAGGTATGGGGGCAGTTAGGTGATTTTATTGGAGGGCTTTTAAATCCATTATTTGGATTTATTTCTATAATTTTGTTAATCAAATCCCTAAGTTTACAAAACCAGTCTAACAAAAAATTGATTGAGCAAATTAACAATACACAGCGAACAGAGAGCTTAAAAAGTTTTGAAAATCTTTTCTTTAATCTGATTGATATTAAGAATGGCTACTTCACTCATTTTCTAGTAGAAATAAGTTTATCTCCACATGAGAAGAAGATTTTTGCAAAAGATATTGCAGTGGATAAATTAGAAATAATTATTCAAAAATTTCGAGAGAATTCATATACAGATGAGCAGATTAAAAATTATTTAGATGAGATCAATAACAAAAATAATATATTTAGCCAAATTAGGTGCTTCTACGTAATTGTTAAGCTCATAGATGACCATCTTTCAGATATTAATGGATTTACAAAAGATGAAAGAGAAAAATATTATAAACTTTTAATAAATTTTACAGAATTTTCCCATATACGTCTCATTTTAATATCAATGCAATTTTTAGATTTTGAGTCAACTCGATATCTTAATAATAATCCTGATTTTCAAGCTGTTTTAAATGACCTCAATCTGCGATTGAATCCATATTAGAGAACTTCGCCCATCTGCCATCATCATTTACAAAAATGGACAATAGACATTCATCACAACAGGGTTATACTGCTTAGACCATTTTCTAAACACTCATGGAGAACAAAGATGGTAACAGCTGGCTCAAAACCGGGAACAGGTTTCTATTTTTGTGTTCAATGCGGGCATCGCGTTTACTTAGAAATTGGTACAGACCGTTTACCCCCGTGTACCAAATGCTACGGCACCCAATATAACGATAAGGTGGCTTAAGCAATAAATAAAACAGATACCCCTGTTTTTTAGAAAAGCCCTATTACTCTATAGGGCTTTTTGCTTTTTAAACACTCCTGTATTTTACAGACAGTCGAGTTCATACTGTAAAAAGCTATTACCTTGGAAGTATCATTCTGATGATTCCTTATATTTTTATATTCTTCATGGTTGTTACGTTTCCAACATTAATATGGGCTGAAAATAAAAGTCCTGAAGAAATCCGGCTGAAAGAAGACAGTAGTCGCTACAAATCTTATATTCCGAGAAGTTATAGACTTACTGAAGTTATAACAGGAGATTTGAATAAAGACCGGAAAACAGATGTGGTGCTGATAGTTAAGGCAACTGATCCTGCAAAATGGGTAAATGATGAGTATCAGGGAAAGCTAGACCGAAATCGTCGTGGCATAATTGTGCTTGTAAATGAAAATGGTCAATATAAAAAGATCATACAGAATCTGTCATGCTTCTCGTCGGAGTATGAAGATGGGGGCGTATATTATGCGCCGGAACTACTATTATCTGTCGAACAAGGGTTGCTGAATGTGCATTATGCCCATGGCCGTTATGGTTACTGGCGCTATCGCTTTCAACTAAAAGAACATGATCTGCAATTGGTAGGCTATGACAATTCAGATAATTTCGGTCCTTATATTAATAGTCAAACAAGTATTAACTACTTAACTCAGCGTAAATTAGTAAGAGAAAATATAAATAAGAACCGGGATGACGATATACCAAAATTTAAAGAAACTTGGTATAAGATGAATCAGGCACCTGTGTATTTATCTAAAATTAAAGATTTTGATCATTTAAATTAATTAAAATAAGCAGACTGAACTACAAAAAAGGACATAAGGGTGAATGATAAAAACGAATTACATAAATGTCTGGTTTGTAAAAAAAATTTTAATGAAAAGAGTCTGATTCCTTTAGATACGGTACGGCAAGATATTACACAGGAAATTGCAAAGGATTTTCCAGCATGGTCTGTTCATGATTATATTTGTCAGGTTGATTTAACCCACTATCGTATGCAGTACGTGCAAGGGTTATTAAAGTCTGAACAGGGGGAAGTTTCTAGTCTTCAGTATGAAGTTATTCAAAGCCTGCAAGAACATGAGCTTATTACAAAAGACACAGAAACAGAATTTGACCAGAACTGGACACTGGGTGAACGGCTGGCCGATAAAATAGCAACTTTTGGTGGTAGCTGGGCATTTCTGATCTGCTTTACACTTTTTCTGGCAGGCTGGATATTAGTCAATACCGTTATAATGATAAACCGTCCGGCAGATCCTTATCCATTTATCTTGTTAAACCTGATTTTATCATGTCTAGCTGCAGTGCAGGCGCCTATTATCATGATGAGCCAGAACCGGCAGGAAGCCAAAGACCGGTTACGTTCGCAAAATGATTATCAGGTCAACCTGAAAGCAGAGCTTGAAATCCGGCATTTACATGAAAAGCTTGATCATCTGCTGATGCACCAGTGGGACCGGTTAGCTAAAATTCAGGAAATTCAGCTAGATCTATTAACTGAGCTCAACAAAAGAAACTTAAAGTAATAAAATAAAATTATTTAATGACGAGATAAATATAGAGTTAGAAGTTTTCTGATTCTAAAAGAAAATAATTCTGTAAAAATAAACTTTACTGCAATAAAAATATTAAAAAATGAGAGATAAAAGAAAAAATCCTTAAAACTTTACTTTTAGTAGAAAATTTTTCTAAAAAATATAAAAATTAACTGAACTTCGAAAATTAATTCCGTCCAGCTTTAGTTAAAGTAGATCTCAAGGTGTAGTAGGGATCGAAAAGAGTAGCATGCTGTGAGCGGCGCAAAACGCGAGTGCAGTACTTACCCAAAAGGTCTCGATTCGGCTTAGGACGCTATAAACCAGAAGTTTATAGGCTATAAGATCATCACTTACAAAGTTATGATAGTTGAAGTAAACCGTAAAGTTTTCCCTGACACCTGAAATATTCTGTTATTACAATAAATCTTTAGATAGTAGAACTATCAAAATAATACTTTCAAAAATATAAAGCTGCTCTTTCAGTTTGAATTCCAGACCAGAAAATCAACTGTTTAACCTGTTATAAATCAAGAATTGACAGCTGTATAATCCCTTGTTATTTTTCGGGCTAATTTGTTCTCCATATAACCGCATGGCTTTGAATCAACCCTTTATCTATGCACCGCCGCAACAGCCATTATCCATTATATATGAAGATGATGATTTAATTATTATAGATAAACCGGCAGGATTACTTTCTGTACCCGGACGTCTGCCTGAGCATCAGGACAGCGCATATCTACGTCTGTTGGAAAAATATCCGCATGCTAAGATCACCCATCGGCTGGATATGGCAACTTCAGGTATCCTGATGTTTGCCAAACATCGTGATGCAGAAGTCGCGATCAGCAAAATGTTTCAGTCACGTACCGTAACCAAGCGTTATGTTGCGCTGATACAGGGCCAGCTTAACGATCAGGGCAGTATTGATGTGCCATTAATTACCGATTGGGAAAACCGTCCGCGGCAAATCGTACATTTTGAACTGGGAAAATCGGCTAAAACCTTATTTCAGGTACTTCAATATCATGAGGAGCATGACATGACCCGGGTATTGCTGACACCTATAACTGGTCGTTCGCACCAGTTAAGAGTACATATGCAATATATTGGACATCCTATTATGGGAGACAAGTTATATCATCCTGAACCTGGTGGTTTTTACTTAAAGCGAATGGCATTGCATGCCAGTTACCTGGCTTTCCAGCAACCGCTAAGCAAAGATTTGATTGAAATTAATATGGCTATCCCGTTTTAATCACAGGTGATCTTTAAACTGGTATATTAGCTGTATAAATTAATTTAAATATAAAACAGGTGGTTCTTAAACCAGGTGCAGGGTTATAAACTTTATATTTAAAATCATCATGAATTAATTAGAAACAGAATTAAGCTGGTCATGTGAAATTAAAATAGATTAATCTTTGTGCTGATATTGAATAATGATGATTTATTTATAATGACCACAAGCATAACAAGGATAATCTCATGACTCGTAACTATCAGCAATTTCCTGACGATGAAAATGGCGATGTACTTTGGCAAATGTATGAAGACGGCAATGACTTGAGTGACCTGCATGAGGTCGAATTTTCTATTGTTTTTAAAACTCAGGAACTGGCAGAAAAGTGCGCGCTACATTTACTGCAGCAGGAACAAAAAGTTTCCATGTTTCAGGAAGACGAGCAGACTGACGGGGCAAACTTATGGATAGTAAATATTCATATTAATATGATTCCTGAACATGAAGATATTGTGGACCTAGAAGAATGGTTTACTAAAATTGCTGGAGAATTTGACGGCGAATATGATGGTTGGGGCTGCATGTCTTATATCTATGAAGATGAAGAAGAAAGTCCTAATATTTCATCCTGATAAAATTTTGATCTGACCTCAAGATTGTAAATAAAAGTATTTTGTTTCTGATATTAAGTACGCTATTTTGGCCGATAAATTTTCTAGATTTAATCGGTCATGATTCGTACTTTATTTTTAAGCCTGCTGTTGGCTAGCCCTTTGACTCATGCAGCCAACTGGAGCTGCAAAAATTATGATTTCGAAATCTATTGTGGTGCGCGTGGCTGTGAAATAAATCAGGAAAATTTTACGCCGATGTATATCCAGCTGCAGCAAGCTGTTGAGTTAAAGGTTTGTGCCTATAGCGCTTGTTGGTCAGGACAAGCAAAAATTTTATATGACCGGCAGCATCTTTTAGCCTCAGCGAATGAATTGGCAATGCATGGACAAAAAGATATTGCAGCCAATTTTATTCTGGCGATAAATGAAAATAACCAGACTGGATTTATTCAGGGTGAGGGTTTCGCAATGCCGGTACAATGTGAGCCTGAAAAATAATTATAAGTATCTTTTATCATGGGAAGCCTAATTTTATGGCAGCTGAACTTATTAGCCATTATTTAAATACATGAAGTGTTTAGGTTGCTTTTCAGCGTTTGCCCGTTGATCAAAATTATACAAAGCGGTAGGGCTGAAAGATTAAACTAATACAACGTAAATTAAAAAATCAGTTGCTCGCCTTGCAGGATAGAATAGGGCGACTGTGTTAAGAGACAGGTGGGCCTGATCTTGGAACCATATAAAGACGTTAGCGGTAAATCCCATATTGAATTTTATTATATTGGCTCGGACTACATCATGGTGCAGTTTAAAGGATCAGCCAAACAATATGTCTATACCTATATTAGTGCGGGTGAACATCATGTCGAAAAGATGAAGCAGCTTGCAGTCAGTGGTAAAGGACTCACAGCCTATATTAATCAGCATGTGCGTGATGCCTTTGCTACTATAATGTATGCTCAATAAAAAGTAAGAATTGACTAAGGCACAGAGATTTTAAGATAAAAACTGAATAGCTGAAAGAAGACTAAAACTGAAACCAATGATGCAATAAATAAACATCACTAGTTTAGATGAAATGGTAGAAAGGTTATATGAAAATTCTGAAAGTATTCAGTGGACTATTGGTATTATTGATTGCCGGCTGGTGGTTTGCATCACCTTATTGGGTACTTTATCAGGTTAAGCAGGCAGTTGAGGAGAATCAGCCTGGCAAGCTTTCAGCCTATATCGATTATCCGGCTGTGCGGCAAAGCTTAAAAAGTCAGCTAAGCCAATACTTGGAGCAAAAAATGGGTTTTGAGCAACGCTCTAATCCGTTTGAGCAATTTGGTGCGCAGCTTACAACAGACTTGACTAACCACCTGGTAGAAACTTTGGTTAATCCATATGGTGTCGCACTGTTACTACAAGGGAAAGAGTTCTCAGAAGTAATCCGGCTCACCCGGTATGAACGCTCTTCAGTTGTTTATCATCTGTCTGAACCTAAAAAAGCTGCTGCCTCATTCTTATCTGGGTCATCTGTTGCTTCAGCATCTTCTTCACAAACAGCTTTAAATTACAAGGCTGGGTATTTGAGCATGAACAGGTTTAGAGTTCAGGTACCTACAGCTAATAGGTATATCAGCTTTATCTTGAGTCGTAGTGGGTGGAGCTGGAAAATTACGGCCATTAAACTGCCTCAGTAAATAAAAAACTTTAAAATAACTATAATTATTTCTTTTTATTTACAATTTCAAACTAGGCATCTGGGCAGATGCAATTCAATATCAGGGACAATAAAATAAGTACAGGAAGCCAGTATGAAAACAGTATTTGGTCTCGGCGCTATTTTGATGTGGCCCACATTATGTCTGGCCGGTGCCTCTGCCAGTTTGGCCTTTGAATATAAAGACTGGTCACTCGCCTGCGAAAATACAGGTACCTGTCGTGCTGCCGGTTATCAGACTGAAGAAAACATCTCCCATCCGGTATCAGTTTTGTTGACACGTAAGGCTGGGCCAGATACCGCAGTGCTGGCTCAGGTCCAGATTAGTCATGAAGACGAAAAATTTCTGGAACAGATTAAAGGTACTCCTTATCTTAGTTTATATATTAATGGTCGCCCGCTGGGCAGTATTATACTAAAAAGAGACAATGCGCGTGGTACGCTTTCTAAACAACAAACCCAGCATATTTTAGCCGCTTTAAAGGGCAATAGCCAGATTGTCTTCAGTTTAGGTAAGGAGCAGTGGCAACTGTCTGATCAGGGTGCAACCGCAGTGTTACTTAAAATGGATGCCTTTCAGAACCGGGTAGATACTGCATCTGCTCTGATTCGTTCTGGAAATGTCAGCCAAGATAAAGTAATCAAGGCCCAGTCTATGCCAGTACTTACTAAAACCTATCGGCTGGGCACAGCACGACATTTCGCCTTAAATAGCCCACAAGCCAAGGCACTAATCACTAAATTTAAAAAAACAGCAGACCGGGAAGGCTGTCCAATTTTATTTGAAGCAAATTATCTTGATCATGACCAGATAACGGTCTATCCATTAGACAAGCAGAATGTTGTAGTTGAAAGTCCGTGCTGGCGTGGTGCCTATAATGCCGGTTCAGGTTACTGGGTGATGGACCCTCAACTTAAACAGGTCAAGCATCTGGCAACTACACAGGGTTCAAGTTTTAGTGAGGGTGAAATTTTTGCCCATCATAAAGGCCGTGGCTTGGGGGACTGCTGGAGCCAGCAGGAGTGGGTCTGGACCAGTAACGGTTTTGTAGAAAGTTACAATGCAACCACTGGTCAATGCAAAGGTTTTGCAGGTGGAGCCTGGCAGTTACCTACTTTTGTTTCACAAGTTAAGTAACTGGTGTGGCCAGTCTGTTATATTTTAATTTTACGGACTGGCCAGCTGTATTGCGATCTTTTCATTAATCTCGTCAATTTTTTTCAGACGTTTGATTTCATTCCACAGCATTTTTGCTTCTGGATAATGTTTTGACATCATGCCTAACCACTGTTTATAACGGCCAACCATACCGATTTCAGTTTTGGATGGGCCATTGATAAAGCGTATTTGTAAATCTAACAGGTCTTGCCAGCAAAGCAGAGGTTCATCTGAGTTATTGCGGATGCATTGGGTTAAATCGGGGGTGGTAACTGCACCACGTCCAATCATCAAATCTTCACAGCCAGATTCTAGCTGGCATCGACGTGCATCAGTGTTGTTCCAGATTTCGCCATTGGCAATTACATTAATCTTCAGGGCCTCATGAATGGGTTGCAGCTGGTCCCAGAACGCAGGCGGAGTATAACCATCAGCTTTGGTACGGGCATGAACTGTCACCCAAGATGCGCCTGCATCTTCAATAGCATGCGCATTGTCCAGCATAAAGTTACGGTCCATATAGCCTAAGCGCATTTTAGCCGAAACTGGAATATGGGCCGGGACTGCATCACGTACAGCTTTTACCAGCTCGTATACAACTTCTGGTTCATCTAGGAGTACAGAACCACCACGATGGCGGTTTACAGTTTTTGCAGGGCAGCCAAAATTCATATCGATTGCGGGAGCACCCAGTGTAGCAGCGCGTACTGCATTTGCCGCCAGCATTTCAGGATTATTGCCTAGAAACTGGACATGAACCGGAGTACCTGCGGCTGTTTTACCTTCAGTTTTTAATTCAGGACAATAACTGTAATAGATATGATCGGGCAGAACAGAGTCCGTAACACGAATAAACTCGGTCACACACCAGTCAAAGCTCCCCACATGTGTGAGTACATCCCGCATAATCGGATCAGTTAAGCCTTCCATAGGCGCAAGAACAAGTTTCACAGTGTCTTACCTGGACAATGAAAAAACAGCGTTATACGCATTTTTAAGTGGGATGTCCAGAATCGAGATAAAATAAGCTTTAATAGAATTAAACTAAGTTATGAGGATCAATTAATCTACTAAACTACTTTGTATTTTAACTATTTTAATAGATAGCAACAGGATAGGCTTTGCATTGTACAAGGTTTTATTCAAATTCAGGCAGGATGGGTTCCCATGGAAAACCGACAGTTTAAGGACCATTTTTCAAAAGACTCAAGACAGTATGCATTGTACCGGCCGAATTACCCCCATATATTAGCCAAAATGCTGGCCGAGCTTACTCCATCTTGTGCGCGTGCATTGGATTGTGGCTGCGGTACAGGCCAACTTTCGGTCTTGCTTGCCGAGTATTTTGATGAGGTGGTTGCGACAGATGCCAGTACAGAGCAGATTGCCAAGGCTCAGCCACATCAACGGATAAACTATAAAACTGCCTTGGCAGATAATAGTGGACTACCCGGAGAAAGTGTAGATCTGATCACGGTCGCGCAAGCCGCGCACTGGCTTAAACTGGAAAGTTTTTATGAAGAGGTGAGACGGGTTGCACGTCCAGATGCCATAATCGCTCTGATAAGTTATGGTGTGTTACATGTAGACGGAGAGGTAAATGCACCTATTCAACATTTTTACTACGACATCATCATGCCTTATTGGCCTCCTGAACGGCGCCATGTAGAAGATGAATACCAGAACTTGGCTTTTCCATTTCAACCAGTTGAAACACCTGCTCTGAACATGCACATGATGTGGAATCTGGAACAGCTTCTCGGGTATATCAGTACATGGTCTGCATTAAAACAGGCCAGACAGAGCTTGGGTATTGATCCCTTAAAGTCACTTCAAGCCGAATTAGTGGCAATGTGGGGCAATCCTCAACAGACCAAACTGGTTAAATGGCCATTAGCCTTGCGTATTGGTCGTGTACATCCAGTATTAAAATAAGAAGCTGACGTAAAACTGAGATTCAAGAAATGCTCAATTTTATTTAACGGCCTAATATCATTTCTAAAATAAATTTACTGCCAATGAAGCCAATAGCCAGCAAAAGAAAACCGACTAATGTAAAGCGAATCGCCTTTTGACCACGCCAGCCGAATTTGTAATGCCCAAGTAAAAGGGCACCATAAATAAACCAGGAAATGATACTAAAAGCCGTTTTATGAGCCAGATGCTGGGCGAAGAAGTTATCAACAGTAAAGAAACCCAGACCCAAGGCAATCGTAAGTAAAATAAAGCCGGTAATAATCAGGTCAAATAGCAGGGATTCCATTGCCTGAACAGAAGGCAATAAATTCACCCAAATCCGGCGTTTCTGTTTGTTTTTAAGTTCACGGTTCTGGAACCAGAGCAGCACCGCATGAATAGTTGCCATCAGCAGAACCGCGTATGCAGATAATGATAAGATAATGTGCAGGTCTAAACCTAAATCCCGCTGCTCAATAATCTGGGTCGGACGGCTAAAAGCGAATCCCATGACCAGACCGGTCGCCGCTACAGGTATACCTAACAGGTTTAAGGCCAATACCGGTCGGTAAGTACTAAACAGCAGGCTCAACAGCAGCATCAGTCCTGAGGTGAAAGACATCAGGTTGAAAACATCATAATTAATGCCCGCTGGTGTAAGCATATCGCTATACAATACTGCTGCATGCAGAAAAAGTCCTAAGCCCAGCATAATGCCGATGAGCCCATGGTTTGGTTGATGTTTAGACATTAAATTAACAAACAAATACCAGAATGATGTGGTATAAGCGATTAATGCTAAGATCGTAAAAACCAAGGGGAGACTGAGCATGTCAAACCTTTTCTCGGACTATGAATATTGAAGTTATAAGATATAAATTCTACGCGAACTACAGTATCCTATAGCATTCTATGCATAAATTTTCTATTTTTAGGAAAGATTTTTTGCAACTGGCCATTTTAAGCGGATTTTGCAATGTTTGATACCTTAACAGAACGACTCACGCAGAGTTTAAGAAATGTTACTGGCTCAGGGCAACTGACCGAAGACAATATTAAAGATACGTTACGCGAAGTACGTATGGCGCTTCTTGAAGCCGATGTTGCGTTACCTGTAACTCGTGAATTTATTGCGAAAGTTAAGGAACAGGCATTGGGGCAGGAAGTTATGAGCCAACTTTCTCCTGGGCAGGCTTTTGTCAAGATCGTCTATGACGAACTGACCAAAATGATGGGAGAGGCTAATGAAAGTCTTGACTTAGCTGCAAAGCCTCCGGTTATAGTACTACTTGCAGGTTTGCAGGGCGCTGGTAAAACGACAACTGCTGCAAAATTGGCTCGCTTTTTAAAAGAACGTCAAAAGAAAAAAGTAGCAATGGTTTCTGCCGATATTTACCGCCCGGCAGCCATTAAACAGCTTCAGACCGTTGCGAATGAAGTCGGTGCGGAATTCATTGAGTCAAGTGCTGATGAAGATCCGATTGTTATTGCGAATCGTGCCATAGAACAGGCCAAGATCAAGTTTGCTGATGTGCTGATTGTCGATACTGCAGGCCGTCTGCATATTGATGATGACATGATGGGCGAAATTAAAGCACTCCATGCCGCCATTCAGCCAACTGAAACCCTGTTCGTGGTAGATGCCATGACTGGTCAGGATGCTGCAAATACTGCCAAGGCGTTCAATGATGCCTTGCCTTTGACTGGCGTGATCCTGACCAAAACTGATGGTGATGCACGCGGTGGTGCGGCATTGTCAGTGCGTGCTATTACCGGCAAGCCAATCAAATTTCTGGGGATGGGTGAGAAACTTGATGCCCTGGAACCTTTCCATCCGGAACGTGTTGCACAGCGTATTCTGGGTATGGGTGATGTTCTGTCACTGGTCGAAGAAGTTGAACGCAAGATCGACAAAGAAAAAGCCGAAAAAATGGCGAAGAAACTGCAAAAAGGCGGCAGTTTTAACTTTGAAGATATGCTGATGCAATTCGAACAGATGAGCAAAATGGGCGGCATGATGGGTTTTCTGGACAAGTTGCCAGGTATGAGCAACTCAGGAATTCAGCAGGCGCTAGAGCAGGCTAATCCTGAAAAGCAGGTCAAGAAAATGGAAGCTATCATTCAGTCTATGACTGTAAAAGAGCGCCGTAATCCTGATCTGATTAATCCGAGCCGTAAAAAACGTATTGCTGCTGGTTGTGGTATGGACGTCGCCGAAGTCAATAAACTGATTAAACAGCATGCTCAGATGGCAAAAATGATGAAAAAGTTCTCCAATCCCGCAGGTATGAGCAAGATGATGCGTTCACTTGGCAATCTGCAAAAACAGTTTGGTGGCGGTGGTGGCGCAGGCCCGCTTTTTGGCGGAAACGACCCGCAGAAAAAGCCTTAATCGTATTTAAAAACAGAGCGCACTAAGCGCTCTTTTTTATTTTCAAGCTTAAGAATTTAGATATTTTAAGGTTAAGAAAACCCAACATTTGCTTACCCGAATCAGTCATAGTTTACGGCACACTCAAGGCATTCATCGTCAAAAGTGAGAAGAAAAATGACACAGGTTATTGTAGTTCATGGTTATACCGCTGGCCCTGAACAGAACTGGTTCCCCTGGATTCAACAATATGCCAAACAGCAAAATGTCAGTTTGCAGGTACTACGTCTGGACCCTTCAACAACTCCTAAACTGCAAGACTGGGATCAGCAAATGGCTGAGCAAATTAAAGAGATTAATGAAAACAGTATCTTTATTGGTCACAGTCTGGGCTGTATTGCCACCTTGCATTACTTATCACATCAATTAAAAGACCAGAAGATCAAACAATTGGTACTGGTGGCAGGCTTTAACGGTCGTTTAGGGCGTCTTGAAGAGGTTGACCCTTTTATTAATGCCTGCAAAATTGACCTGGAACTATTAAAGCAGCAGATAGAACATCGGGTTGTGATCTATTCAGAGGGTGATGACCGGGTACCACCAAAATTTAGCTTGGAACAGGCTAAAAGCCTGGATGCTGAAATTATCCAGGCTAAGCATCAAGGGCACTTTATTGACTCTGAAGGCTGTACCGAGCTACCGGAGGTGTGGCAGGCGATTGAACCTTATGTGCTGATTGAATAATAAATATAACGTTGTAGCCCCTTGAGCAGTAAATCAGTTTCAACTTCGGGTTGATACTGCTCAAGGAAGCGGGCAAACAGTGGTGCATCGCCTCCAGTCAGAATTAACTGGCGGGGGGACTGTAGCAAGACATGCTTGATAGTACTGAGGAGGCCTAATAATATTCCATGGTGTACTGCATCGAGTGTATTACGGCCAGGACTCAAGTCATCAAAAGCTGCTTCAGGAATACGAATTCCTTTAGTGTGCTGAATCAATGCATCACGTTGCAGATAGAGGTTCGGCAAAATATATCCACCTAAATGCTGATGACCGTGGGTCAGATCAATAGTCAGTGCTGTTCCGCAGCTGATGATACATAAGTCCTGTTTCGGCCGGGCTACGGCAAGAACCTGCAGCCAGCGGTCAATACCGAGCTGCGTGACATCATAGGCACATTCAAGGCCAGCATATTCAGCATGAACTTTGGCAAAAGTTACAGGAATATTCAGGAACCTTAAAATTTTATAAATACGGTCATTATTTTTTTTATCCTGAACCGAAGATACGCCAACCCGGGATAAATCTAAACTTTTAAAGTGCTGAATCAGACCTAATAACAAGTCAGATGGTGACTGTAAATGCAACTCGGCTGCATGTTCAATCACCTGTTGATCTTCAGTAATCCAGTATTTCAGGCGTGTATTACCAATATCTAACCATAACTCTCTCATAGCACAACCCTGATTTTTTACTGCTGACGGCGTAAGCGGCCCTGATAAAAAGTATGGCTTTCATCAGCGATTTGTAACGTAACTGCGCCATCATTTTGAATTCCGATGAATTTTCCTTCAGCAATACCTTGATGATGCTCGAAGTAAACCATATCGTTTAAAAAAGCGGCATGATGATTAAAGCGGTTTGCCAGCTGATGGCTACCATGACTAAACCATTCTCCTGCCTGCTGGATGGCATGATAAAGTTCAGCGATAAGTTGCATTAAATCTGTTTGAGCCAAACCCAGCTGTGTCAATGAAGTTACCGACTGGTCGAGTACATCATGTATCTGGTAAATGTTGATCCCTACGCCAATAATAGCTTGCTGTGCAGTAATCGGTTCCACCAGAATGCCGCCCCATTTTCCCTGATGGCTGTAAAGATCGTTTGGCCACTTGACCTGAAGTTTAAGTGGTTGTAGAGAAGGGCATTGCAAGATATTCAGGGCTATTTCAAGAGCCAGCCGGCCGTCTATTGCTGTTCCTGTCTGCAACAATGTGCTTAAATAAATGTTTCCTTCAGGCGATACCCAAGGCCTCTGATGCTGGCCACGCCCTTGAGTTTGTCTGGCACTACAGACCAGTGCAGACTTTATTCCTTTCTGTGCAATTTCACGGACATCATCATTGGTTGAGGTGGTCTCTGCTTTAAGTACTACTGCCTCAGGGTAATGGTGTGTTTGCGCCAGGAGTTGCTGGAGCCGGCGGGAATCTAAATCCATATTGAAATAAAGAGAAATGAGAAATTAATGATGGAGTTAACCATATATTTGCTGATTGGTGCAATTGCAGGTTTTGCTGCCGGTCTGTTTGGAGTAGGCGGCGGCCTGATTATTGTACCTATTCTTTATATCGTTTTTACCCAGTTAAATTATGATCCGAATGTGCTGATGCATATGGCGGTTGGTACTTCTTTAGCCACCATCATTGTTACTTCAATCAGTTCGGTAATGGCACATCATAAACGCGGTGCCGTATTATGGGCAGTGTTTAAAAACTTGGCTCCTGGCTTGGTTCTTGGTTCTTTTCTGGGAGCGGGTGTGGCAGATCTGCTGTCTGGACAGCATCTGCAGCTGGCTATTGGGCTGTTTGCCATATGGGTTGCATACAAGATGTTCAGGGGCGCACATGTTCAGGTAAATCCGGGCCGCACATTACCTTCTGCACCGGTACAAATGCTGGCCGGAGGAGGTATTGGTATAGCTTCTGCCATTTTTGGTATTGGTGGAGGCAGTCTGACAGTACCTTATCTAAACCGGCATGGTGTGATTATGCAAAAGGCTGTAGCTACCTCTGCAGCCTGTGGCTTACCAATTGCCATTGCAGGGGCCTTGGGCTTTATCTGGTTTGGACGCCAAGCAAATGTAGAAGTGCCAAATGCGATTGGCTATGTTCATATCTATGCATTTATTGGTATCAGTACAATGAGTTTCATTACGGCCAAGCTGGGTGCCAGAGTCGCCCATATGCTTTCTCCCGCTATGCTCAAAAAGTGCTTTGCCGGACTGTTGAGTGTCGTAGGTCTATATTTTATTTATCAGGCAGTCAGTATTTATTTCTAAAGCTTTCTCTTTCATGATGTGAGAATTGACCTAAAATACCTGAAAATTGTCCGACAATGACATAGTTTTAAAGTTTAAAGCTGTCAACAATTCATTTACCAATAAAAAACTGCATTCAGTGCAGTTTATATAAATAAAAGTAGGTGAGTCATGACAGTTAAAGCAACAGACAGTCTCTCTGAACAAATTGCTAAAAGCATTGCTGAACAGATTATCAGCGGAGAACTGGTTGAGGGTGAACGGATACAGGAATTGAGAATTGCCAAGGAGCTGGATGTCAGCCGTGGGTCAGTCCGTGAAGCACTGCTTTTATTAGAGCGTACTCATCTGATTGAGATTTATCCGCGTCGGGGGGCAATTGTAGCTGAAATGTCGCCTCAACAGGTTCGGGCACTATTTGATACCAGTTGCTTGCTGCTCGGGCAGGTGGTCCAGCAGATCAGTCAGGGCTGGCGTGGTACAGATGCCCAAATTCTACAGCAACTTCTGGTTTATTTGCAGGAGCAGGTAAAACATGGCCATACAGAAAAATTTTATGATCAGATTTTCGAATATCTGATGGAGCAGCAAGGATTAGTTGTCAATCTCTATTTAATGAAATTTCTGAATGAGCTGTTACCTTCTTTGAGACGCAGTTATTTTCTGACCTTAAATACTTCACGTCGTGAGCTGCAGGAGTCATTTGAACTGTTTAAATTAGTGATTGATGCTATTTTGAACCGAAATTCACAACAAGCCACTTTATTTATGGAAGATTTTTGTCGACACTTGCGCAACCTTGTGTTGGAATCGCTGACACGAATGAAACAGATCGAATTAGCTTGGGCCCGTCGCTCGCGTCGCTAATCAGGACACTATGCGTTTAAGCAGTTTAAAACTTTCCGGCTTCAAATCGTTTGCCGATTCAACCACCTTGAATTTCAGAGATAGCCGCAGTGCAGTGGTAGGCCCAAATGGCTGTGGCAAATCTAATGTGATTGACGCTATTCGCTGGGTAATGGGCGAGTCTAGTGCTCGTCAGCTGAGAGGTGGCAGCATGCAGGATGTTATTTTTACCGGTACAGCAAAACGAAAACCTGTGGGTATGGCCAGTGTCGAACTCCGCTTTGACAATACCTATGGAAAACTGGGCGGCGCCTACAATGCATATAACGAACTGGCTGTACGTCGACAGGTTAACCGTGAAGGTAAGTCTGAATATTTTCTTAATGGTACGCGCTGCCGCCGCCGCGATATAACCGATATCTTTTTGGGAACCGGTTTGGGCCCACGTTCCTATGCCGTTATTGAACAGGGCATGATTAACCGGCTGGTAGATGCCAAACCTGATGAAATGCGGGTTTTCATTGAGGAGGCCGCCGGTATTTCACGTTATCAGGCCCGTCGCCGAGAAACGCTGCTACATCTTGAACATACCACTCAAAACCTATCCCGTCTGGAAGATATTGCGCTAGAGCTTAAAAGTCAGCTAAAAAGTTTAAAAAAACAGGCCGAAACTGCAGTTCAGTACAAGGAACTGGAAAACCGGATTCGTACCCTTAAAATCGAAATTCTCTCTGTGCAATGTGAACGAAGCCAGCATTTGCAGCAGGAATATACCTTGCAGATGAATGAACTGGGAGAGTCTTTTAAACTGGTGCGTTCTGAGCTACATACTCTAGAGCATAATCTGACCTCGACCAGCGAGCTGTTTCAGCGGTTATTGCAGCAATCTGCCCCTTTACAGAGTGAGTGGCAGCAAGCTGAAAAAAAAATGGCTGAACTCAAAATGACGCTGGAACAGAAGCAGTCACTATTTCAGCAAAACACCACGATGCTTAACCAGCTTGAGCAGCAGAAAGTTCAGACTAAAGAACGGCTGAAGTTGATTGAGCTTCAGCTGGAAAATCTGTATCAGCAACAGGAACAGCTGGATGAGCAGACACAGCAACAGGAACAGCAGCACCAAGGTCGGACTCAGGATATACAACTTTTAAAAGCCCAGCAGCAACAGGTAGGGCAACAGTTTGAGCAGCTCAAACAACAGGTCGAAAAACAGCAACAGCAGAAAATGCAGATGTTGGCGCAGACCGAGCAGCTCTTAAAAAATATTGGTCGGATTGAACAGCAACGTGAAACCTTACATACCCAGATTGCCCAGCTTCAACAGCAGTATGAATCAGATGAGCTTGAACAGCGACATACTGAAAAACAGCAGTTGCAACAGCAGATTGAAGTTTTAGAACTGCAGATTAATACAAGAAAGCAGAAAATTATCGGGCTTGAATCAGTCTATACACAAAAGAGCAGTAAACTGGGAGAGCTGAAATCATCAATTCAGATACTATATTCTGAACAGAAAAACCTGAAACAGTTGATGACTCAATATGGCCCGGTAATCCAGAAAGACCAGGTACAGTTAGTACAAATACTTAAACTGAACAAGCAGGCCAAACCATATGCAAGCCTCATTGAAAAGTTTCTGTCTAAATGGCTGACTGCACATGTGCTAGAGACCGGGCAAAGCTTCAGCGAGAACATTTCAAGACAACTTAAAGGCCATTCAGATGAACTCATTCAACTGGACCACTTACCCTGTTTAGCCAACTGGATTGAAACACCACATTATTCTTTATGGACTCAGGTTGCGGTCGCTACAACTTTATCTGAAGCGCTATATTTAAAGGATAAACTGCATACTGGTCAGTCCATCCTGACACTCGATGGTTATCATGTAGGTGCAGATTGGGCCATTGCACTTTATTATGATGATGACAGCCAAGCCGGACAAGGTATGTTAAGCCACCGTATCCGTCTGGAAGAAATCGAAGCATTATTAATGCAGTCTGGTGAGCAGCTGGAACAGCAAGAAGCTCAGCTGTTAACGGTCAAGCAGCAAGTCCAGACTGAGCAGCATCAACAGCAATTACAGCTTGATCTGCTTAAGCAGCAGCAAACAGTATTACAGCAGCTTGATATCAGCATTGCTAAAATACAAAGTACCGCACAGGCACTGAAATTACAGCAGCAGCAATTACATATCCAGCTGCAACAGTTTGATCTTCAGCTGCAAGAAGATGCCATGCAAAAGGATGATCTGGAAATTGATCTGCATGCCCTAGATTTAAAGCTCGAGCAGATACTGCCAAACTATAAAGCCCAGCAGTTCCAATTTGAAGAACTGACTGAGCAGCTGGAAAGTATGCAGCAAAATCTGCAACATGCCCAACAGGAGCTGGATTTAATACGCCGGCAGGCAATGCAAACCAAGCAACAGATTGAATTGCTGGAAAAAGATGCTTCATTTTTAAAAGTCCAGTATCAGCAGATTATAACGCAAATAGAGCAGTCTAAAAAATTTGTTGACCCTATTCAGCTGGAGTTACCTAATCTGGAGTCGCAATTTTCACAGCAGCAGCAACTTACTGAAAATTTAGAAAAAAGCTGGCATAAATGGCAAGTTGAACT
Source organism: Acinetobacter sp. UBA1297 (assembly GCF_002307755.1). Lineage (NCBI taxonomy): Bacteria > Pseudomonadati > Pseudomonadota > Gammaproteobacteria > Moraxellales > Moraxellaceae > Acinetobacter > Acinetobacter sp. UBA1297. Next base: position 140,211 of record NZ_DBUF01000020.1, read on the forward strand.
GAATCAGGTTCAGGAAAAACAACAGCAACTGACGGAACAGCGTTATCGTTTTCAGCAGCAGGATGAGTCTTTGCGTACCGAGCTGGAAGAAAAGCGTCTAGCCTGGCAGGCGGCCAAATCAGACTTTTTGCATTATGCTGAACAGCTTAAAGAATTAAATAGCGAGCCGGTTTTAGGGCTAAAGATTGATTTGTCTGGTCATCAGCAACAGCTTGAAAAAATACAGCAAAAATTTGAAAAAATTGGTGCAGTAAACCTGGCTGCTTCACAGGAATATGATGAGGTAAGCCAGCGTTTTGAAGAGCTGATTCATCAGATGCGGGACTTGGAAAATACTGTAGAGCAGCTAAAAAATGCCATGAAGAGTATCGATCAGGAAACCCGTAAGCTGTTTATGAGTACTTTTGATCAGGTAAATGCCGAGCTACAGGTACTATTTCCTAAAGTCTTTAATGGCGGTGAGGCCAGTCTGAGCTTGGAAGATGACTGGCAATCTGGTATTAAATTAATGGCACGGCCACCTGGGAAACGTAACAGTTCTCTGGCTTTATTGTCAGGTGGAGAGAAAGCACTGACTGCACTGGCCTTGGTATTTGCAATTTTCAGGCTAAATCCGGCTCCGTTTTGTGTACTGGATGAAGTTGATGCACCTTTAGATGATGCCAATGTTCAGCGGTTTTGTAATTTGGTAAAAGAGCTTTCTGAACAGGTACAATTCATTTACATTACACATAATAAAATTGCAATGACCATGGCAACAGACTTACTCGGTGTAACCATGCCTGAGCCAGGAACATCAAAATTAGTCACAGTCAATTTAGAACAAGCAAAAGAATACGGTTTAGTCGCGGAGGCATAAGTATGGAAGTCACTACCCTGATAGGGATTATTGTTGCTGTTATTATTATTCTAGTCGGGCTGCGTATGATGCTGAAAAAGCCAAATATGGCACCCTCACTCGAATCTGAACTTTATATAGACCCGCAAAGCAACAAGCCGGTGATTCCCCGTCATGTCCGTGACCAGCTACAGGCCAGCGAGAGTGCAGCTACGCCAACAGTGCGTAAAGAACCACAGCTTGATCAGAGCTCGGCCACTCAACAGTCTGTACCAATAGCCGGACAACATTCTAACCAAGCTTCAGAACCTGAAGTATCTGCTTCTCAGTCTGTCTCTGCAGATAAGGCTGAAACTCGGGCTCAGCCAGAAGCACCTGCAGAAGCTATTGCTTTGAGTGAAACTCAGGCGCAAGTAAAGAAAGTAGAAAAGACAACTTCAGAATCAACTGAAGTGGCTGATGGGTCTGAGCCAAAAGAGCCGGAATTTAGCTTGAATCCCACTATTGAAACTGCCGAAATTGCCGAGTTTGATGGTGAAAGTAATATTCTTGATGTACATTTACATGAACAGCAGCGCTGTGATGATGAAAGTGCTCTAGCAACTGCGCAGCAAATTATTGCACTGAATGTTTATCCGAATCCGCGCCGTGCTCTATCAGGTGATAAGGCCCTGAAGGTGCTGTTAAAATATGGTTTGCGTTATGGTGAAATGTCCTGCTTCCACCGCTATGAAAAAACAGAAGAACAAAGTCCACTGATGTTCTCTGTACTGCGTATTACTGATGAAGGTCCGGCAGGTTTTGACCTTGAAAGTCTGTCTACCGAGCAAGTACAGGGTTTGGCTTTCTTTCTGGCATTGCCGAATCCGAATGCTATTACCGGTTTTGATATGATGACCAGTATTGCCGGCCTGATTGCGCGGGAAATTGATGGTAAAGTATATGATGAACAGAATCTTGAGTTTACGCCACAGCTTAAAGAGCATTGGCGTCATCAGGTGATTGATTACCGGCCGGATCATGTCAGTGTCTGATCGGATATTTAATTAAAAAACAGATTGAAAGCAGCATCAGGGCGGGAGTATCCGCCCTTTTATATGGTGAATCTTATGGAATCTACAGCAGGCATTGTGACGCAGATGCGTCAACTTATACAGCTGATCGCACAGCATAATCACGCTTATTATGTAATGGATCAGCCCAGTATTTCCGATAATGAATATGATTCCCTGTTTCATCAGTTAAAAGCACTCGAAGAGCAGTATCCGGATCTTGTTCAAAATGATACGCCGACTCGTCGTGTAGGTGGACAAGCTCTGAGCAAGTTTATGACAGTCAGACATGCAGTGCCGATGCTGTCGCTCGGAAACGTGTTTAATAAGGAAGACCTGTTCGCGTTTGCCCGTCGGGTAGAGGAGCGTCTTCCGGGACAACAGGTCAAGTATGAGGTTGAGTTAAAACTCGATGGGCTGGCTATTTCACTCTGGTACGAAAATGGTGAGCTGGTACGTGGGGTAACGCGGGGCGATGGAGAAACTGGAGAAGATATTACCCAGAATGTTAAAACTATCCGTAATTTGCCAAAGTACCTTTATTCTGATCAGGCTGCTATACCTAAATTGCTGGAAGTGCGAGGGGAAGTTCTAATTCCTAAAACCGGTTTTTTAAAATTAAATGCTGAAAATGAAGCCAAAGGTGAAAAAATATTTGCCAATCCGCGCAATGCTGCTGCTGGAAGCCTTCGCCAGTTAGATCCGGGTATTGCCGCTGCACGTCCATTGGCCTTTTATGCTTATGGAATTGCCCAGTGTGAACCAGAGCATCACTTAAATTCCATGACCGAAAGTCTGCACTGGTTACGTGATCTGGGCTTTGAAATTGCCGAACGGCAATTTTTATGTGATTCGATTGAAGAAGTACAGCGCCGCTATGAAAAAATTATGGAAGAGCGCGCTGACCTGGGTGTGGAAATTGATGGCATGGTGGTTAAGGTAGATAGCCTTAAACAGCAAAAACAGCTGGGCTTTCTAAGCCGGGAACCGCGCTGGGCAACTGCCTATAAGTTCCCTGCAATTGCAGCCCTCACTACAGTAGAGAATATAGACTGGCAGGTAGGACGAACAGGTATCTTGACACCTGTTGCCCGGTTAAATCCGGTATTTGTCGGAGGTGTAACAGTATCCAATGTAACACTGCATAATATTGGCGAGATTCACCGTCTAGATGTAAGAATTGGCGATACAGTGAGCGTTTACCGAACCGGAGACGTGATTCCTAAAGTGGAAAAAGTCTGGCTTGAGTTTCGTCCGGACACTGCCGAAGTCATAAACCTACCGGAAACCTGTCCTGTGTGTGCCTCACCTGTAGTGATGCCGGAAGGTGAGGCTTTGGCCCGCTGTTCGGGAGAGTTATATTGTGCAGCACAGCGAATTGAATCAATTCGCCATTTTGTGTCCCGCAAGGCTATGGATATTGAAGGTCTGGGGGACCGCTGGGTAGAGTCACTGCTGCATCTTGAACTATTGAAAGATGTCTCAGACATTTATCATCTGCACCAGCATCGGAATACGTTGCTTGGCATTGAAAAAATGGGTGAAAAATCAGTTCAGAACCTGATCAATGCAATTGAACAAAGTAAAAAAACTACACTGGCCCGTTTTATTTATGCCTTGGGGATACGAGGTGTCGGTGAAACAACGGCACGGATGCTGGCCAACAGCTTTCAAACCCTAGAAGCCTTGCAACAGGCAGATGTAGATAGCTTGAAAAAAGTGCCTGATGTAGGCGATATAACAGCCGAATGGATTTATGACTTTTTCCGTGCAGAACATAATCTGGAAGTAATTGATCGATTGCTGGCCGCAGGCATCCATTGGGATGCACCAATTGCCTCAACGCGTCAGCCATTGAATGGTGAAAGCTGGGTTTTAACAGGCACACTTAAGCACCTTACACGCGAACAGGCTACCCAGATGTTACAGGCTTTAGGCGCACGTGTAAGTGGCAGTGTATCTGCCAAAACTAAATGTGTGGTTGCCGGGGAAAAGGCTGGGTCAAAACTGGAAAAGGCACAAAAGCTTAATATTCAGACACTAAATGAAAAGCAGTTTATTGAGCTAATGGAAACCTATGGTCAAGTAATTTAATGTAAATTAAATTACATGGTTTATCCATATTTATGCTGTTTTCTAGTGCATTGAAAATGTTTTCAAAGCCTTACGTAGTAAGGCTTTTACAGTTACAAAAAAGACTGAAAAAATATTTTGAAATGGATGTATTGTTCTTGTAAGTGTGTATAATTTCGCCATCAAAAGCCCTTGCCAATAAGTAGATATATCTACAAACCGGTAGGGGTTTTTCTATTGGAATTCTCTGGAATGGAATACCGAGGTCTTTTTTAATGGTGGTGGCACACTGTGATACTTTTCTCCAGAACAGCAGTTTTAGATAGCGCAGCTCAACTGAGTGCACAACGTCTATCTACACGTTTGAACTTTTTTAGCTTGGGCTTTGGAACGGCGGCCTGGGCGCCCTTGATTCCATTTGCACAGCAGCGTCTAAATTTAAATCATGCTGATTTTGGTTTGTTATTGCTCTGTATGGGTGTAGGGTCAATGATTGCTATGCCTGCGACTGGGGTTCTGGTACAACGAATCGGTTGCCGTGCAATTATTGGCTTTGCGGCGCTGTTGATACTGTTAGTATTGCCGGGGCTTGCTGTCTGGAATACATCAGTAATGATGGCGGTTTCTCTGTTCCTGTTCGGTACAGCTGCAGGAAGTTTTGGTGTCGCCCTCAATTTACAGGCAGTTATTGTAGAGAAGAACAGTCTGCGTGCCATGATGTCGAGTTTTCATGGTATGTGCAGCTTAGGTGGCTTGGCTGGTGTAATGACTGTAACGGCGCTTTTAGCGGCTGGCGTATCGCCACTGATTAGTGCGCTGGCAGTAAGTATTATGCTACTCTTCATCAGCATTATTGCGGTCCCAGCTTCATTAAGTGAAATTGAACGCGATGAACAGATTGAAGCAGACACGGCAGAGCATAAAAAAAGTCATAAAAAACTGCCTGCGCCTATTATCTTGCTGATTGGACTGATGTGCTTTATCACATTTTTATCGGAAGGTGCGGCCATGGACTGGAGTGGCATTTACCTGACCAGCAAATATGGTGTTAATCCCGCCTTTGCAGGGCTGGCTTATACTTTCTTTGCGATTGCCATGACATTGGGCCGTTTCTCGGGGCGTTACCTGTTGAAAAAACTAGGTGAAAAAAATATCGTAACTTATAGTGCTATCTGTGCTGCTACAGGTTTAGCAGTAGTGGTACTGGCTCCACATTGGTTTATTGTACTGTTAGGTTATGCACTGGTTGGTCTAGGTTGTTCAAATATCGTACCTGTCATGTTTTCACGTGTTGGACGTCAGAACTTTATGCCTAAAGCGGCAGCCCTATCTTGTGTATCGACTATGGCTTATACAGGATCTCTGTCTGGCCCGGCATTGATCGGTGTAGTTGGTGAGATGACCGGCTTAACCATCATGTTTGCAAGTGTGGCAGTATTATTGGCTACTGTAGCTATTTTAAACCGGTTTACTCGAGTAGACCCCGCCTAAAGTCAGCTTATTTAAACGCCACTACATAAAAACCGGTAAGCTGGAACTTTACCGGTTTTTTTATGGACAAAACTTCTATATAAGCTGAGGGCACTACAGCAATTGATAAACTGGATTGGCTGTATCACGGCCAGGCCGTTTAAAGTTCTGTAATTCATTATTTTGACGCAGGTCAACCAGAAATGCATTACGCCAGTCATTAATATCAAAAGCTTTAAGCCCCGCAATCAGTTTTTGATAACGGCGGGTACGCTCCTCTTGAGGCATATCTAGCGCAAGTTTTAATGCCTGAACCATTGCTTTAGGATCTTCTGGATCAACAATAATAGCTTCTGGCATCTGCTCAGCAGCCCCTGTATATTTTGAAAGGATCAATACACCAGGATTTGCAGGGTCCTGAGCTGCAATGTATTCTTTTGCTACCAGGTTCATACCATCACGGATTGAACTGATCCAGCAGATACTTGATTTGCGGTAGATGCCCATTAATGCCTCATGAGCAACGACATCATGACTGCATTCAATTGGCAGCCAGTCATCTTGAGCAAATTGTGCATTAATAGTTTTAACCTTTTCTTTTAGACGTTTAAATAATTCCTGGTAAGCCACAATATCCAGACGGCATGGGCAGGCAATCTGTAAATCTGTTACTTGACGGTGATATTCCGGATAAGTAGCTAAAAAGTCGGAATATGCATTAAAACGTTCAAGTAATCCTTTGGAATAATCAATTCGGTCAACCCCAATAATAGTCTGCTGTTTACCTAAGGCATCAAAGTCAAAAACAGACTGTGAGTCATCGGCATACTGACGGGCTACTTTCTGAATATGATCCGGATTGACCCCAATCGGATAACATTTAATAGTGGTAATGCGTTTCTGGTAACTAAGCAGGTATTGCTGAATCTTTTGTGCCTGAAGTAGGGTGGTGCAGGCCTGCATACACAGGTTCTGGTCATGTTCAGTTTGTAAACCCACTACATCATACTGACATAGGTCTTGAATGAGGCGGTTTGCCATAGGTATCTGGCGCCATATGGCTAAACGTGCAAATGGAATATGCAAGAAGAAGCCGATTTTGTTTTGCATGCCTAATTCACGGCAATAGCGTGCTACGCTAAAAAAATGATAGTCATGAACCCAGATCACATCATCTGGCTGGGCAATATCTTTTAGTTTTTCAGCAAATAAGCGGTTTACCTGCTGATAGGTTTCATATTCTTCCGCATTACATTCAATCAGGTCTGCGCGCTCATGCATTGCAGGCCATAGGGTATTATTGGCAAAACCGCAGTAGTACTGCTCATATTGGTGGTGAGTCAATGGACAGGTCAGATACTCTACATTTTTATTATTAATGCGACCAAACTCGGCTTGTTGATCATTATTGATTTGTTCGCCATTCCAGCCTAACCATATCCCGCCGGTTTCATCAAGTGCATCCTGTAACGCCACTGCCAAGCCTCCCGCAGCGGGCTTGTCGGGATTTGGCAGACTAACACGATTCGATAATACGATTAGTTTAGACATGCTTTTTCTCCATTTGGTGTTTGATTCTGTGTCAAAACACGCGTTTTTAAGAATTCTGAAAATAGTGCAAGAAAATCAGCTACCGTTTTAATATCTTTGAGCCGATAATGAGCCTGGGTTTCTCCTGGGCCGACTTTTATACTTATACCGTTATGGTTGTTTATTGTTCTAAAACCGGATTCATCGGTTTTATCATCACCTATAAAAATCGGTAAAACTTGAGTAAGTTCCAAATGCTTTAATATGGTGTTTATTGCTTCTCCTTTATCGGCTTGTCGAGGAAGTAACTCAATAACACATTTACCTTCATTGATTTTAAGTGTCGTATGAGATTGATGCAGTACCTGCATGATTTGCTTTGCTGTGTCTGCCAGTTCAGGACACTGCCGGTAATGCAAAGCAACCGAGTACTGTTTATCCTCAATTAACAGCTGGGGATAAGATGCACAAGCTGCTTTTAAATCCTGCCTCAAGCGGACAAAATCAATCTGACTCAGATCAGGTTTAAAATGTGTATGAGCATCAATTTGGATATCTAGCCCATGCAGTCCAGCAACTGGAATGCATAAGGGGGCAAAAAGAGACTGGGCGACCTGTACATGTCGGCCGGTTACCGCAATAATAGGCACATCAAGCTTTAAAATGGTCTGAAGAATATTTAATGTGTTTTCAGGAATAAAACTATCTTCGGGATCATCCTGAAAATCAGAAAGTGTGCCGTCAATATCGAGAAACAAACAATAATGAGTATTTTCCTTATGACCATCTGCAATCATCTTCTGTAATGAAACAGCAGAGAACTGTACTGTGGCAGAGGAAAATGCAGATTCGTTCATTGCTCAAATAGCCTGATTATTCTGATAAATGGTCTATATTATTTATCATTAAAAGTTGACTTTTGGCCGGAATTTATTATTAAACCTACATAAGGTTAACAAGCTTTACATACTTTATTCACATTAACAATATAGTAAAAATAAGCCAATTTGATATGTTGCGTGAGTGCTGACTAAAAAATTGAAAGACCTGTCTTTTTCTATATTACTTATAAAAAGTAGGATTCAGCCGGTTTATATAGTTCACTCAAATCATATTAAAACCCGTTTTTAAGAGGTATTTAGTTATAGCTCAGCAGTTAATAAGATTACTTTTTTAATTTTTTGTAAATAAATTAAATGACTTTAAAAAATCGCCAATCTCAAAATAAGAAAAATCTATTATGAAAACAACCAATTAATTGATGATATAAAATGCAAATGCGTATGCTTCTCATTTTTAATTTATATAAATCATAAACTTACATAATTATAGTTTTGCATTCTAAATACCAATCACCCATAATAACTTTAAAATGATGAGGAGTAAGAATATGCGCGGCAATCCAGAAGTCATAGACTACTTAAATATGTTGATTGGTGGCGAACTGGCAGCTCGCGATCAATACCTGATTCATTCTCGCATGTATGAAGATTGGGGCCTGAGTAAAATCTACGAAAGAATTGACCATGAAATGCAGGAAGAAGCAGCTCATGCTGATGCAATTATCCGGCGTGTCCTGTTTTTAGGCGGTACACCTAATATGGAGCGTGACAGTATTGATGTTGGTTCAGATGTTTGCACCTGCTTAAAAGCTGATCTTGCACTTGAATATCATGTGCGTGAAAAACTGGCCCGTGGTATTCAGTTATGTGAAGAAAAAGGGGATTACATCAGCCGTGACATGTTACGCCAGCAGTTGTCTGATACTGAAGAAGACCATACATATTGGCTGGAAAAACAGTTAGGTTTGATTGAATTAATTGGCCTGCAAAATTATATTCAGTCTCAAATTTAAAATTTGTATGATTCAAGCCAGCCCAGTCAGAAGATTGGGCTTTTTAATGACTGTATTCTATTGAGCAGTATTTTATAGTAGAACCGATCAATTAAATCAGATTAAGCATGCAAAAGATTTTACTTATTAGTGGCTGGGGCTTGGGCTGTCAGTCTCTAGCGGGACTTAAAACTGCTCTTGAAAACCTACATTTTCAGGTTGAACTGATTGATATATTCGATAGTTCTAACCCGGCAGTTTTGGAGGGGGCGCTTCAAAAAGCGGTTAAAGCTGATATTTTAATGGGCTGGTCGCTAGGAGGTCAGCTTGCCACTATTCTGGCTCAGAAGATTTTTGAACAGACCGGTCAGGCTAAAATTCTGGTTACATTGGCTTCCAATCCGTGCTTTGTTGCTACAGAAGAGTGGCCAAATGCAATGTCTCGTGTAACTTTTGAGGCATTTAAAGGTGCTTTTCTGAATGACAGGGAGGCTACTCTAAAGCGTTTTTGTCATCTGGTCGGTGCAGGGGGAGTTACAGCTCGTAACGATATAAGATGTCTAAAAAGTTTTATTAAAACTGATGATCCTATAAATCTGATTTCTGGTTTACAGCAACTTGAGCAATTAAATTTAGTTTCAATCTTACAAAAATATCCAGGTCGACAGTATCATCTCGTCTCTGAACAGGATCAGCTCATACCTTGCCAGATTATCGCTGATTTTCATTTTTTAAAGGCAAATTTACTTAAAATCGAACTGTTGCCTAATGTTGGACATGGTTTTCCTTATAGTGAAATTACATTAACTAGCAAAAAAATTTGTAGTTTTTTAAATATGACTTAGGGAAATATAAACTTTGTTGTTTCTCGCAATTTATTTTATTGCTTTACGCTATTAAGATGGATGAGTTATATAAATAATAGTTTTAATGTGAAGGATGGGTGTTGGATGGCTGACTTATTTGATCTTGAGCATCTTTGGCATCCTTATACTTCTATGACTCAGCCTTTACCAGCTTTCAAGGTAAAACGGGCCTATGGCTCAACTATCGAACTGGAGAATGGTCACAAGCTTGTTGATGGTATGTCATCTTGGTGGTGTACTATTCATGGTTATAATCATCCTGAATTGAATCAGGCTGTTCAAGATCAGTTACAGGATATGGCACATGTCATGTTTGGTGGACTGACCCATAATCCTGCGATTGAGCTGGGCAAGCTTCTTCTGAACATTACGCCACCAGGTCTCGATAAGATTTTCTATGCTGATTCCGGTTCGGTTGCAGTTGAAGTCGCTTTAAAAATGGCCGTGCAGTATTGGAGCGCGCAGGGCCAGCTGAAGAAGACTAATTTTGTTACGCCTCGCTCCGGGTATCATGGTGATACCTGGAATGCAATGTCGGTATGTGATCCAGTAACCGGCATGCACCAGATTTTTGGTAGCAGTCTGCCCAACCGTTTTTTTGTTCCGGCTCCACAAACTGCTTTTGATGAAAAGTGGAATCCGCAAGATATTGCAGAGCTAGAGCAAACTTTAGTACAGCATCATACCTGTATTGCCGCGCTGATTCTGGAACCCATTGTACAGGGTGCAGGAGGTATGCGTTTTTATCATCCTGAATACTTGCGTCAAGCCAAGCTACTTTGTGAAAAGTATCAGATCCTGCTTATATTTGATGAGATTGCTACCGGTTTTGGACGCACTGGTAAACTGTTTGCTTGGGAACACGCGGGCGTTGAGCCGGATATCATGTGTATAGGAAAAGCCTTAACTGGCGGATACATGACTTTGTCAGCAACTTTAACCAGTAAAGCGATTGCTGAAAAAATCAGTCAGGGAGAGGCAGGGGTATTTATGCATGGGCCTACTTTTATGGCCAATCCACTTGCCTGTGCAGTTGCCCTTAAAAGTACACAGTTATTACTGGCTCAAGACTGGCAAGCCAAGATCCGCCGTATTGAACAGCAACTCAAACAGTTCTTACCTGCACTATCTCAACTGGAGTATGTTGAGGATGTTCGAATATTAGGTGCTATCGGTGTTGTTGAACTGACTGTTCCGGTAAATATGCAGATTCTACAGCAGGAATTTGTCCGTCGTGGAATTTGGGTACGCCCGTTTGGACGACTGGTATATGTGATGCCTCCTTATATCATCACTTGTAATGAACTGGATTATTTACTTCAGCAGTTGGTAGAGGTAGTGCAACAGCTACAGGAGCTTCAGCATGAAACTGCTTGAGCACTATACCAAGCAGCTGGAGCAGTTAAGACAGCAGGGGAATTTTCGCCAGTTTACTGCCAACCGGCAACAAGGACGGATCATTGAAATTGCAGGCCAGCATATGCTGAATCTGTCTTCTAATGATTACCTGGGTCTGGCTGCTGATCTCGAATTAAGACAGGTCTTTTTTGATCAGTGCCCTCTGGAACAGCGCTGGCTCAGTTCCTCCTCTTCACGTCTGCTTACTGGTAATTTTCCGGAATATGAACAGTTGGAAGCCTGTATGAGCCAAGCTTTTGACGGGCGTGCAGTGCTGCTGTTCAATAGTGGCTATCATATGAATATAGGGATTTTACCGGCATTAAGTGATGGTAAGACTCTGATTCTGGCGGATAAACTGGTTCATGCCAGCATGATTGATGGAATTCGCCTGTCCTCAGCCAAATATCTGCGGTACCGTCACAATGATTTAAACCATTTACAGCAGCTCTTGCAAAAGTATCATGCAGATGACGCTTATGAACGCATCATTGTGGTCACCGAATCTATTTTTAGTATGGATGGTGATGAAACAGACCTGAACCAGCTGGTGTCGCTAAAACGGCAGTTTGCAAAAGTTATGTTGTATGTCGATGAAGCTCACGCTATTGGTGTCCGCGGAGCGCGGGGATTAGGCTGTGCGGAACAATATGCAGTAATTAACCAGATTGATTTTCTGGTAGGCACCTTTGGTAAGGCGCTTGCTTCAGTGGGAGGATATCTGGTCTGTGAACCTGTAATTCGTGAATATCTGATTAACAGTATGCGTCCACTTATTTTCAGTACCGCATTACCTCCGCTTTCGATAGCTTGGACTCGGTTTGTTTTCGAGCATATGCAAAAAATGCAGAAGCAGCGCGATCATTTGGCAGATTTAAGCCATCATTTACAGCATAAAGTTCAGAGTCTTGGTTTTTGCTGTCCCTCAAGTAGTCATATTGTTCCTGTTATTATCGGAGATAGTCAGCGGGCAGTAGACAAAGCCAACTATTTACAAGCACAAGGTTTTTATATCATGCCAGTACGCCCACCTACTGTACCGGCCAATAGTGCACGACTGAGAATCTCACTGACATCACAAATTCAGCCAGAAGAAATTGAGCAATTGGTAGCATTACTGTGAGTCAAAATTTTCATATAGATACCGGGTTGATTGCCCAGCGCTTCGCTAAAGCTGCCTCCAGTTATTCTGAACATGCAGTCGCGCAAAAGATAATTTGCCAGCGATTAATTGAAATGATGCGCCGGCATATATCCATACAACTTCCTCGAGTACTGGAACTGGGCTGTGGCTCAGGTCACTTAACAATATTACTGCAACAGAACTTTCAGATCGAACAGCTCATACTCAATGATCTGTATCCTGAGGTCAGACAGCATTTTTCTGCTGCTGAACAGCTGGACTGGTGTATTGGAGATATTGAACGGCTTGATTTTCCGGAACAACTTGACGCTATTATGTCCAGTTCGGTGTTGCAATGGATGCATGACCTGGAGCAGGTATTTAAGAAATGCAGTGAGGCATTAAAACCGCAGGGCTGGTTTTGTTTTTCAAGCTTTGGTTCAGAAAACTTGCGTGAGATTAAAACTTTAACGGGTCAGGGGTTAAATTACCTCAGTCTGGAAGAGCTAAAAGAAAAAATGTGCAAATCAGGGTTTGAAGTCCTTGAAATACAGGAAGAGCAGGAAACCTTATATTTTGAGCATCCAAAACAGGTTCTCCAGCATTTAAAACTGACTGGAGTAACGGCAACCAGTAGTCAGCATCGCTGGACTAAGCAGTCACTATACAAGTTTTATGATCAGTATCAGCAGTTTGTAAAGAGTCCAGCTTATGAGGGGATACAGCAATACCCATTAACTTACCACCCAATTTATTGTATAGCTCGGAGAGTTCGATGACAGGCTCAATTTATTTCGTGAGCGGAATTGATACTGGTATAGGAAAGACCTTTGCCACCGGTTATCTGGCCAAAATCTGGAATGAACATGGTACCCGTACTATTACACAGAAACTGGTACAAACCGGAAATATCAACATTTCGGAGGATATCGAACAGCACCGGACTATTATGGGCATGGGCTGGTTTGCCGAAGATGAAGAAAAGCTTACGATGCCGGAAATTCTGTCTTATCCAGCTTCGCCGCATCTTGCAACAAAAATTGATGGGCGTGAGATTGATCTGGATAAAATTCATGCTGCGACTCAAGAACTGGCTAAACGTTATGATGCAGTGCTGCTAGAAGGTGCCGGCGGGCTTATGGTTCCTTTAACAGATGATGTGCTTACTATTGATCATGTAGCAGCTCATCAGTTCCCTGTTATTCTGGTTACCTCAGGGCGTCTGGGAAGTATTAATCATACTTTACTGAGTCTGGAGCTGCTGAAAAGCCGAGGGGTAGAGCTGTTTGCTGTGGCCTATAATGGAATGGATGATTCTCAAGACCCGCTAATTGCCTGTGATACATCAAATTATCTACGGGCTTACATGACAAAGCATTTCCCGGAAGCAGAATGGATTGAAATCCCGGTGATCCGTTAAAAAAAGTCGCCTTGGCGACTTTTTTGTTTAAAGCAGTAAAAGACCGTTTTAAAATTTCTTCGGACTATAAGGCTTGCGTGGTGCAGCAGTTTGTTCTGTTCCTTCATTCTCGCGGCGCTGTTGACGCAAATAACCACCGCGGCGGGCTGCCATAGGTTTTTCAGCCATACGTTCAGTACGACGTTTTGCCATGCCATACAGGCCAGTACCTTGACGCGGTTTAAGCTCAACCGACTTGGTCAGGTTGTCGATATCTGCTTTATCCAGCTCAATCCAGCGCCCAGTGCGCAGCTCGCGCGGCAGAATAACCGTGCCATAGCGAGTACGTAAAAGACGACTTACTTTTAAACCCTGTGATTCAAAAATACGGCGAACTTCACGGTTACGTCCTTCTTTAACCACGACCTGGTACCAGCGGTTAATACCATCACCACCAATTTCAGAAAAAGATTCAAACTTGGCTGGGCCATCATCTAGCACGACGCCATTTAGCATATTCTGACGGATCTGCGGGGTAACTTCGCCCATAACACGGACTGCGTATTCACGTTCGATCTCATTTGAAGGATGCATCAGACGATTTGCAAGCTCACCATCATTGGTAAACAGTAAAAGGCCGGTAGAGTTAATGTCCAGACGGCCTACCATAACCCAGCGGTCATTGGCGATTGTAGGCAAATGATCAAATACAGTCGGACGTGACTCTGGGTCATTGCGTGAGCAGATTTCACCTTCTGGCTTATAGTAAATCAGAACGCGACGACGAATCTCATCTTCAATCTGAAATTGCACCTTACGGCCATCAATACGCAATTCGTCGCCTGGTTCAATACGCTCACCGACCTGAGCAACACGACCATTGACACTTACGCGACCAGCAGCAATGACCTCTTCCATATAACGGCGAGAACCTAGCCCGATACGTGCTAGGACTTTTTGCAATTTTTCACTCATGACAGCATAACCTTAGAAATAATTATCAACAGTCCACCTATTCATGACAGTGCTGCATTAGCATCAAGCGTCATGAAAGCTTCCTTGGCATCCTGCAGGGGAGGCAATTGACCTAATGAAGCCAGGCCAAAAGCATTTAAAAATTGAGACGTCGTCACTAACAACGCGGGGCGTCCCGGAATCTCTCGGAAACCGGATTCTTTAATCCAGTTCCAGTCAAATAATGTTTTCAAAATCTGGCTATTATTCGAAACTCCGCGAATCTGTTCAATATCTGCACGTGTAACAGGCTGATGATAAGCAATGACAGCCACTGTTTCGAGCAAAGATGGGGAAAGCCGGGTTGGCCGCTCCGGCCAGGTCTGGGCAATAATCTGTTTGTATCTGGCACGAACCTGAAAACGAAAGCCCTGAGCACTTTCGACCAGCTCAATTGAACGGCCATGTTGTAAAACAGCCAGCTGCTGTAAAAACTGTCGCAACTGCTGTTTATTATACTGGTTCTTGAAAGCTTCTTTAAGCCTCAAAAGACTGACCGGTGCTTCACTGGCAAAAATAATGGCTTCAAGCTGCATCAGAACTTCATGATGCAGCTCATCAACTGAGAATGCTGCACTTTGGTCGATAGTCATGCTACTGCTCCCTGAATAGTCAAGGGTGCTTCTATTCCGCTATGAATAATCTGGATTCTCTGCTGGCGGGTGAGCTCCAAAACTGCCATGAATGTCACCACCATACCCATTTTACCTTGGCTCGGTTTGAGCAGCTCGTCAAAACTTAAGCTTTTGCCTGATTCAATCAATTCTTCAATATAGGCAATCCGCTCTTCAAGTAAAACTGGTTCCTGCTGAATCTGATGAACGACAGGCTCAGGGCGGTTAAAGATGCAATATAGCGCGTCTCGCAGATTTGCAGCATCATAGCCTTCATAAATACTATTTACTGTTCCTAAACTTACATTCACATTGAATGTATCACGTTCCAAAACTGGCATTTGTCCTAAACGTTCAGCTGCCTGTTTAATGCGCAAATAATTTTCGAGCCGGTCAATCAGCTGCTGCTTGGGATCTTTTTCCAGAGTTATAGCAGCAGGTTTAGGTAATAGCAGTCGGGACTTCAAGTCTGCAAGCAAAGCTGCCATGACCATATAGTCCGCAGTCAGTTCAATGTTGAGAGATTTCATGCTATCCATGTAGGACAGATATTGGCTGGCAATTGGTGCGATATCTAACTGCAGTAAATCAAAGCCATTTTTCTGGATCAGGTAAATTAAAAAGTCGAGGGGACCTTCGAAATGTTCAAGTAAAATTTCGAATGCAGCAGGCGGAATATAAAGATCATCTGGAATACTGTGCTGCCATTCATCCATTACGCGGATATAAGGCAACTGTTCCATAGAACTATGGGTCGCTTGATTCATTTCGGTTATAGGCCACGCGAATTTTCAAAGGCATGAAAGCTGGAGAACTTCTAGGATCTTGCACGCAAGAAAGCGAGATCACTAAAAAGCAAAAAATAAGGTGAACGTATTCTAATAGAAAAGCCAGGCTGAATAAATTATAAAAACCATAAAAATGTAAAAAAACTGATAAACCTGCGTGGTAGGCAGGAAAGAATAGGGTGAGCTATAGAAATTGGTAAAGAGCCTTTTTAAAGGTCAGGCATCATTTATGGCGTATTCGATCACTTTCTGACAGCTCTCCCGTAAACAAAGGTTTGTTTTGGTCAGACTAATCAACAGCTCTTCAGCTATATATACTTCTAGAAAATAGCTATAGCTAATATCTTTAATGTTTAGGGTTACGCTCCTGGAGTCTGGTTCTGAGACGACAATTGTTTCAGATTCAAGTGTCCAAGGAAGCTCGGCATAAATAGTGTGATCTTCTGGAAAATTCTCTAAATCAAGAAGGACTTTAAAAAGGTTCATACCAATTGCCTCAGCATCAACTTATCAGATGTTGGGTGCATATGATTTTACAATTGTCCGAGAAAGGGTAAAACCTACTCAAAAGCACTGACATCACCTTCGCCATAGCGGATAATTTCCGGATTTTCTCCAGAAAGGTCTACGATACTGGTGGTGCTTAGCATGCCAAAGCCCCCATCAATGAAAACATCAATACGTTTACCAAGTTGCTGCTCGATTTCGTAAGGGTCATCCAGCGGGTCTTCCTGTCCAGGTAAAATCAGGGTACTAGTGAGTAACGGTTCTCCCAATTCCTGGAGTAACATCTGGCAAATTGGATTACTTGGAATACGTAAACCAATAGTTTTCCTTTTCGGATGCATTAAACGCCGTGGTACTTCACTGGTGGCGGGAAGAATAAATGTAGTAATTGCAGGGGTATTGGCCTTTAACAGCCGATACATGGCATTATCAACCTTGGCATAGGTTGCAATATCGGAGAGGTCACTGCACATAATGGCGTATTGATGTTTAGGCCCTAAACCGCGGATTTGCGCAATACGTTCCATAGCATTTTTATTTCCGATCTGGCAACCAATTGCATAAGCAGCATCGGTGGGGTAGACCACTACATCGCCCGCACGGATCCGTTCGACTGCCTGAGTGATAAGCCGTGGCTGTGGATTCTCAGGATGTACTCTTAAATGAAGCATCTTATTGTTCCTCAAAGTTCACGGACAGTAACTTTCTAAATTATCAGTGCCCAGAGAATTGGGTTACAAGTTTAGATCGGTTGATTTATGTAAATTAATCAAGCATTTCTCTTTTAAATTCGCTGGCCTGTAACATTTCGCCACCACGTATGCAGGTACAAATACAGGAAATCAGATACCAGGCGTCTTTCGGCAGGCGGGCTTCTGCATTCAGGTAGCGGCACACTTGGGCATAGACATTGTCTTTAAATGTATTGCTATTACCACTTTCACCAGTAAGGTTATCTAAAGAGACCCGAAACTTACGGCCAAAAGCTGTGGCAAAAAGCCATTCAATTGCCTGCGGTTTAACTTCAACCTGTTCGAATAGGGCTTGCTGCTCTTTTGTCCGTCCGTCTGGAGCATACCAGTATCCCAGGTCAGCCAGCAGGCGACGCTCTTTACCGGCAATCGTCCAATGGCTGATTTCATGCAGGGCGCTGTTAAAAAAACCATGAGCAAACTGGATGCGGGCAGGAGAGGTATCGGTGGCCGGGAAATATTCTGGTTCAAATTCTCCTCGTACCAGCATGACATTATGGTGGGAAAACCAATAATTAAAGTGTAAGATAAGCCAATCAACTTGCTGTTCTTCTGTATGCAGTGCGTTCCAAGGCAAGAGTTGCAGTGCCGCCAGAGCCGATACCTGCCCAGAAGTGGAGTTGATGCGAACAAGAGACGAAGTTATGACTTCAGGTTGCGGCTGCAACTGATCCATGACTGAATAAACCCAAATGATCTGTCTAAATAAGTACAAAATTGTATCTTAATCTTTGACAGAGTACTGATGAATTTGTAGAATTGCCGCCTTAATTATGTCAGCAAATACCTTTCCGGCACAGATTGAGCCGTTTAAATGGGCTGAACAAGGCTTTACATGGTCAGGTACCCTGCCATTGTCTCGCTTTGTTCGTATTGCTCGTGAAGCTGTTGGACCAATTGATCATCAACTGGTCTCTATAGACTGTAAGCTATCAATGGATGCGTATCATCGTGTCGCGTGGTTTGATGGTCATGTTGAAACGAAAGTTCCAATGGAATGCCAGCGTTGTCTGGAACCGGTGGAAATTTCACTTGTTTCAGACTTTCATATCGCGTTACTGGATGATGAGTCACTGATAGAGCGCTTGGATGAGGATGCTGATTACATCGTTCTAGCTGAGAGTGAAGCTTTGATCAAAGGTGATCCTGATGCACCTGCCCTGATTGATTTGGTCACTCTGCTTGAGGATGAGCTGTTATTGTTGGTGCCACTTTCACCTAAGCATGACGCTTGTGAACATAAGCATCGACCTGCCGAAGAGCATGCCGAAGAAAAGCGTGAAAATCCGTTTGATGTTTTGGCAAGTTTGAAAGGCAAACTTAACTCATAAGTGCTATACTTACAGGTTAAGACAACTGAATTTTTGTTCTGATCCATTTTTTCGATCTTTGTAAGGAGCCATCATGGCCGTTCAGCAAAACCGTAAAAGTCGCTCTCGCCGTGACATGCGCCGTTCACATGACGCTTTAACCGAGAATGCATTAACTGTAGACCAAGCTACTGGTGAAACTCATCGTCGTCACCACGTGACTAAAGACGGTTTCTACCGTGGTCGCCAATTGTTCGCTAAAGCAGCTGATGCTGAATAATGAGCAATAATATGCATTAAGCAT
This sequence comes from Acinetobacter sp. UBA1297, assembly GCF_002307755.1. Taxonomy (NCBI): domain Bacteria; kingdom Pseudomonadati; phylum Pseudomonadota; class Gammaproteobacteria; order Moraxellales; family Moraxellaceae; genus Acinetobacter; species Acinetobacter sp. UBA1297. The sequence goes on from NZ_DBUF01000020.1 coordinate 159,083, forward strand.
CATGCTTAAGTATAGAAAAAATGGGAGCGTATGCTCCCTTTTTTTGTTGTATTTCGCAATTAAAAAACGATGAATTAAATGTTAAATTTCTGCACCGGAAATGAGTGAAGACGAAATAAAGGATTTTTATATGTCTGCTAAACGACTCGAGCAAGTGGCTCAGGCAACAAAAACTGCATTTGTGTTTCCTGGTCAGGGCTCACAAAAAGTCGGCATGCTCGCTGAACTTGCAGAACAGTTTAGTGGTGTGATTGATACTTTTGCGGAAGCTTCAGAGGCTGTGGGTTTTGATCTTTGGCACATTGCACAAAGTGGTGAAGGCCTAGACCAGACAGAAAATACTCAACCGGTGCTATTAACGGCAAGTATCGCCTTGTGGCGTGTATGGCTGGAACTTGGTGGCTTAACACCGAAGTATTTAGCTGGTCACTCTTTGGGAGAATACAGTGCGCTGGTGGCTGCAGAAGCGATGTCTCTGGCAGATGCGGTGAAACTGGTACATTTGCGCGGAAAACTGATGCAGTCTTCCGTACCTCAAGGTGAGGGTGCCATGGCAGCAATTCTGGGCCTTGCAGATGAGCAGGTGGTTGAATTGTGTCAGGTTGCTTCACAGGCGGGTCAAGGTTCGGTTGAGGCGGCAAACTATAATGCACAAGGTCAGGTAGTCATTGCAGGAACTGCTGCACTGGTAAGTAACGTCATGGCCCAAGCCAAAGAAAAGTCAGGCAAGGCAATTGCACTTCCGGTATCTGTACCATCACACTGTTCATTAATGAAGCCTGCCGCAGAGAAATTTGCAGAAGCATTGGAACAAACTGCCATTGAGCTACCTGTGCTACCTGTAATACAAAATGTCAGCGCAGAAATCGCGACAGATGTTGGCCAGTTGCGTCAAGCTTTAACTGCACAACTGTACCAGTCAGTTCAGTGGACCAAAACTATGCAATACCTGCAAGAGCATGGTATCCAGTACGTTGTAGAATGTGGTCCGGGTAATGTACTGGCAAATCTGGCAAAGCGTTTACCGAATATTGAAAAAGCATTTCCACTCGACACTAAAGGTCGTATGGAAGATGCATTAAATGCCGTTTTAGTGGCAGAAGGGAAAATCGCATGACACAAGAACGTAAGGTTGCTCTGGTTACAGGTGCAAGCCGGGGCATTGGTGCGGCCATTGCTCAACAACTTATTCAAGACGGTTATTTTGTTGTGGGCACTGCAACTTCGGAAGCAGGTGCCCAAAAGCTGACCCAAGACTTTGCAGAACAAGGTACTGGAGCAGTGCTGGATGTACGTAGTGCCGACGCAATTGATACTCTGGTAACTGAAATTGAGCAGAAATATGGTCCAGTTCTGATTCTGGTCAATAATGCCGGTATTACTAAAGATAACTTATTACTGCGTATGTCAGAAGATGACTGGGATGACATCTTAAATATTCATTTAAAAGCTGTTTATCGTCTATCTAAACGTGTATTAAAAGGCATGACACGTGCCCGTTTTGGTCGCATCATCAATATCAGTTCAGTGGTAGCTCATTTTGCGAATCCGGGGCAGGCCAACTATTCTGCTGCAAAAGCTGGTATTGAGGCATTTAGCCGCTCGCTGGCAAAAGAAATGGGTAGCCGCCAGATTACAGTAAACTGTGTGGCGCCTGGCTTTATAGCAACGGAAATGACAGAGCAGTTGAGCGAAGAAATACGTAAGAAAATGAGTGATCAAGTGGCACTGCAACGTTTGGGTGAGCCACAAGATATCGCTAATGCAGTAAGTTTCTTGGCTAGTGAAAAAGCAAGTTACATTACTGGTACAGTTTTACACGTAAATGGTGGTTTATACATGGCTTAAGGCTGATGGATAAACTTTTAAAATAATTGATATTCAATTAAACTAACGGCAATTAAAAACGCCACAAGCAATGAGGAGAATTCCTGTGAGCGATATCGAACAACGCGTAAAACAGGCTGTAGCAGAACAACTCGGTATGCGTGCTGAAGAAATTAAAAATGAAGCATCTTTCATGGATGACTTGGGTGCAGATTCTCTGGACCTGGTTGAACTTGTGATGTCTTTTGAAAATGATTTCGACATTACTATTCCTGATGAAGATTCTAACGAAATCACTACTGTTCAATCAGCAATTGATTATGTTACCAAGAAACTTGCTCAGTAAGTTATCTTTTAGCATGTGCTGATAAAAAGCCACCTTAAGGGTGGCTTTTTTTATTTCATCCTTAATTGAAACAAAAGACTAATAGGTAGTAAGTAGAGCGTAGCAAGTCTTACATAAGTTTACTGTTTACAGCCGAAATAAAACTTAAGTACCTTAAATTGTTCGGTATAAAAATAAGATAGCAATACACAATATTCATCCACTAACATGGAGTAGAACGATGGGACTTTTTGACTTTGTAAAAGGTATTGGTAAAAAGAATGAAGCAAAGGTAGAACAGCATCAAGCTGCTACGCCTGCTAATTCTGCCCCTCAAGCGGCTCCACAGGCTCCACCTAAGGCTGCAGAACCTTCAGCACAACAGATCGCGAATCAGTTACTGGCTCATGTAAAGAGTCTGGGGCTTGGTGTAGAAGGTCTGTCAGTCAGTTATAACAGTAATACTGATTTGGCTACAATCAAAGGCCAGGTGAAAAGTCAGGCAGACCGTGAGAAAATTATTCTGGCCGTCGGTAATATTGATCATGTGGCTCAAGTAGATGATCAGATGACAGTTGCTACACCTGAACCGCAAAGCAAATTTTATACTGTAAAGTCTGGGGATTCTCTCTCTAAAATCTCTAAAGAATTTTATGGTGATGCTAATCAATATAATAAAATTTTTGAAGCTAACCGTCCTTTGTTAAAAAATGCTGATGATATTTATCCAGGTCAGGTTTTACGTATTCCTCAATAGACAGGGCGAGTAAGCAAAAATTGTTGTTTGTATGCTCAATAAAGCAATAATAAAAAGCCCGCTATTTAAGCGGGCTTTTTATTTTAAAAACGTTTTGGTATTTTCTGCCCATCAGGCACTGGAGTTTCTGCATTTTTTAAGACACCAAATAGCCAGGTTTCTGCATGTTGGACTGCCTGAACTAGCTGGTCTCCTAATGCTAAGCGTCCTGCGATAAAGCTTGCCAGTGAGCAGCCAGAACCATGATATTCACCTTGTAATCGTGGACAGTGGCTTTCTGCCACCATTTCACCCTGAATATAAAGTGCATTACGAATATAGTCTGGGGTATTCTCATGCCCACCTTTAACCAGAACGGCTTTTGCACCCATTTCAAACAGTTTTTGGGTGGCAGTTCCCAGGTCATCAATACCAGTTAAAGCCCGCAGTTCGACTGTGTTGGGGGTTAGAATGCTGGCCAGAGGAATAAGCTCTATAAATGCTTTAACTAAAGTTTCCTGATTACCAAGTGAACCGCCACTATTGGCCACCAGTACCGGATCAAGCACATATTGATAATCCGGGTGAGCTCTTAAAAATTCAGCCAGCGCGCTAATATTTTCTGTAGTACCCAACATGCCAGATTTTACACATCGGATAGGTAGGTCGCCAACTACTGCATTGGCCTGCGCTAGTAATAATTCTCGTGAACTTGCCTCAAAACCGAATACTTGTTGAGAGTTCTGTATGGTTAGAGCAGTACAGGCAATTGCAGCATGTGCACCACTTTGCCCAATTGCTTCAATATCAGCCTGCAGACCTGCGCCGCCTGAAGGATCAAGTCCGGAAAAACAAAGAACTGTAGGACGCACTGCCGTATCCTTATTTAATGCAAATTACGCTAGTATAGAATAGTTTACTTCATCTCTCGACCTTAATCCCGCGTTAAACCTACTGAATGACTGTGCAACATGACTATAAAGAATCTGCTGATTGACCTTGATGGCACCCTGACTGATCCTAAGGTGGGAATACATACTTGTATCCGCTATGCCATGGAAAAACTGGGTTATCCCCTAAAGCCCGATCTGGATATTGACTGGACCATTGGGCCGCCTTTAAAAGCATCTTTTGTTAAGCTGCTTGATAATGGAGATGAACAACTTGCTGAGCAGGCTTTGCTGGGGTATCGGGAGCGTTTTTCTGTAGTCGGACTTTTTGAAAATAAAGTTTATCCGGCTGTGTCAGAAACTCTCGGATATCTCCAAGAGCAGGGGTATCAATTATTTCTTGCCACAGCAAAACCTACTATCTATGCCAGACAAATTTTGGAACATTTTCAGCTCGCAGATTATTTTACTCAAATTTATGGAAGCGAGTTGAGCGGTGAGCGTACAAACAAAGCAGAATTAATTGCTTTCATTTTGCAGCAGGAGCAACTTAGGCCACAGGAGTGTTTAATGATTGGAGACCGTGAGTATGATATTTTAGGGGCGCGTTATAATGGCATAAATACAATTGCGGTCGAGTATGGTTACGGTTCCGCAGAAGAACTCATGCAGGCACAGCCTCAATATATGATAAAAAGTTTTGATACATTACCGGCAATTTTAAGTAGGCTGAGCTAAAAAATATGGGAATCAGTTTTTAATTTTATATTTATATAGTTTAAAGGTCTTATACATAAATAAATTTAAAAAGCTGAGACAAATAAAAAAGCCCCGAATCTGGGGTTTTTTCGGTTATTGATAATTAAAAGGGCTTGACCACTACCAGAATAACAATAGCAAACAGTAAAAGGGTCGGCATTTCATTAAAAAAACGCCAGAACTTATGTGTTTTGTAATGTGCATTTCCGATCAGTTTTTTACGGTAATAGCCACAAACAAAATGGTAAATGACCAGTAAACCGACTAATGCTACTTTTAGATAAAACCATAAAGCTTCATGGTAATGATAAAACTGATCCCCCCAGTCCACCAGAAAGTGTGCTGTAATCAGGGTGGCTATCATTGCAGGCCACATAATTCCCCGGTACAACTTACGCTCCATTACTTCAAAGCGCTGATGACTGACTGTATCATCACTCATGGCATGATAAACATAAAGACGTGGTAGATAGAACAGAGCAGCAAACCAGCATACCACGGCAATAATATGTAAAGCCTTTATCCAAAAGAAAGCATCAGAAGGTGCATTCATCAATTATCCCATTTCTTGAAAATCAGGCAGGCATTGACGCCGCCAAAACCAAAACTGTTACTCATTACAGTATTTAGTTTCGCATCACGTTTTTCAAGCACAATATCAAATGGTTTAGCGCCTTCATCCAGTTCGGTCACGTTAATGTTGGGAGCAATGAAGTCATTCTGCATCATTAAAACAGAATAGATTGCCTCATGTACTCCTGCTGCTCCCAGACTGTGACCAGTCATGGACTTGGTTGAGCTGACTGCTGGTACATGGCCTTCGCCAAAAGCGCGTTCCATTGCTTTAAGCTCGGTTACATCGCCAGCAGGTGTTGATGTCCCATGAGTATTCACATAATCGATGCTTTCTATACCATGCTGTTTGGCTTCTTCAAGCGCCATTAAAATACAGCGGGTTGCACCTTCACCGCTTGGCGCTACCATGTCCGCACCATCAGAATTGGCTGCATATGCAACCACTTCAGCAAGGATTTTGGCACCGCGAGCCTGAGCATGTTCAAGAGATTCTAAAACAACAAAACCACCGCCACCTGCAATGACAAAGCCATCACGATCAGCTGAATATGGGCGTGAAGCTTTTTCTGGTGTGTCATTATATTTTGAAGACAATGCGCCCATAGCATCAAATAACAGGCTTTGAGACCAGTGATCTTCTTCACCGCCACCTGCCAGCATTAGGTCCTGTTTGCCTAGCTGAATCAGATTATAGGCATACCCAATTGCATCAGCAGAAGTAGCACAGGCGCTGGTAATAGAGTGCGCCATACCTTGAAGTTTGAATGCAACACCTACGTTAGCAGTAATGGTATTACTCATATTGCGTGGCACAAAAAAAGGTCCGATTTTACGTGCGCCTTTTTCTTCTAGTAACTTGGTCATTTCAACTACAGAAGCTGTTGAGTTACCGCCAGAGCCACCTGCAATGCCGTAGCGTGGATTACCAGCGAGATCTTCTACCTGAAGGCCCGCATTTTCTACTGCAGCCACAGCCGAGTTATAAGCATACATGGCGCATACGCCCATAAAACGTTTCAGTTTACGGTCAATATTGTCAAAGTTCTGTTCTGCAGCTGCACTTACATGGCTTTTGAAATTAAGTTCAGCATAAGTTGGATTAAAACGTGTTCCTGAAATGCCGTTTTGTAAAGAGTGAGTAACATCTTCTAAAGTATTACCAATGCATGAGTTAATACCCATACCAGTGATTACAACACGTTTCATCTACAGTTCCCTTTATGGTGAGGTTATGAGCTTGGCTTGGACACTCTGGCAGGAGCGGGGTTATGCCGGATGCGCTACGCTACTCATCTTTCAAATTGAACTCATAATAACAGAAAGGTTTTTGTTTTCTTATGGCAAATCCTATGCGTATTGCAAGCTATACACGAGTTGCACATAGCATGCTTTGAGTTACCTGCTTATAACTAAAAGAAACACTTTAGAATTGTGTTAAATCTTCACTACACCTAGTATTTACTATCAAATAACTAACTGAATGAAGAGGGGAGATTGATGACGAATACTAATAATAATCAGTCAGCAGGTTTTATTTCCAGTGCTGTGAAAGTGGCTAAAAAGCTCAGTTCTACAGGTTTGGATATGCTGAATCAAGCAACGCCTGGTGGTGCCACTAAGCAGAATGGACAGACAGATCAGAATCAGGTTATTGAAGGCTCTGCTCGTGTAAAAAGTCCAATGGAAGCTAGTCCTAATGATCATCCACAGCATATTTTACGTGATTATGTGCCCAAAATGTCACGTCAACTATTAGGTCGTCATTACAACCGTTTTAATGGTGTTGCTAATTTTATTCCTCCTGAAGTCAGCAACAAAATCTCTGATTATATGTTTGAATGTCTGAGTGAACTCAGTTCACAACTCAGTTCGGTGGAAGCCATTTTAAGCGAGGCAGGTGCCAGTAAACTTGAAGAGCTCGAAAAAGATCCTAAACGTTCAAAACGTTTAAGTCAGGCTCTGGCAGAGCAGAATAAATGGATTGCATCAGTCCAAGGCGCAGTCAGCGGTGCAACCGGTATTGTAGGGGCCGCGGTTGATGTACCAGCATCTCTAGCGTTAGCTCTTAGAACCATTTACCAGACCGGACGGGCGCATGGCTTCGATTTGAAAGAAGATCAGGAAATTGTACAACATGTGCTGCGACAGATTGACATGGGTTTGATTGCTGAAAAACAGGCAATACTGATGGGCCTTAAAGCTGTGAGCGGTATGCTGCAAAATAATGATGTTTCACAGTTACAGCAGCTGTTAGGGTCGAGTAATGATTTTGAAATGCTTAAAAAATGGATCGGGCAGGATGGTCAGCAACAAGATAATCTTACTGTTTTTTCTAAGCTATCTATATTGACTAAACTTACTCCTTTGGCTGGTGCAACAGTTGGCGCAATCTATAGCTGGAAACTGGTTGAAGAGGCCAGCCAAAAGGCACAGACAGCATTTGCTGAAGCACGATCTTATCTAGAGCAGCATAACGACTCTTCACTTTCACCTCTGGAAGCATTTAACCGTTCAGAGAAAGCCTTGGAGCAGGCAAGTCCTGCGGTTTCTGCCAAACCGGAAAAAATTGAACAGCCAGAACAGGTCAACCTTGACAAGATAAAAGAAGTTGAGCTTAAAGACCATGACACGATTGCCAAGGTGAAAGTTCAGAAAAAACCTTCTGAAGAAGAGAAAAAGACAGAAGCTGATATTGAGCAGGAAGTTCAGCAAGATATCGAAAGCTTGGCGGAAGATATGGTGGAGCCTCATGAGGCAGTAGAGCCTCAAAAGACTGCTGTGCCATTAGATGAAGATAACCCGGTAGTTGATGAGGAAGAACTGGTTGCTGGCAATCAGGCTAAACTTGCAGCCGAAGAAGCAATAGATAAGCCTGTTGATCAGGTTAAAGTTGAAACTGGTGACACTACAAACTCTTCTACAGAAGCTAAAGAAGCAGTTACAAAAAACTCTTCTTCGAAAAAATAGGCTAAAAACATAAAAGCTTGATAAATAAGCTTTGTCAGGTACTTGGTCAACATTTGTTATGGCATCAAATGTTGACCATTTTTGTGTCTTGGCTTACAATTGCATGCCCTCAAAAAGTGGTATTTTTTTGAGGTTTTTTATTTACGGGAGAATTGCCATATGGCAACAACAAATCAGTTGATCCGCAAGGGTCGTACGACTTTGGTTGAGAAATCCAAAGTTCCTGCGTTGAAGGCTTGTCCACAACGTCGTGGTGTTTGTACACGTGTTTATACAACTACACCTAAAAAACCTAACTCAGCAATGCGTAAAGTTTGCCGTGTTCGCTTAACTTCAGGCTTTGAAGTATCAAGCTATATCGGTGGTGAAGGCCATAACCTGCAAGAGCACAGTGTTGTTCTGATCCGTGGTGGTCGTGTTAAAGACTTACCAGGTGTACGTTACCATACCGTTCGTGGTTCTTTAGACTGCGCTGGCGTTAAAGATCGTAACCAGTCACGTTCTAAATATGGTGCTAAACGTCCTAAGAAATAATTTCTTAAGGATATAGAGCCACAAACCTTTATCGTCTCGCTTGTCTGATTTCTGCATTTATTTTTGTGAAATTCAAGCGACGTGTAGTAAGGCCAGCGAATGCACACGACACTTTGTGCTACTGCTGGATTAACCTGAAGTGTCATATTTATAGGTAGTTTAAAATGCCAAGACGTCGCGTAGTCGCTGCTCGTGAAATCCTTCCGGATCCAAAATTCAGCAGCCAAACCATCGCTAAATTCATGAACCACGTAATGCAAGATGGTAAAAAATCTATTGCTGAAAGCATCGTTTACGGTGCTTTAGACCGCGTTCAAGAAAAAAACAAAGTAGATCCGGTTGAATTTTTCGAGACTACTCTTGAAAAAGTTCGCCCTATGGTCGAAGTAAAAGCACGCCGTGTTGGTGGTGCTACTTATCAAGTACCTATGGAAGTGCGCCCATCCCGTCGTACTGCCCTAGCAATGCGTTGGTTAGTAGATGCTGCTGCTAAGCGTTCTGAAAAAACTATGGCTTTACGTCTTGCTGGTGAGTTGCTAGATGCAGCTGAAGGTAAAGGCGCAGCGATCAAAAAACGTGAAGATGTGCACCGTATGGCTGAAGCTAACAAAGCCTTCTCTCACTACCGCTTCTAAGCGGTTAAAACAGGCCCTAATCAGGAAGATGATAGGCATGTTTTTCATTGATCTGTCATCAATTCGCTTTAAGTTGCAAAAGTAGCTTAAAGCGTCCTGTTTTAACAACAAAATTTAGGAATGCAAGAAATCATGGCTCGTCAAACCCCAATTTCTCGTTACCGTAATATTGGTATCTCTGCGCACATTGACGCAGGTAAAACAACTACGTCTGAACGTATTTTGTTTTACACAGGTGTTTCTCACAAAATCGGTGAGGTACACGACGGTGCCGCGACTATGGACTGGATGGAACAAGAGCAAGAACGTGGTATTACCATTACTTCTGCTGCAACTACTTGTTTCTGGTCTGGTATGGGTAACCAATTCCCGCAACACCGTATCAACGTAATTGATACCCCGGGACACGTTGACTTCACAATCGAAGTTGAACGTTCTATGCGTGTACTTGATGGTGCATGCATGGTGTACTGTGCGGTAGGTGGTGTACAGCCTCAGTCTGAAACAGTATGGCGTCAGGCAAACAAATATAAAGTACCTCGTTTGGCATTCGTGAACAAGATGGACCGTACTGGCGCCAACTTCTTCCGTGTTGTTGAACAAATGAAATCACGTCTGGGTGCAAATCCAGTACCTGTAGTAATCCCTGTTGGTGCTGAAGATACTTTCACCGGTGTTGTTGACTTGATCGAAATGAAGTCAATTATCTGGGATGAAGCGTCTCAAGGCATGCAGTTTGAATACGGCGAAATTCCAGCTGATCTTCAAGATCTGGCTGAAGAATGGCGTGTAAACATGGTTGAAGCCGCTGCTGAAGCTTCAGAAGAGTTAATGGACAAATACCTGGAAGAAGGTGATCTTTCTAAAGAAGACATCAAGAAAGGTCTACGTGCCCGTACATTAGCATCTGAAATTCAACCTATGCTTTGCGGTTCTGCATTCAAGAACAAAGGTGTTCAACGTATGTTGGATGCAGTAATTGAGTTCTTGCCTGCTCCTACTGACGTTGAAGCGATCAAGGGTATCCTTGACGACAAAGCTGAAACAGAAGCGACTCGTGAAGCATCTGATGAAGCACCGTTCTCTGCGCTTGCATTCAAAATCATGAATGACAAATTCGTAGGTAACCTGACGTTCGTTCGTGTTTATTCTGGTGTATTAAAACAGGGCGATCCTGTATACAACCCGGTTAAATCTAAGCGTGAACGTATTGGCCGTATCGTGCAGATGCATGCCAATGAGCGTCAGGATCTTGATGAGATTCGTGCAGGTGATATCGCAGCATGTGTAGGCCTGAAAGACGTAACTACAGGTGATACTCTGTGTGATGAGAAAAACATCATTACGCTTGAGCGTATGGAATTCCCAGAGCCAGTAATTTCATTGGCTGTTGAGCCAAAAACTAAAGCTGACCAAGAAAAAATGTCAATTGCTTTAGGTCGTCTGGCGAAAGAAGATCCATCGTTCCGTGTTCGTACCGATGAAGAATCAGGTCAGACCATTATTGCCGGTATGGGTGAGCTTCACCTTGACATCATCGTTGACCGTATGAAGCGTGAATTCGGTGTTGAAGCGAATATTGGTAAACCAATGGTTGCTTACCGCGAAACAATCAAAAAGACTGTTGAGCAAGAAGGTAAATTCGTACGTCAAACAGGTGGTAAAGGTAAATTCGGTCATGTATATGTCCGTCTTGAGCCTATTGATGTTGACGAAGCTGGTAAAGAATACGAATTCGCTGAAGAAGTTGTCGGTGGTGTAGTACCTAAAGAATTCTTCGGTGCAGTTGACAAAGGTATTCAAGAACGTATGAAGAATGGTGTACTGGCTGGTTACCCTGTTGTGGGTATTAAAGCGACACTATTTGATGGTTCTTACCACGATGTCGACTCTGACGAATTATCGTTCAAAATGGCAGGTTCTTATGCCTTCCGTGACGGTTTCATGAAAGCAGATCCTGTTCTTCTTGAACCTATCATGAAAGTTGAAGTAGAAACTCCAGAAGACTACATGGGCGACATCATGGGCGACTTGAACCGTCGTCGTGGTATGGTTCAGGGTATGGACGACTTACCTGGCGGTACTAAAGCTATCCGTGCAGAAGTTCCACTGGCTGAGATGTTTGGTTACGCGACTCAAATGCGTTCTATGTCTCAAGGCCGTGCAACATACTCAATGGAATTCGCTAAATATGCTGAAACTCCACGTAACGTGGCTGAAGGCATCATCAGCAAATTCCAATCTGGCGGTAAAAAAGGTGACGACGAGTAATCTTTCGATTACTATAAGCCCAAACTAATTCTTAGTTAAAAACCAAGTGCTCATGGGGTGACCCTCCATGAGTAGTTAATAAAGGAAGATCATCATGGCTAAAGCCAAGTTTGAACGTAATAAGCCACACGTAAACGTGGGCACAATCGGTCACGTTGACCATGGTAAAA